>SXJR01000067.1 GCA_005779305.1 Myxococcales bacterium
ATCGTCATCCTGGTGGTCGCCGCCAACGACGGCGTCATGCCGCAGACCCTCGAGGCCCTGGCTCACGCCAAGGAAGCCAAGGTGCCCATCATCGTGGCGGTCAATAAGATCGACCTGCCCGATGCCCAGCCCGATCGCATCCGCCAGCAGCTGGCCGATCGCGGCCTCATTCCCGAGGAGTGGGGCGGCGACACGCAGTACGTGAACGTCTCGGCGCTGCGCGGCGAGAACATCGACAAGCTGCTCGAGACCATCGCCGTGGTGGCCGAGATGGCCGAGCTCCGCGCCAACCCCGACAAGCCGGCCGGCGGCGTGGTGATCGAGGCTCGCCTCGACCGCAACCGCGGCCCGATGGCGACGGTGCTGGTGCAAGAAGGCACCCTGCGCGTGGGCGACATCCTGGTGGCCGGCCGCTGCTACGGCAAGGTGCGCGCCATGCTCGACGCCCGCGGCCAGACCCTCGACGAGGTCGGTCCGTCGACCCCGGTCGAGATCCTCGGCCTCGATGGCGTCCCCGAGGCTGGCGACCAGGTCAACGTGGCGGAGGACGACAAGGCCGCCAAGCAGGTGGTCGAGCACCGCCGCCAGATGTGGCGCAAGCGCGAGCTGGCGTCGACGTCCAAGATCTCGCTCGAGAACGTGATGGCACGGATCAACGAGTCGGCCGGCGACGGCAAGGAGCTCAAGATCGTGCTCAAGGCCGACGTGCAGGGCTCGGCCGAGGCGCTCAAGGCCGCCCTGGTCAAGCTGGCCACCGACAAGGTCAAGGTCACCGTGATCTCGGCCGGCGTCGGCGGCATCACCGAGGGCGACGTCAACCTGGCCAAGGCCGGCGGCGCGGTCGTCCTCGGCTTCCACGTCCGTCCCGCCGGCAAGTCGCAGAAGCTGGCCGAGCAGGAAGGCGTGGAGATCCGTCTCTACGACATCATCTACGACGCCCTCGACGAGGTGAAGTCGGCGATGGCCGGCCTCCTCGCGCCCATCAAGCGCGAGCAGGCGATGGGCAAGCTGGAGGTGCGCAACACCTTCACCATCCCCAAGATCGGCACCATCGCCGGCTGCATGGTCACCGACGGCAAGATCACCCGCAAGGCGCTGCTCCGCATCATCCGTGACGCGGTCCAGATCTACGAGGGCAAGGTCGGCAGCCTGCGCCGCTTCAAGGACGACGTCAGCGAGGTCCAGAACGGCTACGAGTGCGGTGTCCAGCTCGCCGGCTTCAACGATCTGAAGGTCGGCGACGTGATCGAGGTCTACGAGGTCATCGAGGAGGCGGCGACGCTATAGACGTATGCACGTCGGCGTCTGTCGCTTCTCTCTGGTCGTCTCGCACAGCCACTCCCTCAAGGAGAAGCGCAGCGTGGTGCGCAAGCTGCGCGACCGCGTGCGTGAGCGGTTCCACGTCGTGCTGGTCGAGGTCGGCGGCCAGGACACCTGGCAGCGAGCCGACCTGGCCTTCTCGGTGCTGACCGGGCAGCGCGACGCCGCCGACGGCGCGGTGGCTGGGGTGCTCGGCTTCGTCGCCCACCAGGGCCTGGGCGAGATCGCGGCGGTCAAGCGCGAGGTCCAGACCTACGGCGAGGACTGGTTCGCCGACGCCGACGCCTGGCAGGCTTCGGCCGCCACCGACGACTGGCATCCACCCGAATGGACCCGCGACGAGTAGGCCATGAGCAGGAAAGAACGAGTGGAAAGCGCCATCCGCGAGCAACTCGCCGAGCTGATCGCCCGCGAGGTCCGTGATCCGCGGGTCACGGCGGCCGGCGTGCTCGGCGTGTCGCAGGTCGAATGCACCAAGGACCTGTCGGTGGCCCGGGTGTGGATCTCGATCTACGCCGACGACAAGGTCGCGGCCAAGGCCCTCGAAGGCCTGCGCGCCGCCGCCGGCTTCCTGCGCGGGCCGCTCGGCCGCCGCTTGCAGATCCAGCGCCCGCCCGAGCTGCGATTCGAGCACGATGTGACCGCGGTCATGGCCCTGAAGCTCCGCGAGGTCGTGAAGGAGGACGAGGCCAAGGCCGCCTCGGCGGCAGCCTCTGCGCGTGACGACGACGAGAAGTCCGACTAGGATTCTGGTCCATGCGTCTCCTCCTGGCTTCGTTCCTGGCCGTGACCTTCGTCGCCTGTGGAGACGATGAGGGCGGCATCCAAGATGCCGCCACCGATGCTGAGCCCGACGCACCCACCGACGCCGGTACCGACGGGCCGTTCGTGGCGCCGACGATGCTGTCGGAGACCGGCCTCTACAGCAACATCGGCACCAAGACCATCGCCGCTGGCGTGGTCGAGTTCGAGCCGCGCTGGCACCTGTGGTCCGACGCCGCGGTCAAGCGCCGCTGGATCTACCTGCCACCTGGTTCGAAGATCGACACCACCGACATGGACTACTGGTCGTTCCCGACCGGCACCAAGGTGTGGAAGGAGTTCTCGCGCGGCGGCGCCCGCATCGAGACCCGGCTCCTGCAGAAGACCGGCACCGCCGACGATGTCTCGAGCTGGTTCATGGTGGCGTTCCAGTGGGACGCGGGTGAGACCGACGCGACCGCCGTGCCCGGCGGCGTCGTCGACGATATCGGCGTGAACGACATCCCCGATCGGGCCAAGTGCCGCCAGTGCCACGGCCCCAACCGCAACAAGTCCATCATCCTCGGACTGCAGGCCCTGCAGATGGACTACGACGCGCCGAGCAACGGACTCGATCTGGATCGGCTGGTCCAGGATGACTGGCTCACCGTCGAGCCTACGGCGCCCACCAACGGGACGTACTTCCCGTTCCTGGCCGAGACCGGCACTCCGTTGATCCTGCCGGCGCTCGGCTACATGCACAGCAACTGCGGCGGATGCCACAACCCGTCCTCCGACGTCACCATGAACACGGTGCCGGTGCAGTTCCGGCTGGGCACCGCCGCCAACCAGCGCTCGTCGTGGGCGGTGACGCCGACCTACATGACCGCGGTCAACGTGACCGCCACGCTGGCGCCGGCCGGCTCGCACGTCGTCCTCGGCGGCAACACCGCCCAGAGCGCGGTCCACAACCGCATGAACATCGTCGGCGCCGTGCAGATGCCTCCGATCGCCCGCGAGCAGCTCGACACCGCCGGACTCGCCGCGGTCGACGCGTGGATCAACTCGCTGCCGCCACCGTGAAGAAGCGCCGCGACGAGCTCAACGGCGTCCTGGTCATCGACAAGCCCCGCGGCCTCACGTCGTGGGCGGTGGTCGAGGACGTGCGCCGCCGCGCCGAGATCATCACCGCCGGCCACACCGGCACGCTCGACCCGCTAGCCACCGGCGTCTTGCCGGTATGCGTCGGCACCGCCACCAAGCTGGTGCAGTGGCTCACCGCCGAGGACAAGGCCTACGAGGCCGAGCTCGAGCTCGGCCTCGACACCGACAGCCACGACATCGACGGCACCGTGGTCAACCGCGACGCCGCCGGCGCCGCGGCGATCGGGCGGGGCGAGATGGTGGCGGCGCTGAGCGCGCTGGCCCGCACCACCGAGCAGGTGCCGCCGATGCACTCGGCCATCAAGCAGGGCGGGGTGCGGTTGCACGAGATGGCCCGCGCCGGCGTCGAGGTCGATCGCGCGCCCCGGCCGGTCCGCTTCGTGCGGCTCGAGCTGCTCGAGCTGTCGCCGCCGCGCGTCCGCATCGCGATCACCTGCAGCAAGGGCACCTACGTTCGCAGCCTGGTCCGCGATCTCGGCGCGCGCCTCGGCTGCGGCGCGACGCTGACGGCGCTGCAGCGCACGTCGAGCGGACGCTTCCATCTCGGCGATGCCGTCCCGCTCGAGGGCATCACCTCGCCGATGTCGGCCCGGGCCCGGCTCATCCCGTCAGCGCGCGCCATGGGGCTGCCGTCTCTCACCATTCCCGCCGGCCGGGTCCGCGACGTCCGTGACGGCCGCCGCCTCGAGCCCGCGTTCTTCGCGGGGGTCGCCCAGGGCACGTTTCAGATGGTCTCGGAGTCGGGTGAGGTGATCGCGATCTGCGAGCGCGACGGGACCACCCTCCGCTACCACCGCGTCCTGATGGAAACCCTGGCGTTACAGTGACTTATATGGCTTCCGCGTTCTCTTGACGCGGCCGCCGGGTTGCTTCAATCTGCGCCCTCACAACCGGCCGCGACGCTGGTCCTGCATGACGCAGGGCGAGCCCGCTGGCGACTCGAGAGAACAGATGCCCGTCTCCACCATTCGCAAGCAAGACACGATCGGCAAGTTCAAGCAGCACACCAGCGACACCGGGTCGCCGGAGGTGCAGGTCGCGCTCCTCACCGAGCGCATCGCTCACCTCACCGAGCACCTCAAGACCAACAACAAGGACCACCACTCGCGTCGCGGTCTGCTCAAGATGGTCGGCCAGCGTCGCAGCTTGCTCGACTACCTGAAGCGCAAGAGCTCCGACCGTTACAAGAAGCTCATCGAGCAGCTCGCGCTCCGTCGCTAGTCGCTCGCGAAACGCAACGACCCCCAACAGGGTCGTTCCCGCCGCGTGACCTGACGGCCTGGACTTTCTGTCGAGCCGCTCATCGGACCTTCGGGTGCGATGAGGGGCTGGAGTGAGGGACCAACCGCAGGGGCAACAACGAGGGAACGACCCTTCACCCTGACAGGAAAGGTCTATCTCATGCCCAAGGTTATCGAAACGTGCGTCGTCGGTGGCAAGGAAGTTTCCATCGAGACCGGTTGGTGGGCCAAGCAGGCCGGCGGCTCGGTCATCGTCCGCTGCGGCGGCTCCATGGTCCTGGTCACCGCGACCGGCTCGCAGCAGCCGCGCGACATCGACTTCATGCCGCTCACCTGCGAGTACCAGGAGAAGTTCTACGCCTCGGGCAAGATCCCGGGCAACTACTTCCGCCGTGAAGGTCGCCTGAGCACCGACGAGACCCTGGTGTGCCGGCTGATGGATCGCCCGTGCCGCCCGCTCTTCCCCAAGGGCTGGTTCATCGACACGCAGATCATCGCCAGCGTCATCAGCCACGACAAGACCAACCCCACCGACGTGCTGGCCATGACCGGCGCCTCGGCGGCGATCACCATCTCCGATCTGGTGTGGGACGGCCCGCTCGCCGCGGTCCGCCTCGGCATGATCGACGGCGCGTTCATCGCCAACCCGACCTACGAGGAGCGCAAGAAGAGCACCCTCGACATCATCGTGGCCTGCAGCAAGGACGCGATCATGATGGTCGAGGGCGAGATGCACGAGCTGCAGGAGCCCGTGATCATCGACGCGCTCATGTTCGCCCTCGACGCGACCCGGCCGCTCATCGAGCTGCAGGAGAAGCTGCGGGCCGCGGTCGGCAAGCCCAAGCGGACGTTCACGCCGCCGGTCACCGACGAGGAGCTGCACAAGCGGGTCAAGGAGCTGGGCTCGGAGAAGCTGGCCGAGGCCATGGCCACCCGCGAGAAGAAGAAGCGGGGCGCCGCGATCAGCGAGGTCCATGCCGAGGTCGCTGCCGTGCTGTGCGCCGAGGGTCAGCCCTGGGCCGGCAAGAAGAAGGACGTCGACGGCGCCTTCTCCAAGCTGGTCAAGAAGTACGCCCGCCAGCTCACCCTCTCGACCCGCCGCCGCATCGACGGTCGCGCGCTCGACGAGATCCGCGCGATCTCGGTCGAGGTCGGCGTGCTGCCCAAGGCCCACGGTTCGGCGCTGTTC
>SXJR01000451.1 GCA_005779305.1 Myxococcales bacterium
CGGCGTCAGCGGAACGGCGGAGGAGCGGTCCCGGCCGCGACGATCGGGCGGCGGCGGGCGCGGCGGGTGAGCTCGAGATCCTCGGCGGTCAGCGGCGGCCGATCCACGACATCGGTGACAGACACGCGTTCGCCTTCCACCACCAGCGTCGAGAGCCCGGCACGTACCGGCAGCCAGATCGGCGCCTCGTCGCGGGTGACGGCGACGTCGATGCCGGGGCACAGGTTGCACGCCAGCTCGATCTGCTCGAGGACGGCGCCGGCGAAGCGGGCGACGTCGGTGGCGTGGGCGCGCACGCGGCGCTGCTCGAGGATGTCGCCGGCCCGGCTCTCGACGGTGAGGAGGGCGATCAGCTCCATCGCCAGCACCCGCGCGAATGGGTCGGGGATCGGGTTGAGCCCGTCCTCGACCACCAGGGACACGCGCCGCTCCAGCGTGACCAGGAGTCGCGCGGGTTGACCATGCCGGGCGGTGAGCCAGGGGACGGCCATCGGTTGCGTGGTGCGAGCGGCGAACGACATGGCTGGTAGATGGAGCAAGGCGCGGACCAGATGTGAACCGAAGAGTCCGGGCATCCTCGGGGGAGTTGGCGCGCGCTCGCTCATGAGACACGCGTGGGACACGATCCGTAACCGCGTCACGGTCGATTTGCCGCCAAATGCCTGCACGCCCACACCTGGGAGGTGATCAGGGGGTCATGCGCAGCGCCTGGACGATAATTGCACCCACATCGAACGCCAGGCGGGCAGTAAGGCAGGCTGCGATCCGGCCTCCTGAGGTCACGTAGATCGCGCCGAGGCCGCCGCTGGCGATGACGGCGCCGACGCGCGTTCCTGCCCCGGTGGGTGACACCGCTGCCTCGATCATTGCCGCGACGATGACCCCGGCCGCGAGTGCAACCTGGCGAGGCTCGCCCCTGGCGACCACGGCCCCGGCGATCCGGTCGAGCAGCCAGCGGCGGAACACCAGCTCGGCGGCCAGACCGAGGACCACGGTCACCAGGATGACGGTGGTGGCGAGCTGGACCGAGCCGCGGACCACGGGCTCGGTGGTCCACTCGACGTCGCGACCGACGGACTCGACGATGGCCGGCGAGGCGATCCACGCCGCTCCCAGGGCGGCGACGCCGATGATCATGCCGCCCAGCGCCGACCACGCCGCGCCGCGATCGCCGTCGCGCGGCTCGAACCAGCGGCCGCCGCGCACCATGATCGCCACCGACGCCACCACGAGCAGCAGCATGACGCCGTACTTGCCACCGATGACGACACCGGCGATCACCGCGGCGATCTCGACGGCCGCGATGATGGTGCGACGAGCCTCCACGTCCCGATCCTACGCCGCTCCGAGCGCCGTGTTACGGTCGGCTCGTGCCCGACTCCCCGCGCCTCGACGTGCGCGGCCTCCGCGTGGCGCTGCCCGACGGGCGCGTGCTGATCGACGACCTGTCGCTCGCGGTCGCGCCCGGTGAGGTGGTGGTGCTGCTGGGCGGCAGCGGCGCCGGCAAGTCGACGTTCGCGCGCGTGCTGTTCGAGCCCGACGAGCTCGCCCGCGGCGGCTGGGACGTGCGCACCGAGCGGCTCGCCCTCGATCGCGACGACCTCGGGCTGGTCCCGCAGCGCGGCGCGCTCTTCGATCACCTCGACGTCGCCGGCAACCTCGACCTCGCGCTCTCGCACGCGCGCGAGCGCGACGCCGGCGCCGCCGCCGCCGACACCGAAACCGATACCGCCGACGCCGCGACCTGGTTGGCCCGGGTCGGCCTCGACGAGGACGTCGCACGCCGGGGAACGCCGGTGGGCTCGCTGTCGGGCGGCCAGGCCCAGCGCGTGGCCGTGGCCCGCGTGCTGGCCAGCCGGCGCCGCCTGCTCTTCCTCGACGAGCCGTCGGTCGGCCTCGATCCTCACCGCGTGCGCGCGCTGGCCCGGCTCATCCGCGAGCAGGTGAAGGCGCTCGGCGTGTCGGCCATCGTCGTCACCCACGACGTCGCCCTCGCCGCCGGCGTCGCCGACCGCCTGTTCCTGCTCTCGCTCGAGCACCGCCGCCTCGAGCAACTCTTCCCCACCGACTGGCCAGGCCCGCTCGAGACCGACGGCACCGACGAGGCCGAACGCGGCCGCTGGCTGCTCGCGCTCGAGGACGCGCTCTGCGATCACCTCGAGGAGTTCGGCGACCAGCCGCCGCCGCGCGGCCCGGCGTCGACGCGCCCGGTCTGGCAACGGCTCGCCGCGCGCGCCGAGCCGGTCACGCGGCCGTTCGCGGTCGCGGCGTGGTCCTTGTGGCACCTGCCCCGCCAGGTGTTCGGGCGCCCGCGCGACGCCGCGACGGTGGCCCGCCGCGTGGTCGCGCAGACCTTGCTACGCCCGCTGCTCTTCTACGCCATCGTCAGCGTGCTCATCGGCTACACCGTGCTCTACGTGGTGAGCCAGATCGGCGGCGCCGGCGTGCGCCCCGACGCGCTCCTGCGCCAGATCGGAGGCGCCCACATCATCGCGCTGGCGCCGGCGCTGTCGGCGATCCTGTACGTCGCCGCCTCGGGCAGCGCCACCAACGCCTGGCTCGGCTCGATGGGGCTGGGCCGGCAGACCCTGGCGCTCGAGGCGCTGGGCGTGAACCAGCGCGCGTACCTGTGGGCGCCGGCGTGGACCACGGTGGCGATCTCGTACCTGCTGGTGTCGGTCATCTTCGCGCTCGGCATGGTGGCCGGCGGCATGCTGGTGTGCCGCTCGCTGGGCATGAGCGAGCCGTGGCCGCTGCTCACCGCCGAGCTGTTCGATCCCCGCCCCGAGCGCGCCGAGTACACCGCGCGCGCCTACTTCCTGGTGTGGATGTACGGCTGGGGCATCGCCAGCGACGTCGTCGCCAAGGGCTCCGCGCCCAAACCCGACGCCGACGCCGTCACCCGCGGCATGACCGCCAGCGTCGTCTCCTGCACCCTCTGGGTCGTCGCCCTCGAGCTGCTCACGGTGGTGTGGGTGCTGCGGTGAGGTGGCGCCGTGCGACGGTCCCGGCTACGGTCGAGGCATGGCCACGCGCTCGCAACTCGTCGACGAGCTGCTGAAGCTCCCGGCGGCCGATCGCGCCGACGCTGCGCGAACGCTCCTGGAGAGTCTCGACGACCACGAGGAGCCGGCCGACGTCGAACGTGCCTGGCACGACGAGATCGCTAGCCGCGTGGACGAGATCGAGCGTGGTGCGGTGACGCTCGAGGACGGTCCGGCGGCCGTGGAACGCTTGCGCGAGCGGGCCCGCGCGCGCCTCCAACGCCGACGCGCGCGACCGCCGCGGGGTACGGGTTCCATCCCGCCGCGCTCGCCGAGCTCGACGCAGCGGGGGAGTGGTACGACGAGCAACTGCCGGGCCTGAGCCTCGACCTCATCGACGTCGTCGACGACGCGATCGCGCTGATCGTCGAACAACCCGAGGCATGGCAGCGTGACGGTGTCATCGCCGGCCGCGAGGTGCGGAGGTTCGTGTTGCGTCGGTTCTCCTTCTCGATCGTCTATTGTGTCGTCGACGACGTCATACGGATCGTCGCGATCGCTCACGCCAAGCTGCGGCCCGGCTACTGGCGCTCGCGCTGCGAAACGTCCCTGACCGTCTCCTCGACCTGGCTCATCCCTGCCCCGCGCCCTTGAGGACGTGATAGCCGACCGGGTCGCAGCCGAGATCGCTGGTGGCAGGGTTGCTGGCGGCGCGGGTGACGACGGCGGCGAGCTCGGCGCGGTTGACGAGATCGAGGGCGTCGAGGGCGAGCTTGACGTGTTTCTTCACGCCGTCGATCGACACGCCCAGCTCGGCGGCGATCTCGGCGTTGCGCATGCCGCGCGCCACCATGTGCGCGACCTGGAGCTGGCGGCCGGTGAGCGCGCCCAGCGGATCGGGCGTGCCCGAGCGCGAGAAGCCGAGGTGGGCGAGGCGCACCGACACGTAACCGGCGAGCAGGCCGAGGTCCTCACGCACGGTGTGGCTGACCTCGCGCTCGAAGGCGACGCGCACCACCCCGAGCATCTCGCCGTCGCCGATCAGCGGCGCCAGGGTGGTGTGCCGCGACGAGGCGTCGGGGCAGCCGTAGGCGGCAGCCAGCTCGCGGGCCTGGCGCGGCGCCAACACGTCGGAGATGACCACGGGCGACAGGGTCTCGCGGATCAAGGCCAGACACGGATCGTGCTGGAACCCCGTCATCAAGTAACGATGGAGCACGGCCGCGTCGAACCACTCGCTGGCGATGCACACCAGCGGGTGGTTGCGATCATGGATCTCGAGGGCGGCACCGACCGGGTGGAAGAGCAGGCCGATCTCGTGGAGCGTGAACGCCGCCAGGTCGCAGAAGGTCGCCATCGTCCGCATGCGCACCGCCACCGCGCCCAGCGCGCGCCGGCCCGCTGAGGGATCGCGCTCCTCCATCACGAGCCTCCCGTCCAGGCCAGCGCGACCACGACGCCGAAGCGCGCGACGCGGCCCAGGAAGCCGATGGCCGCGAACGTCCGGAAGCGGACGCCGAGGCCGCCGGCCAGGAGCGTGATCACGTAGAACGGCGGGATCCCCACCGACGCGCTGACGAACAGGAGCGCCGGCCGCGACCGCCAGCGCGCGATCGCGACCCGCGCCCGCTCGATGCGCTCGCGGTGGCGCCCCGAGGGCAAACTCGCCGCTCCCCGCGCCGTGACGAAGAGCAGGCTCTTGGCGAGCATCTGGCCGACGGCCGCCAGCACCACCACCGCCGGCAAGGGCGCCGGGCTCGACACCAGGAGCGTGACGGTGACGAGCCAGATCTCGGTGTTCACCACCGGCACCAGCCCACCCACGAAGCACACCACCAGCGTGCCTCCGTAGATGCCGAGCTCAGCGCCGAGAGAGTCGATGGTCACGTGGAGCCTCGTGACCGGACAGTGCAGCGACCACGCCGAGAGGCGTCGCTCACGGAACGTCGTGATCCCTCACACGGGTTGTTCACGCCGGCGTGAACAACCCGTGAGGCTGGTGGCGCGTGCGCGGTGGACCCTCGCCGCGGCGCGGGGACGAATCGACGCGTTCGCACACTCACCGACGCCTCACGCTAGTGGGCCCGGTCGCGGATACCAAGTACTCCAAGGAGTACCGGTCATCCGTCGAAACCGGACGATGCGCGAAACCTATCGCACACTCCCACTATACTTTCGGGTACTTGTGACACCTCGGCACGGCACTGACCCTGCGGTCGATGCCATACCGCCGGGACGTGATCGTGGTGGGGAGCGGCTTCGGCGGCTCGATGGTGGCGCACCGCTTGCTGTCGGCAGGCGCCAGAGTGCTGATGATCGAACGCGGCGACTGGGTCGACCGAGGCGCGGCGGCGTGGCGGCCGGAGTCGTCGCTCGAGCTGACCCCGCACTACGCCACCGACATCCCGTACCGCTGCGATCGCGGCGCCTACAAGCCGGTGATCGGTGGCTACGCGTGTGTCGGTGGCCCGTCGGTCTTCTACGGCTGCGTGTCCTTCCGGTTCCGGGAGCAGGACTTCGCCGGTGACACCGACGTGGTGGGCGACTCCGGCGCGGCCTGGCCGTATCGCTATGACGAGCTGGAACGTCACTACGCCGAGGCCGAGGACCTGATCGGCGTGTCCGGCGACGACACCGGCGATCCGACGGCGCCGCGGCGCACGCGGCCGTTCCCGCAGGCGCCGGCGCCACTCGCGCCCATCTCGCAGCGCATCGCCGATGCCGCCTCGGGGCTCGGGCTCAACCCGTTCCGCCTTCCGCTCGCCATCAACTACGACGGTCACAACGGCCGCAAGGCGTGCGTCGCGTGCCGGACCTGCGACACCTTCGCGTGCGCGATCGAGGCCAAGAACGATCTCGCCACCCGCATGATCAAGCCGCTGGTGGCGCGGGGCATGGAGCTGTGGACGCGCACGGTCGCGCTGCGGCTCGAGACCGACGCCCGCGGCGCGGTGCAAGCGCTGCACGTCCACCGCAAGGACGACGGCGCCGTCCTCCGGCTCGAGGCCGACCGCTTCGTGATCGCCGCCGGGGCCCTGGGCACACCCCACCTGCTCCTGGCCTCGGAGCTGGAGCGGTTCTCGCCGGCCGGCCACGCCGTCGGGCGCTACCTGATGCGCCACGACAACGCGATGGTGTTCGGCTTCTTCCGCTCGCGCCCCGATCAGCAGCGCGCGTTCCACAAACAGGTCGCGATCCACGACTGGTACTTCGGCGACGAGGCGAGCCGCGACGCCGACGGCTTGCGCAAGCTGGGCGGCGTGCAGCAGGTCATGACCCCGCCGCGCGAGCTGGTCCGCGCCCACCTGCCGGCCGGCACCAAGGCCGTGCTCGGCGCCTTCACCGAGCAGCTCACCGGCCTGCTCTGCATCGCCGAAGATCAGCCGCGCGCCGAGAACCGCGTGCGCGTCGACTGGGACGTGCGCGACGCCTACGGGCTGCCCCAGCTGGTGATCGAGCACGCGTACAGCGACCGCGACCGGCGCGCGCTCGCCGCGCTCACCCGCCGCGCCAAGCGGGTGCTGCGGCGCTCGGGCGCCTGGTTCTTCCACACCCACGCCATCAAGACGGTCTCGCATGCGGTCGGCACCGTCCGCATGGGGCCCGACCCGACGACCGCGCCGCTCGACGGGCACGGCCGCTTCCGCGGCGTGCCCAACCTGTGGATCAGCGACGGCGCGGCGCTGCCGATGTCGGCCGGGGTCAACCCCAGCCTGACCCTCGCCGCCAACGCCCTGCGCGCGGCCGACTCGATCGTCGCCGGGAGCACGGCATGATCCGGATCGCGATGCTCGGCTGCGGCCAGGTCGCCGCCGCTCACGCCCGCCGCCTGCGCCGCCACCGGCGCGACGTCTCGCTGGCCTTCGCCAGCCGCGACCTCGCCAAGGCCGAGGCGCTGCGCGCGCGCGTGGACGGCGTGCGCGCCTTCGGCAGCTACGCCGAGGCCATCAACTCGCCCGAGGTCGACGTGATCGCCGTGCTCACGCCGCCGCACCTCCACAAGGAGCTCACCCTCGCCGCGCTCGCCGCCGGCAAACACGTGCTGGTGGAGAAGCCGGCGTTCCCCACCGCCGCCGACGTCGACGTGGTGGTGGCGGCGGCGGCGCGGGCCGGCAAACACGTCTTCGTGGCCGAGAACTACTTCTACAAGCCGTCGCTGCGGCGACTGCGCGCGCTGATCGCCGACCGCGTGGTCGGCGACGTGGTCTTCGTGCACGTCAACGCGATCAAGCGCCAGGCCGCCACCGGCGACTGGCGCGAGCAGCCCGAGCTGGCGCTGGGCGGCGCGCTCTACGAGGGCGGCATCCACTGGGTCGACTTCGTCGCCAACCTCGGCCTCGAGGTCGAGCGGGTCCACGGCTTCCGGCCGGCGGGACCGGCCGGCGCGCTCGAGCGCTCGATGATGATCGGGATCGACTACCGCGAGGGCGCGACCGGGATGCTCAGCACCTCGTGGGAGGTGCCGTCGACGGCGCGCGGGCTGCGGCTGTCGAAGATCTACGGCCGGGCCGGCACGATCACGTTCGAGTCGAACGGCCTGTGGATCCTGGTCCGCGGCCGCAAGACCCGCTTCTACCTGCCCGGGCTGCGCGACCTCGCCGGCTACCGCGCCATGTTCGACGACTTCGTGCGGGCCTGGAAGGCAGGCGCGGAGCCACAGCTCACCCTGGCCCGGGCGCGTCGCGATCTCGCGATCGTCGAGGCCGCCTACGCGACGGCCGGCACCGGCCAGGTGATCCCATCGTGAACCACATCATCGCCACCCTCATCGGCTTCCTCGCCGGGCTGCACACCTCCACCTGGGGCATGTACAAGGACGCGCCGCAGGAAGGCTTCACCTGGCCCAAGTACTTCCGCAGCGCGATCACCGGCGCCGTCCTCGGCCTCGCCACCCACCAGTTCACGGGCTGGGATCTCGGCGATCCGGCCGCCCGCTTCGTCTACTGGGGCCTCATCTATTGCCTCGAGCGCGCTGCGACCGAGTTCTGGAAGTACTTCATCCGCGAGGAGGACCAGGCCAAGTACTTCATCCCGATGCAGTTCGGGATCATGGGCAAGCCGATGAAGAACGCGCGGATGCGCATCTCGATCGGCGTGGCGGTCGCCGCGGCGTGCGTGGCCATCTTCTTCGGCCTGCGCGCGCTCGAGCGGCGGGTCGGCGACGAGACCCCGACCTGGCTGGTGGTGATCACGGTGGGCGCCATCTTCGGGTGGATCTCGGCGTTCGGCGGCGCCTGGAAGGACGCACCCATCGAGGGCTTCGAGACCTTCAAGTTCTTCCGCAGCCCCGGCATCGCCGCGATCTGGGCGGCGATCCTGTCGTACTCGACCTTGTCGTGGACGGTGCTGGCGATCGCCGCCGAGGGCTTCACGGTGGCCACGATCGAGACCTACAAGACGTTCTTCTTCCCGTCGCGGCCGCGCGGCAAGTGGAGCGGCAAGCCCATCCACTACCCGCAGTACCTCGAGCTCCGCCGGCGCTTCGTGCCGCTGTGGGTCGGGATCTGGTTGCTGGTCATCGCACACGGCGTCTGGGCGGCGCTCTGACCCTGGGGTTCGCTACCGCGCGATCGGTCGGCCGAGCACGTCCTCGAGCTCGGTGAACATGTCGTCGATCGTCAGGACCTTGAGGTTGGGCAGCTGCCGCAGGAACGTGTGGTTGGACTCGAACAGCGGTTGCCGCTGATCGACCTCGCGGAAGCGACCGGAGGTGATCCGGTCGCGCACGAGGTTGGGACCGAAGAACTCACTGCCAAGGAACGTGTTCAATTCGTCCGGGGTGAAGGCATCGACGGTCGCGGCCAGTTCGGTGAACAGCGCCAGATGCTGGTCGAGGGCCAGCGCCGCGAGCCCGTCGCGCACCTCGCCAACAACCGCCGGATCCCACTTGCAGTTGAAGACGAACTGCGCAAACCCGCCGTTGGCCACCTGCGCACGGTAGAAATCGACCCAGTAGCTGGCCCGCGACGCCGCGGTGATGAGCTCATCGGGGTAACCCTCGCCGCGCAACAGATTGACGACAGAGATGTTGGAGTTGATGAGGGCGTAGCGATCGTCACTCTCGAAGGAAGCCTGGGACACGATCACGTGGGTCATCGCCTTCATGAACGGAATCTAACCGGGGTTGCCCGGCGGGCGCATATGGTTCCGACCGCAACTCGGACCGGCGTCTGCGCTACGCTCCAGGTCGCATGGCCAGCACGAGTGCGATCGCGACGGCGGCGGGCGTGGCGATCGCCGCCGCCCACGCGGCGCTGGTGCCGGCGCTGGTCACGGCGACGGCACGCGACGGGCTCGAGGTGCGGTGGCCGGGGCCGCTGGTGGCGGAGACGGCGAGCGAGGGCGTACCCACCGCCGGCGCGGCGCGCAGCCACGACGGCGGCGCGCCCGGGCTGGTGTGGACGCGATGGAGCCTGCGTTACCGCGGCGGCATCGAGCGCGCCGTCGGAGCGGTGCAGCTGGTCGGCCCGTTCCAGGATCCGGCGGCGCCGCCGTGCAGCGGCCGGCTGGTGGTCGGACAGCGCGTGCTCGACGACGGTCGCGGGGGCGCCGGCACGGTGGCGGCGATCATCGCCGCCGAGCTGACCCGCGAGCTGGCCGGCACGTCGCACGTCGGCGCCGGAGCCTTCCAGCGGGTCGAGGACGTGCGCGCGGCGTGGGCGACCTTCGTCGCCCATCCGCTCGATCTCGGGTTGTTCCCCAGGACGGCGTTGCGGGCGCCGACGCCGGCCGGGTTCTTCCGGGCCACGGCCCTGGTCGTGTTCGATCGGGTGAAAGTGCCGGTGGTGATCGGCGCGGTGCCGCGCGTCGACGGCGGCTCGCTCGGCTTCACCGTCGGCGTGCGGGCCCGGCTCGAGTTCGGCAATCGCACCCTCGACTGGCTCAACCAGAAGATCGGCGGCGACAAGCTGGTCAGCAAGGCGGTGTCGGGCCAGCTCGACAGCGCGCTCCTGGCCGCGCTCGGTCCACCCCCGCCGCTCGAGCTGCCCGGAGGCCGGCGGCTGATCGTCGAGATGTGTCCAGGTGAGCCGATCGCGTTCGCCGACGGCGCGTGGGCGGCGGTGCCGCTGCGCTGGAAGCTGGGCGGCCCGGTGCCCTCGCCCGGCGGGGGACCGGCGATCCGCCCGCCGCTGCGCGCGCCGGTGACGTTCGCGCCGCCATCCACCGACACCGCGCTGACGCTCGATCTGGATCTCAACGCACTCGACGGGCTTCTCTTCGAGCTGTGGCGCACCGGCTGGCTCGACGAGCAGCTCGACGCCGTCGCCGCCCATGAGCGCTTCAACCACCACCCGACGGTGGCGACCTACCTGACCCTGCGGCTGTCGCCCCTGCGCCTGCCGCTGCCGCCGACGCTGCGGCCCACCGACAACGGCGGGCTCGCCCTCGACGCGGCGGTGCGCGTCGACATCGGCGACGGCCGCTTGATCACGCCCGGCCACGCCTGGGCGTCGCTGGCAATCGCCTTGCGCGGTGCTGCCGGCATCGCCGCCGACGTGGGCGTGACCGCGCTCGAGCTGTCGTGCGAGCCGTCGCCGGGAGTGATGCGGCCGTGCTACGGCGACGTGGTGACGGCCATCCGCGACGCCGCTCCCGAGGCGCATGCCCAGCTCGCCGGGGCGCTCACCTCGGCGCTGACCGGCGTGTTCGCGGCCCGGCGGCTCGAGGCGAGCGGCTCGCCGGCGGCGCTCGAGCTCTCCGACGCCCGCGCGCAGATGCTGGCCAGCGGCGATCAGCGTGCGCTGCGTGTGGAGATGGCCGCACGGGTCAGCCCGCGTCCGGTGAAGTAGCGCACGTCCGCGACGGTCGCTGCCAGCGATGGTTTTCGGGACGCGCTCCAGGCTAAGCTAGCGGCCGCGATGATCGGGGAAATCCTCGACGGAACGTACAAGGTGGTCCGCTTGATCGGCGAGGGCGCGACCGGCGAGGTCTACCTGGTCGAGCACATCCACATCGGCCGCCACGAGGCGATCAAGGTGCTCAAGCCCGAGGTCGCCGCCGACGCACGGTTGGCCTCACGCTTCCGCCGCGAGGCGCGCGCCATCAACCGGCTGCGCCATCCCAACATCATCGGCATCTACGACTTCGGGCGTCTGCCCGATGGCCGGCTCTACCTGACGATGGAACACGCCGCCGGCGAGACCCTCGACACGGTCCTCAAGCGGGCCGGCCGACTCGACGTGGTGCGCACGCTCTACGTGCTGCACCAGCTCGCCAGCGCGATCGATCACGCCCACTCCCACGGCGTCGTGCACCGCGATCTCAAGCCCCACAACCTGGTGCTGGTCGAGGACAAGAACCGCAACGACGTCATCAAGATCCTCGACTTCGGCCTGGCCAAGGTGCTCAACCCCGGCGGCCCGGGCGACGAGCTGACCTTGCGCGGCGAGATCTTCGGCACCGCCGAGTACATGGCGCCCGAACGCCTGGGCGGCGGCCCCGACGATCCGCGCAGCGATCTGTACGCGATCGGCTGCATCGCTTTCGAGCTGCTCACCGGCAAGCCGCCGTTCACCGGGCCGCAGGCGCTGGTGATGGCTGCCCACATGCAGTCGACCCCGCCGGCCCTGGGCCGGGCCTTCCCCGGCATCCCCGGGATGCTCGACGTGATGGTTCAGCAGCTCCTGGCCAAGGATCCGGCCCAGCGCATGCAAACGGGCAAGCAGCTCATGATGGCGCTCGAGCAGGTGCCGGGGTACCCGCGCAAAGCCGGGCCCGGCCGCACCGGCCGCATGTCGATCGCGCCCCCGGTCGGCCCGGGACATGAGTCGGTCCTGTCCGATCTGGCCAGCGGCCGGGTCGAGATCCACGACGAGGTCACGCTCCAGGAGCGGTCGCGTGCGCCCAAGCAGATGGGCTACGCCGAGACCGCGGCCGCGCGGACCGAGGAGGTCCGCGACGAGATCTTCAAGGCGCTGGTGGCGCTGGCCGAGGAGGCCAGCGATCTTCATCCCGGCGACGGCGCGCTGACCCTGGCGCTGGTCGATGTCGAGCGCTTCGAGGCCGACCGCGCGCGGTACGGCCGCGATCGGGCCCAGCTCGAGGAGCGACACGCCAGCGCGGCCCAGTCGGTGCGCGAGCGCGAAGGCTCGCTGCGCTTCGCGATCGCCGAGCTGCGCTTCGAGCGGCAGCGCAAGGACCAGCCGCCGCGCGAGGCTGCGGCCAAGGACCTCGACTTCCAGATCGCGCAGCTCGACTCGGTGGTCCGCGACCTGACCCTGGGCCTGGGCCACGAGCTGGCCGCGATCGACGAACGCGGCATCGAGCTGGCCGCAGCCGAGCACGACAACGAGCTGCACTGGCTCGCGGCGATCCGACGCCTGCGCGGGGCGCTGGGCGATCGGCTGGGCGCGCTCGGCGCGCAGGCCGGCGACCTCTCGAGCAAGTTCGCGGCGGTGGGCGAGGCCTCGTTGCAGATGCTTGACAGCGCTGGATCGGATGCGTAGGTAGAGCGTCTGTAGTGGAAGCCATGCCTCCCCGCGTACGTCCCCCGCACTCCGACTGCCGCCGGCCTACCGCCGGCGCCGTCGTCGACGTGCGCGCGTGTGATTACGCCCGCATGGGCTTCACGCCCGCGGCCGAGTAACCCGCGCCGACGCGTTCGCGCGTCCGTCGCGGGTGATCTCGCCCACTCGGATCTGCCCGTGCCCGTGCCCGTGCCCGTGCCCGTGCTCGATCCGTCGCTCTTCCTCCTCACTCATACTCGGACCGCATCCCGCGGTCCGTGAAGACCACTGTCATGCCCAGAACACCCATCGAACGGATCCGAAACCTCGGCATCATCGCCCACGTCGATGCCGGCAAGACCACGCTCACCGAGCGCGTCCTGCTCTACACCGGCCGCATCCACGCCGCCGGCGAGGTCCACACCGGGACCGCCCACACCGACTTCCACCCGCTCGAGCAGAAGAAGGGGATCACGATCCTGGCTGCGGCGGTGACGTGCGACTGGCACGACCACCGCCTGCACCTGATCGACACCCCCGGACACGTCGACTGC
>SXJR01000452.1 GCA_005779305.1 Myxococcales bacterium
CGGCGTGCCCGGCACGGCGGCGGCGGCGAGCCATCCCAGCGCGACCCATCGGGTCGGCCGCCCGAGCGCGATCGCCGCGCCGAGGAGCATGGCGGCGGCACATGCCAGCACGCCGGACACCGTCCCCACCAGGCACAGCGGCGTGGCCGCTGACACCGCCCACGCCGCGCCGCGCGGCCCGCGCCCATCGTCGGGCAGCGCGGCCAGGGCGCGGTGCATGTCGATCTGCAGCAACACCTGCTGGTGCTGGTCGTGGGTGAGCTCCCCGAGCTCCTCGAGCAGGTCGCCCAGGTGCGCCCACACGCCGCCGTCGCGCAGCTCCTCCTGCAGGGCCAGCGCCACCTCGAGCTGCGCCTCGGTGACGAAGCCCATCTCGACGACCAGGGCGCGAAACTGCGGCCCGTCGTATGGCGGCGCGGCGCTCACCGCGACCTCTCGCGCCAGTCCCGCAGGCGTCGCTCGATCGCGTCGACCAGCGCCTGGCTTGAGATCGTCGCACCCGAGATCGCGTCGACCGCGACCGGCGCGTCGATCTTCATCCCGCGAAAGCTCGCGAGCCAGGTCGGCGCCGCCAGCGCTCGACGGTCGACCCCCTCGCGGGCGGCGAACAGCCGCACGTCGTCGATCTCGCCAGCCCGTACGACCACCGCGCCGCGGATGCGTCCCTGCGCGCCGGGCTCGTCGAACGGCAGGACCACCACGCCCTCGCCGGTCCACGCCACGCCGTGGGCGAGCTCGGCGCGCCGGTCGGCGCCCAGCGACGCCGCGAGGCGCCGGCCGTCGTCCAGCGGCGTGACCGCGGGCAACGCTCGCGACGCCGCCAGCGCTCCGGCCAGCAGCGCGGCGGTGATCAGGTGGGCCCGCGCCCCGCCCCGCTCGGTGCGGTTCAGTCCCATTCGACCTCCCGACGCTTGGCAAGGCGCAGGCGCTCCACCAGCGGGATCGCGGACGGGCACACGTACTGGCAGGCGCCGCACTCCATGCAGCGCAGCACCTCGGGGCCGGGGCGCTCGACGATCTTCGCGACCGGCAGCCCCACCGGGCAAGCCTCCAGGCACCGTCCACAGCGGATGCATGGCACCTCCTCGCGCGCGGCCACCTCGTCGGCGGTCAGCGCCAGCAGGCCACCGGTGCCGGCGGTGACCACGGCTCCCGCCTCGAGCGCGCGCCCCATCATCGGCCCGCCGGTGATGATCGTCGCGGCGCGGGCCTGGTCGATCTCGCACACCCGGAGCAGGTGCGCGACGGGCGTCCCGATCGCCACCACGTAGTTTCCTGGACGCCCCACCGCATCGCCGGCCACGGTGATGACGCGCTCGATCATCGGCGTCTCGCCGCACACGGCGACGCACAGCGCGCGCGCCGACTGGACGTTCATGACCAGCACGCCGACATCGCGCGGCAACGCGTGCGGCGCGAGGACCCGGTCGAGCTCGTCGCGGATCAGGAAGCGCTCGTAGCCGGCCGGGTAATACGCCTCGCGGTCGACGATCGCCCCGTGGTCGGCGTTCACCGCGCGTTTCGCCAGCGCCAGCCCGCAGCGCACCTCGTCGCCGTGCTCGGCCAGGACCCGGTGGTCGCAGGTGAAGTACGGCTCGCTCTCGCAGCCGTTGACCAGCACCGTGTCGACCGACGTCCCCAGCTTGGCGTAGGTCGGGAACATGGCGCCGCCCAGCCCGGTGACCCCCGCCTCGCGCACGGTGACGATGATGTCGCTGGGGGCCAGGCCGGCGGCTCCGGTGTGTTGCGCGCTCCCGGCCGCGGCCGGCAGCGGCGCGCCTTCGACCACGATCGCCCGCTCGTCGACCGACACCACCGCGCCCTGGTACGGCGAGTGGACCCGGCGCTGCCAGCGCGCACCCGCTTGCGAACGCGCGATCAGCGCGCCGGCGGCCACCACGTCCCCGACCTGTACCGTCGGGGCCGCACCGGCGAGCGGCACGCTGACCCAGGCCGACGGCGACAGGCGCTCGATCGCGCGGTCGGCGGTGCGCTTGCGCGCCGGTACCAGCGTCGGCACGCCGATCCATTGGGCGAGGCGCGCGCGCAGGCTCATGGAGCTCCTCGCACCCAGGCCTCGCTGGCCCGGTGACAACGCGCGCACTCGGTCGCGAACCGCGCCGCGTGACAGCCGCCGCAACCGCGCTCGTGCTCGCGCGCGGCGCGGCCATGGGCACGCCGCGCGTCGGCGTCGAGGTCGGGCCGCGTGATCTGCTCGTCGTGCCAAGGCGGCGGCTGCTCGTCGTGGCAGGCCGCGCACTCGCGCGCCGGATCGCGGTGACAGCTGGCGCAACGCTCGGGCGCCGCGCGCGCCTCGCGCGCGTGGTCGAGCTCGACGAAGCGCGACGTGTGATCGGCGAACACCGAGCCCTGGTGACAGCTGCAACCGGCGCCGGCAGTGGCGGCGAGGTCGTGCGTCGGCGCGGGCCGCCCGGCCCGAGTGGCGCCGACGGTGACCACCGCGACCACGAGGACACCGGCGACGAGCACCGCCATGCTCCTCACGGCAACACCGCCCGGCGCGGCGGCGCGCCCAGATCGAGCCAGCGCAGCAGGGTGGCCAGCTCGTCACGGCTGAGCCCGGTGGCGGGGTGCGCCGGCGGCGCGCCCGGCGCGTCGAGCTCGGTCGCCAGGAGCAGCTCGGCCAGCCGGCTCCGGATCGCCAGCTCGCCGACGTAGGGCCCGATCGCTGCACCCGCCGCCGCGCCGTCGAGCACGGGCGCCGGCGCGCCGGCGGCGCTGGCGTGACAGCTGACGCATCGCGCCGCCACCAGGGGCGCGATGTCCTCGTCCCAGCCCACCGCGACCCAGCCGGCGCGGTCGGTCGCCGCAGGGGCCTCGAGGTTCTTGCGCTCGGACTCGCTCCACATCGCCATCGTCCGCGACGCGCTCGACACCACGTCCGGGCGTCCGAACGCGGGCGTGGGCCGCCCGTTCAGCGCGCCGTGACAGCCCTCGCAGGTCTGCGCATAGAGGTTGCGCGGGATCGACAGCGTGTGTTTCTCGCCGGGCAGTGTGTACAGCCAGCGCTCCGGCGACGAGAGCGCGAGCCCGGCGCGGCTCACGGCCTGCACGTCGAAGGACACCCGCGGCGGTACGAGCACCTGGAACGAGGCATCGGGCGCCAGTGGCAGGTCGGCGAGCACGAAGCGGTGGCGCTCGCCGCGCGCATCGGGCGCGCCGAGCCCGACGATGCGCGCCTGCTGCACCTGCTGCCAGCGCGGGTTCGGCTCGCCGTGGACGACGCAGGTGACGTCACGGAGGTGGCGACCGCCCCCCGGGGCGTTCTGCTCGAAGAACGCCTCGAGCAGGATCAGATCGAAGACCTGCACGATGGCCGGCGTGCCCTCTGGGAATCCGGGTACCCCGCCCTGCGAGGTCGCGGGTCCGAGGCGGTCGACGTCGAACTTGAGCGCCTTGTGGAACGGCTCCTTGCGTCGGGCGGCGACTGGACGCGGCCACAGCTCGGCGGTTCCAGACGAGCCGAGCACCGTCTCGCGGTTGAAGCCGCCGCCGCCCAGCCCGTCGGTGGTCTGCCAGGACGGCGCGGCGGTGATGCGGACGATGTCGAAGTCTGGCGCGGCGGCTGGATCGGCGAGATCGATCGGGCCCGGCGCGTAGGCCACGAGGATCGAGCCGTCAGGCAGCGGCGCGGGATCGCGGTAGGCGCCGCCCGGCGACAACCCCCACGGCCGGGCCGCGGCGTCGATCTCGACCCAGCTACGCGCGAAGCGGTGAAGCGAGTGCTGGGGCTGCGGCCCGTCGAGGGGGTGGTCGAGGTCGTCGAGCGGGTTGCGCCGCTCGATCGCCGGCCCGAGCTGGTGATCGGCAATGACGAGCTGGCCGCCCCACCAGGACTCGGTGTCCCGCCCGACGTGGACCTCGAGCCCCGCTGCGGTCTCCTCGTTGTCGGCGAGCACCGGCAGGTATGATCGGTTGCCGAAGTGGGTGTGGAAGTTGGAGCCGTCGTGGTGGACCCGGAAGATCGCGCCGTTGAAGAACGGCCGGCCGGACTGCACGCCGGCGCGAGTGGCCGTCATCATGATCTCGCCGGTGGTGCGCATCGACGGTTGCCGGATCACGCCGGCGGCGTGGGTCATCCGCCGCAGCCCGGCGAAGGCAGCGCGCTCTTCCCCCGGCGTGGCGCGCGGCAGCCGGTAGAGGTCGAAGCCGTCGCCGGTACGCGCCGGTGCCTCGATCACGTAGTGGGTGGTCCGGTCGGCGGCGACCGGCAGCGCTCGATCGAGCTCGAGGCGTCCGGGCGCCGAGGCCCTCACCAGGCGCGCCGCGCCCGCGCCCGCGCCGCGCACCACGCGCAGGCGCCGGCCGGCGAAGGCACCCGCGGGTTCGAAGCGCTCGTCGTCGGCGATCACGGTCGAGGTCCCGCCCTCGGCTTCGCCGAGCACGCCTTCGGGAGCGACCGCCGCACGCTCGCCGGCGAGGTTGGACACCAGCGCGACGTCGGCGCGCGTCAGGTCGAGGCCATCGACGTCGGCCAGGTCGGGGACGTAGACCGGATCGAGAAAGTGCTGAGCTGCGCCGGTGGAGAACGTGAGCTGACGCGCCTCGCCAGTGGCGAGCTCGATCTCCCACACGTCGAAGCCGTGCTCGGGGCCGCGGCGGACCGCGACCGCGACGCGGCGGCCGTCGTAGCTGACCGACGGCGAACGCACGTCGAGCGGCCCGGCCGAGAGGCCCGAGGTGAGGTCGACCTCGCGTCCGTCGCCGCGCCGCCACAGCAGGGCGGCGCCACCGAGGAAGTCCCCGACCTCGAGCGCGCGCTCGGGCGTGGCCCGCGGCCGGCGCACGAAGACCAGGCCGTCGGAGGCGAAGTCCGTGCCCAGCTCTGCGCGCAGCTCGCGCGCCTCGGCGTCGAGCCAGCGCCGCAGCGTGGCGTGATCGGGATCGCCGGGCGCGAGCAGCTGATTGCCACCCTTGTGCAAGATCCCGCCCGCTTCGAGCGGGATGAGCTTGGCGAGCTGCCGCGAGACCTCGGTCGGCCCCTCGAGCGCGACCATGCGCACCTGACCGGCACCCTCACCCAGCATGGCCGCGCGTGCACGCGCCAGCCCGCGTGCATCGCCCGGAACGAGCGGCTCGAGCTTCAGATCGGAGAACGACCTCGGACCATGGCAGTTGGCGCCCAGACATCCCCGGCGCTCGAGCACCGGCATCACCTCACGCCCGAAGATCGCCGCGGCCGAATCGGATGGCAGCGTAGATGCGGGCGGTACACGGTCACCGAGCTCGTCGCGAACCCACGCGATCATGGCCGCGAGGTCCGGATCGGCGGCGTCGACGAACACCTCGGGGTGGTGCATGCGCCGGGCCGCCAGCGCACGCGCGGTCGGTGCCGCGATGAGGATGCTCGCCTCGGGCGGCAGCTCGGGATCGAGCAGCCTCGGAGCGTCGCGGCCTGCGCCCAGCACACCGGTGACCCGGACCAGCGCCTCCTCGAGATGCGTCGCCGCGGTCAGCCGGCCACCGCGGTCGACCGGCCAGCGCAGGAGACCGGGGTCGGCGCCGGGGGGCCGGTGGCGCGCGTAGGAGTCCTGATCGAGCCCGTGGCAACCGCCGCACCGCCGGTCGAGGATGGGCGCGATGGTCTCGGCGAACCGGACCATCCGCGGCGATCGGCGATCGCGCGACTCGCCGCCGCAGGCCGCGACCAGCAGGATCAGCGCCCACCAGTGCCTCATGGCAGCACCTCGACGTGCCGGCCGCGCAGGCGCAGCCCACGCGTCGCGCGCAGCTCGCCGTCGGTGGTGATGAACAGCGCCTCGACCCCCGGCAGCGCCGCCGCCAGGGCCAGGCCGGGCTCGACGCCGATGACGAACAGCGCGGTCGCCAGCGGATCGGCGTCGCGCCGCGCGATCACGGTGACGCTGGCGACGCTGTCCGCCGGCCAACCAGTGCGCGGATCGACGATGTGTCCGTAGCGGACGCCGTCGATCTCGGCGTAGCGAACGTAGCTGCCGCTGGTCGCCACTTCGCCGGGCGGCGCATCGATGGTCAGGCGGGCACCGTCGCCGCGCGGGTCGGCGATCGCGACCCGCCAGCGCCGCTCGCCGCGCTGACCGCCGATCGCCAGATCACCGCCGGCGTCGACCAGGTGATCGACGAAGCCGCGCGCGGTCAACGCCGCGCTCGCACGCGCCGCGAGCCACCCCTCGAGGACTCCGCCGAGGTCGAGCTGGGCGCCGGGCGGAAGGGCGACGCCGGCGTCGGTCAGCGCCACGGCGCGCCAGTCGGCGGCGCGGCGCGCGGCC
>SXJR01000453.1 GCA_005779305.1 Myxococcales bacterium
CGGCCAGGCGCAGCGACGAGAGGTCGGCGGTGGCGGCGGGGTCGTCGACGTAGCCGCGCATGACGGTGTAGCCGCGGACCACGACCTCGCCGTGCTGGCCGGCGGACAGGGGCTGGCCGGCGTCGTCGACGATCGCGACCTCGACGCCGGGCATGGCCCGGCCGGCGGTGGTGGCCACGGTCTCGGCGTCGTCGCCGTCGCGGCAGAGGGTGGCGCAGCCGGTGGTCTCGGTGAGGCCGTAGCCGGTGAGGACGGTCTCGAAGCCGAGGTCGCTGCGCATGCGCCGCACCAGCTCGACCGGCACGTTGGCGGCGCCGGTCACGGCCAGGCGCAGCGACGAGAGGTCAGCGGTGGCCCGGCCGGGGTGGTTCAGGAGCGACATGTACAAGGTGGGTGGGCCGGGGATGACGGTGATGCGCTCGGCGGCGATGCGGGCCATGACCTGCTCGACGTCGAAGACCGGCTGGGGATGGACGACCGCGCCGACCTGGAGCGCGGCCAGCCAGCCGGCCTTGTACCCGAAGGTGTGGAAGAAGGGTGCGACCACCAGGTAGCGGTCGCCGCGGCGCAGGCCGACCAGCGAGCCCCAGTCGGCGAAGACGCGCAACGACTGGGCGTGGGTCGCGGGCACGGCCTTTGGCCGGCCGGTGGTGCCGGAGGTGACCATGATGTCGCCGACGTCGTCGGGCGTGACCGCGGCGGCCAGGCGATCGATCTCGGCGGGCGCGACGCGGGCGCCAGCGGCGAGGAAGTCGCTCCAGGCCAGGGTGCCGGCGGGCGCGGGCCCATCGGTGCCGGCGCCGCCGGGCACGACCGGCGAGGGCGCCACGACGATCGTCCCAAGGTACTGGTTCGGGCCCGGCTCCAGCGGACGGAGTCCGCTGGAGGGTGACTCCAGCCCCGGCAACCGCACGCCGGCGTCGCGCAGCATGGTCGGGTAGCGCGCGCCCAGAAAGCCGTCGACCGTGATCAGCACCCTTGCCTGGCTGCGCTCGAGCACGTGAGCCGCTTCGATGCCCTTGTAGCGGGTGTTGATCGGCACCACCACGGCGCCCAGCGTGTGGGCGCCCAGCGCGGCGACCATCCACGGCCATCCGTTGGGGGCCCAGATCGCGACGGCCGTGCCCTTGCCGACGCCGCACGCGATCAAGGCCTGGGCCGCGGCGCGGGTGCGCGCCGCCAGCTCGGCGGTGGTCAACACGGTGTCGCCGTCGGCGACCGCGACGTCGCCGGGCCGCTCGCGCGCGACCCGCTCGAGCAGTCCGCCGATGGTCTCGCCGCTCATGCCGCCTTTTCCGCCGCCGACCCCGATCCCGACGTCGCCCCCGATCCCAGGTGCACCTTCTCGAGGTGGGCGGCGATCTTGTTGGCCAGATCTTCTGCGGCGGGTAGCAGCGCCGGTCCGAGCATGGCGTTGACCAGCGGGCCGGTCGGTCCTCCAGCCTCCATGCGCAGCGTGAACGTGAGCCGGGTGCCGCCCTCGGTGCCGGCCGGCGCCGCCAGGCGCTTCGGTCCCTCGCCGTGCATGCGGCGGAACATCTTGCGGGCCAGCCAGTCCATGAAGCGGCGGCCGAACCAGCGCTTCGGCGGCGGCGGCGGCGGCGGCGCGTCGGCGACCACGTCCTCCATGACCAGCAGCCCGCCGCCGTCGACCTTCTCGTTCTGGCCCTCGAGCGTGAAGGCCACGCGGTCGCGATCGGACCACTCGGTGACGTGGGCCTTGAGCCGGACCATGCGCGACAGGATCCCGACGTCGCCCTTGAGGGTCCAGATCGAATCCTTGTCGTCGATGATCTCGTGCTTCTGGTAGCCAGTGAGCATCGGCGCCCAGTTGTTCATGTCCTTCACGAACTCCCACACCAGCTCGCGGGACAGCGCCATCTTCGTCGTGTACTCGACCTCGGGCATCACCCGCTCCGTTGCGCAGCGTGGCGGCCGGCCAGGTAGCCGAAGGTCATGGCCGCGCCGATGGTGGCACCGGCGCCGGGATAGCCGGCGCCGGTGACGCCGGCCATGACGTTGCCGGCCGCGTAGAGGCCAGGGATGGGCGCGCCGTCGGGGCGCAGCACGCGGGCGTCGCCGTCGGTGCGAGCGCCGCCCTTGGTGCCGATGGCGCCCGGGTGCACGGCGATGGCGTAGAACGGCCCCTTCTCGATCGTGCCCAGGTTGGGGTTGGGCTTGTGCTCGGGGTCGCCGTAGAAGTGGTCGTAGAGGCTCTCGCCGCGGCGGAAGTCGGGATCGGCTCCCTCGACCGCGAAGCGGTTGAAGCGCAACACCGTGGCGGCCAGCCCGCGGGCGTCGACGCCGATCGCGGTGGCCAGCTCGTCGAGCGAGTCGGCCTTGATCAACCACTCGGGGATCGGCATGCCGGGGACGTAGGTGAGGAGCGCGTAGCGATCGAGGTACTGCTGATCGATCACGATCCACGCCGGCAGGTTGGTGCGCTCGTAGGCGACCGGGTCGAAGGCGAAGAAGGCCTTCATCAGGTCGTTGTAGTTGTGGGCCTCGTTGACGAAGCGGTGGCCCTGCTTGTTGACGATCACGCTGTGGGGCAGGGACCGGGTCGCGAAGTCGCCGCGGTGCAGCGGTCGCTTGTCGTATTCCTCGCCCGGGACCATCAGCGACGGGCACCACCACGCCTCGCTCATGTTGCCGAGGTCGGCGCCCAGCGACATCGCCATGCGCAGGCCGTCGCCGTCGTTGCCGGGCGGGCTGTTGGGATGGGTGAGCGGGCCACCCAGGAAGCGCCGGCAGAGATCCGCGTTCCACTCGAAGCCGCCGCTGGCCAGGACCACGCCGCGCTTGGCGCCGATCAGGATGTCCTTGTCGCCCTGGCGGGCGCGCACGCCGACCACGCGATCGTCGTCGACCAGGAGCTCCTCGGCCGAGGTCCCGAGCGTCGGCTCGATGCCGCGATCGAGCAGGGCCTTGAGCAGGCCGCCCGAGAGCGCGCCGCCGTAACAGACCAGGCCCTGCTTGAAGCGCTTGGCCAGGAGGCCAAAGGGCAGGGCCGACGGCTTGGAGAACACGCCCCAGTCGGTGGCCTCGCTGACCGACATCGCGGTCATGCCGAACACCGGCGAGCGGCGCAGCTTGTCCTTCCACGGACCGAGCGTGTTGGTGTCGAACAGGCCAGGATCGAGCGAGCGCCCGCCCGGACGGCCGCCGGCGAACTCGGGGTGGTAGTCGGGGTAGCGGCCCAGCGCCTTGAAGGCGATGGGCGTGGCGCCCTCGACGAAGTCGATCATCTGGGGCGCGGTCTCGAGGTAGCGGCGGATGAGCGCGGGTTCGCTCCTGCCGTCGGCCAGCCGGGTCACGTAGGCGAGCGCGTCGTCGAAGCTGTCGGCGATGCCGACGTCGGCCATGTGCTTGTTGCACGGCACCCAGACCACGCCGCCGGACACCGCGGTGGTGCCGCCGAAGCGATCAGACTTCTCGAGGACGGCGACCTTCGCCTTGCCGGCGTGGGCGGCCAGCGCCGCCACCGCGCCGGCGGCGCCGCTGCCGATCACGACGACATCCACCTCGAGTTGCCACTTCTGCGCCTTGCGGAACCACATGCTCTGGCTGGAGTGAAACATGTTCTATCAAAGTCGCGCAAGCGTGAACTGACAACTTGCTTCCCCACCATGCGGGTGCGAGAGTGGCAACGTGACCACCCCCTCCGAGAAAGAACGCGGCATGTTCGAGCGGATCTTCGACGTGGCCATCGCCCTCGCCGAAGAAGGTGGTTACGACAACGTCCGCCAGCGTGACGTTGCCGCACGAGCCGGCGTGGCGCTGGGCACCCTCTACAAGCGCTTCCGCAGCAAGGAAGACATCCTCTCGGCGGCGCTGGCCCGCGAGACCGAGCGGCTCGAGCGCAAGATCGAGAAGGGGCCGATGAAGGGCGACACCGCCGAGGATCGGCTGGTCGCCTTCTACTCGATCCTGACCCGCGCCCTGGTTCGTCGCCCGCACTTCGCCCGGGCGGTGTTGCGTGCGATGGCGTCGGGGCAGCCCGAGGTGGCGCGCCACGTCGTCGCCTACCAGGGCCGCATGAACGGGCTCATCATCGCCGCCATGCGTGGCGTCGGCTCGCTCAGCTACGGTGACGCCGCGGCCGCGCCGCCAACCGAGCGCGAGCAGACCCTGGCCTTGTTGCTCCAGCAGAACTGGTTCGCGTCGCTGATCGGCTGGTCGGCCGGCCTCCATCACCAGGCCGACATCCTCGAACACGTGCGCACCGCAGCCCGCCTCTACCTCAAGGCCATGGAGCTCGAGGCCAAGGAGCAGAGCCGCGGCGAGAAGACCAAGCTGGCCGCCGGCGCCCGCTGATCCTCGTCGAGCATCGCCGCAGCGTCAGGACGGTTGAAGTGACGCCAGCATCAGCATCTCGGCCGGCGTGCAGCCGGCGCCGGCGCAGTGGCGCACGTTGAGGCGGGCGCGCTCGAAGATGTTGAAGTACCAGAACACGATGTCGAAGTCGGTGGGGCCCGTGCTGGCGACGTCGATGCAGCCGGTGGCCACGCCGCTGGTCGCCGCCTCGTAGCCGGTCTCGGCCAGCGCGGCGTTGCCGGCGCCGACCCAGACCTGGCCACAGCCGTTCTTGCCGCTGATGATGTCGGTGCCGGTGGCGCCGATGTCGACCGAGAAGCAGTGGGGGCCGGCGTCGAGCGTGATGCGACCGTGCAAGCGCAGGCTGAAGCGGCCCGAGGTCGCGCTCGGCCAGTTGGGGACGAAGCCGTACGAGGCGTGGTCGTAGCTGTCGGCGTCGGTGTCGAACTCCCAGCCGGCGGTGACGTCCTGCTCGGCCATCGCCGGCTCGAAGCGAGTGAGCATCTCGGCCCGATCGTCGAGGGCGCCGCAGCTGCCGGTGACCTCGGGCCGATCGCCGATGGTGGCGCGGAGGCCGCGTGGGCCATCCGGAGCGTCGACGGCGGCGTCGGCCGTCGCCAGCGCCGCGTCGACCGGCAGCCCCAGGCCGTCGATCGGCGCCTCGGCGACGTGTTCGCCCAGGCGGCAGGCGGCTGCCACGATCGCGATCACGGTTGCTGCCAGCGTGGGTCTGCCCGGATGAATGAGGCTTGCCTCCCGCGCGTGAAACATGTTCTAGTCTTGATCCCAAGTCAAGAGGGACCATGCGGCAGCTCGAACTCCTGACGATTGTCGCGCTGGTCGCCGCGGTCGCCGCGTGCGAGCAAGACGGTGTGGCCGGCGACGACGGCACCGGGGTCGAGATCGATGCCGGGCCCACCGGCCCCGACGCCGACGTCGGCGACCAGCCCTGCGACATGACCGGCCGCTGGATCGGCGAGCAGCACACGGTGTCGATCGCGCTCGGCGCCAACCAGAACACCACCAACTGGTACTTCTACGAGTTCACCCAGACCGGCGAACGCTTCACCGCGACCAAGGCCTACAACTGCGGCTTCGTCGTCGATGGCACCACCACCGTCACGCTCGACAACGCGACGCTCAAGGCGCTTGCCGAGCAGGAGATGGCTGGCCCCGGCCGCGGCGGCAGCTTCAAGCCGTCCAGCGACGGCCAGACCTGCGAGTTCCAGCTCGATCGCATGTACAACCTGCGCGGCGCCAGCAAGGCCACCTACCTGGCCGGCTGGAGCGTCGGCGATCCCGATCGGCCGCTGGCGATGTTCACGCCGCTGCCGAGCGCGCCGCCGGGCATGGAGGACTGGGACGGCGACAACATGCACGGCATCACGCTGCGCACCGGCCTGGGCAACCGCTACGTCGCCCAGCGGGACTTCAACGAACACTCGGGGCGGGTGCCGACCTTCGCCGCCATGTTCGGCGGGCAGGGCGTCATCTCCGTGGTGTGGGACTCGCAGGAGGGTATCTCGACCCAGACCGCGCCGCTCTTGCGGACCACGTCCACCCCGTCCGGCAACGGCTGGGCCCGCTACGCCAGGGCCGACACCACGCTCACCGTCGTCGACACCGGCCCCGACGCCGCGCTCGAGACTTGCCGCAACGTCCAGCAGCTCGCGATGCAGACGTGGTGATCCAGATCGGTACCGTGAGAAACATGATGCAATCGCGCGCTCGCACCCTGATCGCGGCTTCGGTTACGGTGGCGATGGCGCCGGCCAGCGCCGCGGCCTCGCCGCTGTTCGAGCTGGTCGGTGATCCCAGCGGCGCCGGCGGGTTGACCGCGCGGGTCAACGCCGACGGCCCGGCCGCCGCCTACTTCAACCCCGCGCTCCTCGCCGACGCCGCCGACGGCTTCGCCCTCGGCGTGTTCATCGTCGGCCAGCGCCTGGGCGTGATCGTCGATGGCCGCAGCGGCTCGCCGCTGTGCGCGGCCGGCGCCTGCGACGTGCCCTCGGTCGACGATCGCGGCCCGGAGTCGTTCCGCCACGAGATGTCGGGCGAGGCCATCAGCGATCCGACCCTCCCGACCTCGTGGCTGCAGAACGGGCACGACACGCTGACCCCGCGGCCGCGCCAGGCCGGCGGCACCGGCCGCCAGACCCGCGCCTACCAGACCGTCGGCCTGGTCGCCCCCATCTTCAAGAAGCGGGTGGTCCTGGGCCTGTTCGCCATGATCCCGCTCGGCGAGTTCACCACCGCCAAGGCCTTCTACAACGACGAGCGCGAACAGTACTTCTCCAACAGCGTCCACCCGGAGATGTACGGCGATCGCCTGACCGCGACCTCGCTCGCCTTCGGCGGCGGCATCCGCCTCCGCGAGGACCTCGCGGTCGGCGGCACCTTCACGCTCAGCCTCGCCAACCAGGCTTCGGCCCCGGTCTACGTCTCCAACCTCAACAATCTCGACACCGTGCTGCTCGACTCCGACATCGCGGTGAAGGCGTCGGTGTCGCCGCACGTCGGTGTGGTGTGGACGCCGGCGGCGCGGGCCAAGGTCGTGGCCACCGTCCACAGTCCCCAGGCGTTTCGCATCGCCACCGGCTTCAACTACACGCTGGCCACCGGCTCCGAACAGTCGACGACCCTGCACTTCACCCACTCGTACATGCCGCTGACCGTGGCCACCGGTGGCAGCTATCGCTTCACCGGCGACGGCGACGGCGACGGCGACGGCTGGTCGGCGACGGCGGTCACCAGCTACGCGCGCTGGTCGCAGTACCGCGATCGCCACGACGTGAACCCCGGCGGCGCGTACGGCTGGTCGGACACGCTGTCGGGTGCAGCCGGCGTGCGCTACACGCGCGACGGCCTGGCCGCTCGCCTCGATCTGGCCTTCGTGCCCACGCCGGTGCCACCCCAGACCGGGCGCAGCAACTACGCCGACAGCGATCGCCTGGGCGCGGCGGGCGGCGTCGAGAAGAAGTTCTCGCTGTGGGGCAGCAACTTCCGCGCTGGCTTCGATCTGATCGCTCACCGGGTCTTCCGCAACCACGTCACCAAGTTCGTCGACGTGTCCAACCCGGAGCTGGTCCTGGACGAGGTGCCCGACGACGCGGTCGACGTGCTCGGCACCGCGGTGCCCAACCGCATCGGGCTCCAGACCAACAACCCCGGCTTCCCGGGCTTCGCCTTCGGAGGCTGGATCCTCGGCGGCGGCGCGCGGCTGGCGATCGAGTACTAGGCATCGTCGATGCTGAACGCGACGGCGCAGGGGCTCGCCATCGAGCTGGTCGGGGTCGGCAAGCGCTTCGGCTCGCGCACCGTGCTGGGCGGCGTCGATCTCCGGATCGCGCGCGGCGCGCGGCTGGGCGTGATCGGGCCGGCGACCGGCGGCAAGAGCGTGCTGCTCAAGATCATCGCCGGGCTCTACCGCCCCGAGGCCGGCCTGGTCCGGGTCGCCGGTCGCATCGGCATGCTGTTCCAGAACTGCGCGCTGTTCGACTTCTTGAGCGTGGCCGACAACGTCGCCTTCCCGCTGGTCCAGGAGGGCGGGGTGCCAGCGGCCGAGATCGAGCCCCGCGTCGCCGCTCGCCTGCGCGCGGTCGGCCTCGCCGGCTCGGAGCGCAAGCTGCCGTCGGAGCTGTCGGGCGGCATGAAGAAGCGGGTGGGGCTGGCCCGCGCCACCGTGGCCACGCCCGATGTGGTGCTCTACGACGAGCCGACGGCGGGTCTCGATCCAGTCACCACCGCCAAGATCTACGGTCTGCTCCGCGCCGATCACGACGCCCGCGGCTCGACGGCGGTGGTGGTGTCGTCGGACGTCGACGCCGTGGCCGCGTTCGCCGACACCATCGCCTTCGTCGACGGCGGCGGCGTGCGCTGGATCGGCCCGGCCGCCGGCCTGCGCGACGCCGACGACGCCCGGGTGCGCGACTTTGCCCGGGGTACGCCGTGAGCCCGTCGACGCCGGCGGCCGCGCCGGCCGGCGCGATCCGCGGCTCGATCGCCGCCATCGGCACAGCGACGCTGGGCGCGGCTCGCGACGCCGGCGGCATCGTCGTCCTCGCCGCCGAGGTGCTGCGCTCGCTCTTCCCGCACTTCGACTCCGTCGAAGACCGGGGATCATCGACCGACCCGGCACAGTCGCCGGTCCGATCTGTACGGAGCCGCTCGCTTCGCTTGCGGTGGCCTTCGATCGACGGGCGCGAGCTGGTCCGCAACCTCTACAAGATGGGCTGGCGCTCGCTGCCCATCGTGACCATGACCGCGCTCTTCGTCGGCGGCCTGATGGTCATCCAGTTCGCGTCGTTCGTGCAGCAGTACGGCGCCCGCGGCCTGGTCGGCTGGGGCACCGGCTACGCGGTGCTGCGCGAGGTCGGCCCGCTGATGATCGGGCTCATGTTCTCGGGCCGGGTCGGCGCCAACAACGCCGCCGAGCTCGGCACGATGACCGTCACCGAGCAGATCGACGGTCTGCAGGCGCTGGCCATCGATCCCATCCGTTACCTGATCGTGCCGCGGGTGCTGGCCATGATGATCACGCTGGCGGTCATGACCATGGTCGGCGACGCGGTCGCGATCCTGGGCGTGATGCTGTCGTCGCAGCTCATCCTCGACATCCACCCGCTGACCGTCTGGTACAGCCTGGTGCAGAACATCGGCGTCGGTGACTTCCTGCACGGCATGGGCAAGTCGCTGGTGTTCGGCGCCGCCATCGCGCTGTCGTCCTGCTACTTCGGCCTGACCGTCAAGGGCGGCGCCATCGGCGTCGGCAAGGCAGTCAACGCGGCGGTGGTGTCGGCGGCGGTGTCGATCTGCTTCCTCGACTTCCTGATGACGTACCTGACCGCATGACCACCGCGACTCGCACCCGCCGCACGATCACCTCGATCGGGTCTCGCACCCTGGAGACGGTGGCGGCGGTGGCCGAGCTCGGCTCGGTGGCGGCGCAGACCTTGGCCGGCGCGGTGTTCGGCTACTGGCGCGGCAAGCGACCGGCGGGCGGCATCGCCCGCCAGATGTACTTCGTCGGCAACCGCTCGCTCCTGTTCGTGCTGGTCACCCTCGGCTTCGTCGGGATGGTGATGGTCTACCAGACCTGCCTGCTCACCACCAAGGTGGTCGACGGCCGCAACCAGGTCGGCGCCCAGTGGATCCGGCTGCTCGTCCTCGATGTCGGCCCGAGCCTGACCGCGATGATGCTGGCCACGCGGGTCGGCGCCGGCATCGCCGCCGAGATCGGTTCGATGAAGGTGACCGAGCAGCTCGACGCGCTGCGCATGTCGGGCGTGACGCCGGTGCGCTACCTGATCGTCCCGCGCTTCCTGGCCTGCGTGTTCATGACCGTGGTGCTGTCGATGTTCGGCATCGCCGCGTCGTGGGCCGCCGGCGGCCTCACCGGCTACTACTCCTTCCAGATCAACCCTCGCATCTTCTTCGACGTGAGCATGGTCGAACCCGCTCACGTCGTGGTCGGCCTGATCAAGGCGGCGACTTTCGGCGCGGCCATCCCGATCGTCAGCGGCTTCTGCGGCTTGCGTGCGCGCGGCAGCTCCGAGGGCGTGGGCGCGGCCACCACCTCCGCGGTCATCGGCTCGAGCTTCGCGGTGATCGTGCTCGATCTGGTCATCTCGTTCGTCGCCATGACCGCCTTCGGAGCCGGGTGATGGACGCGGGATCCTCGTCGATGATCGTCATGCGCGGCGTCCACAAGGCGTTCGGTGGCCGGCCGGTGCTGGCCGGCCTCGATCTGGTGGTGGCGCGCGGCGAAGTGCTCTACGTGATCGGCACCTCGGGCGTCGGCAAGAGCGTGACGATCAAACACCTGGTCGGGCTCCTCCGCGTCGACGCCGGCGAGATCTGGCTGGCCGGCCGTCGCATCGACGCCTTGCCCGAACGCGACTACCAGGTCATCCGCCGCAAGGTCGCGATGGTCTTCCAGAGCGCGACGCTGTTCGACGCCATGACCCTGGCCGAGAACGTGGCCCTGCCGCTGCGCAAGCACCGCGGCCTCGGCGCCGCCGCCGCGCTGGCCGACGCCCGCCGCCGCCTCGACGAGGTCCACCTGGCCGATCTGGCCGATCGCTTCCCGGCCGAGGTCTCGGACGGCGTGCGCAAGCGCGCTGCCATCGCCCGCGCGCTCACGCTGGAGCCCGAGGTCGTGCTCTTCGACGAACCCACCACCGGCCTCGATCCCCAGAGCGCGCGCCGGGTCGATCGCCTGATCCGCGAGCTCGCCGATCGCCGTGGCGTCACCGCCATGGTCGTGTCGCACGACCTGGCGTCGATCTTCTCCACCGCCGATCGCATCGCGCTGCTCTACCAGGGCCGCGTCCACGCCTGTGGCACCCCGGGCGAGATCCGCGGGTCGGTGGATCCGGTCGTCCTCCAGTTCATCCACGGCCGCGCCAGCGGACCGATGGAGACCCCAGGCTTCTAGAGGTCCGAAGGAGCTCCCATGCACGAAAGCGGCGTCGAGTACAAGGTCGGCCTCCTCATGGTGGGCGCGATGTTCCTGTTCGCAGCCTTCATCTTCGTCCTCGGCAAGTTCTCGCTGTCGAGCGGCTACACGCTGTACGCCGACTACGACTACAGCGGCAACGTGCAGCCGGGCGCGCCGGTGAAGGTGTCGGGCATCACCGTGGGCCGGGTCGAGGAGGTCGAGTTCCGCGGCGGCAAGATCGACCCGGCGTCGGGTCGACGGGTGCAGGTCCGGGTCGAGCTGTGGATCGAGGACCGCGCCCGCGACTCGATCCGAAGCGACGCCGAGCTCTTCATCAACACCGCCGGCGTGCTGGGCGAGCAGTACGTCGAGATCGTCCCCGGCAACGACTGGGCGTCGCCGCCGATGGCGCCGGGCACGGTGGTGGTCGGCGTCAACCCGCCGCGCACCGACCTGGTGGTGGCGAGGCTCTACGAGCTGCTCGATCTGATGACGATGGTGATGCGCGAGGACAAGGACAAGATCGCCATGCTCATCACCAACGCCGCCGACGCGGTCGATCAGGTCGACGGCATGCTGGTCGAGAACCGGCCGCGGGTCGGCAAGCTCATCGACGCCGTCACCGGGCTGGCGGTCGAGAGCACCCAGGTGCTGGCCAAGGTCGATGACGGTCTCGATCCGCGGGTGCTCGGCAAGACCCTGCGCGACGCCGACGCGCTCCTGGTCACCGCCGATCGCACGTTGCTCGAGGCCGGGCCGGCGACCGGTGCGCTGTTGCGCGAGGGCGTGCGGGTCCTGGCCCTGGCCACCGACCAGCGGGTCGAGCGCGCGCTGGGCACCGTCGACAAGGCCGGCCACGCCGCCGACCAGGCCAGCACGCTGCTCGGCAACGCCAACGGCGCCCTCACCGACGCGCGCCAGGGCAAGGGCGCGCTCGGCGGCTTCCTCGCCCGGAGCGAGGTCTACGACGACGTTCGCGAGATGGTGCGCGACCTGCGCCGCAACCCGTGGAAGCTGATCTGGAAGGAGTAGTCGGTTTCATGGCGCTCGCCGTCCACGATGAACGACTGACCCGCCGGGTCGGCTTCGCGGTGCTGCTCGCCGCGGCGCTCACCGTCGTGTTCGTGGTGATGATCTGGCCGCGCCTGGGCCAGGCCGGCCTGACCGTCCGGGTGCGCTTCGGCGTGGTGGTCGGCCTGCCGGCCGGCGCCCCAGTGCGGGTGGCGGGCAAGGACGTGGGTCACGTTCGCTCGATCGGGATCTCGCGCGATCCGCGCGACCCGCGCGGCCAGGCCGGCGTGGTGGCGGTGCTCAGCATCGATCCCGAGTGGGCCGATCGCATCCCCCGCAACGCCGACTTCTTCGTCGACGCCCGCAGCCTGCTAGCGCCGCGCTACATCGCCATCGGGCCGCCGCCCGGTCACGCCGCGCCCGAGCGCGCTCTCCGCGACGGCGACGAGATCGACGGCATCGATCCGCCCAGCCTCGACAACGTGCTGCAGCGGACCTGGGACACCCTCGAGGAGGTGAGCCGCTTCATGGACGCGATCCAGCCGGCGGCGGCGAAGATCGACGCCTCGGCGGGACGGCTGGCGGCGACGATCGCGTCGCTCGATCCGCGGCCGGGCGCGTCGGAGGAGCTGCGGCGCTCGGTAGCCGAGGCCGCCGGCGCCGCCGAGCAGCTGGTGGAGGCGTTCGCGGCCGGGCGCGTCGATCCCGCGGCGATCGCGGCCCTGGCCGCGCGGGTGTCGGCGACCGCGGCGCGGATCGAGACCTCCGCCGCCGAGCTGCGCGTCCAGCTGGCCCACATCCGCCGCGCGCTCGAGCTTGCCGGGGTCGGGCAGGGTCAGCCGTTCGACGCCCGTCTCGAGCGCGCCATCGCCAGCGCCGACCGCGCCCTGGCCGCCGCCGAGCAGCTCGCTGGTTCGGTCCGCGGTGTGGTGGAAGACGCCACCACCGGCCACGGCGCCCTGGCCGCCTTCGGCGCCGATCTCGAGCTGGTCGACGACGTGAAGGAGCTCACCAAGGAGCTCAAGCGCCAGCCGTGGCGGGTGGTCGGTGCGCCAGCGCGCTGAAGCCATGCGTCCTTCGGCTCGCGCTCGCGCTGGCGCAGCCACGGACGAGCGGTGAGTCATCCACTGACGGTTGTCATTGACAAACGTCAGTGAAAGGGCGCAGGGTGCAGGCATGGGACTGGCAGGCTTCATCGCCGTCGCGATCGCGGGCGGGCTGGGGATGCTGTTCGGGATCGGGGGCTACCTCGAGTGGCGTTACTACCGGCATCGCGACCGGGCCACCGAGTGGAAGACCCAGCCCGCGCGGTGGCCGTCACCGGCGGCGCGCAAGAAGGAGCTCAGGCTCGGCGTCGCCAACACCGTCGCGGCGTCGGTGGTCTCGGGCTGGTTCGCCCACCACGTGGCCAGCGGAGGCGCCTCGAGCATCTACTGGGAGCTGGGACCCACCTTCGGCTGGCACGGCGTCATCGCGGCGATCTCGACCACGCTGCTCTACTTCGTGGCCACCGACGGCCTCCTCTACGGCGCCCACCGGCTCATGCACCGCAAGACCCTGTTCCGCTACATCCACCGCGTACACCACCGCTGGACCTCGCCGACCGCGTTCACCGCGCCGGCCATGCACCCGCTCGAGTTCGCGCTCTACCAGTCGATCATGCTCGCGCCGCTGTTCTTCTTGCCCATCCACGTGGTCGGGCTGGTGACGGTGCTGGTGTACCAGAACACGATCGCCTTCCTCGATCACTCCGGCGTCGCCCTCGGCTCGGTCCTGCCCTGGCAGCCGCCGCCGCGGTTCCACGACGATCACCACGTCCATTTCCACGTGAACTACGGCCAGACCCTCGGTCTGTGGGATCGGGTGTTTGGCACCTGGCGCCGCGAGGGCGGGACCTACGGCGAGAAGGTCTTCACCGTCGATCAGGAGCGCGCCGGCGCGCTCGTCGACTACCGACAGTCAGCCTCGAGCAGCCCACCATGAGCCTCATCACCATCCACGATCCGACCTCACTGCCGCTCTCGTTCGTCGCCCTCGAGCTGGGCGTGATGGTCTGGGCCGCCTTGACCCTGCGCCACGCCGTGCGTGCCCACCGCGCGGGCGATCGCGCCGCGCTGGTCACCTGGCTGACCATCTTCGTCTACGGCCTGGTGATGGAGTTCGGCTCCTACAACCTCGTCGACAACTTCGCCCACGGCCAGTTCACGGTCATGTTCTACGACCAGCAGCTGCCGCTCTACATCACCGTGGTCTACCCGGTGCTGCTCTACACCGGGATCGCGCTGGCCCGCCGGCTCGGGCTGTCGCCCATCCCGTCGGCGATCACCGCCGGCGTGTTGATCGTATGTATCGACGTGCCCTTCGACATCACCGGGCCGCGGCTGGGGTGGTGGCGCTGGTTCGACAACGACCCCAACATCGCCTACCGCTGGCTCGGCGTGCCGGTGACCAGCTACTACTGGCACCTGACCTTCGGATCGATCCTGGCAGCCCTCACCGCCCGCGCCGCCCGCGACCGTGCGCCGCCGGCGTGGATGTGCCTGCCGCTCTCGCTGGCGACCATCGTGTGCGGCGTGCTCGCGTTCTTGCCTTTCCACGGCTTCAAGGCGGCCGGCGTTTCCGACGGCGCGATCGTCGGCACGGCCCTCGCCGCGGCGGCCATCATCGCGGTGTACAGTGCGAGCCCGTGGCCCGGCAGCGCGACCTCCAGCGAGCGGCGACCCGCGAGCAGATCTTCACCGCTGCGCTGACGCTCTTCGAGGAGCGCGGCTACGACGCGGTGAGCATCGACGATATCGTGGGCGCGGCCGAGGTCGCGCGCGGGACCTTCTACTTCCACTTTCCGGCCAAAGACGACGTCCTCATCGAGCTCATCCGCCGCAGCGATGCCCACATCGTCGAGCGCATGGCCAGGACCGCCGCCGTGCGGCGCGGCA
>SXJR01000454.1 GCA_005779305.1 Myxococcales bacterium
CGCGTGCGCGCCCGCGTCGTCATCGTCGTGGCTGGACTCGCCGCCCTCACGTGTCGAGGACGCGACGAGACCCAGGGGGGCGAACCGGCCCCGCGGCCCGCCGTCGTCGACGCGGCCGGCGACGCCGCCAGCGTCGCCGGCGCCGCCGACGCCGCGCCTGTGCGCGGTGGCCCCGACGACCCGATGGCCGAGAAGCAGCGTCATTGTCCACTCACCGTCGGCGAGGCGAGGACCACGGTCCACGACGTCGAGGGTGGCATCGAGCTGCTCGTCGAGGCCGCGCCCGAGGTGGACGTCGTCGAGATCCGCCGCCGCGCTGCCTACCTCGTCGAGCTCGCCGCCGGCCGCGTCGATCGCTCGGCCCACGGCGGCGGCGAGGGCGGCGGCAACCTGCGCAACTGTCCCGTGGTGGTGAAGGACACGCAGATCACCGTGGTGGACGTGAACGGCGGCTCGCGGATCATCGTCCAGCCGGCCGGCCCGCTCACCGTCGAGGATCTCCGCACCGAGACCCGCCGCCGCTTCGACGCGCTCCACGCGCCTTGATCGTCGCCCCGCCGGGTACACCGAGATGACACGCCCCCACCGCCGCACCACGCTGCTCGTCGCCGGCCTGACCTGCGGCCTGACCGCCCGTGGCTCGACCGCCGGCGCCGACGACGCGCCGGTCCCCGTCCCGGCCCCGGCGCCGGTCGATACGACCACGCTCTCGGACGAGGAGCTGCTCCGCCTCGCCGAGGAGCAAGCCGGCGAGGTCATCGAGATCTGGGACGAGCGCCCCGACAAGCCCTACGATCGCGACACCGAGGTCCGGCTCACCGGCGAGGAGCTCGCCGCCCGCGGCGCCACCGATCTGGCGTCGGCGCTCGCGCTCATTCCCGAGATCAACGTGCGCGAGGGTGGTCGCGGCGGCATGAACATCGACATCCGCGGTGCCCGCAAGGGCGCGGTCCGCGTGCTCGTCGACGGCGTCAGCGTGACCGATCCGTACTACGGCACCTTCGACGTCACCACGATCCCGGTCACCGACATCGTGCAGATCCGTGTCTCGACCACGCCGTCGTCGCCGATCGACGGCCCGGGCGGCCCCGGCGGTGTGATCGAGGTTCACACCCGCGATGCGGCCGGCGCCAAGCTGGTGGTCGCGCGCCTGACCAGCGACTCGCTGCCCACGTTCGGCGGCTCGGCCACCGGGCGCGTCGAACTGCAGCCCGAGCTCTGGCTGCGGCTGTCGACCACGGCGCTCTGGGGCCTGCACGAGTACGACCTGGCCTCGATGGCGCAGGTCGGCGAGAGTCGCCGCGCCACCGGCGGAGCACTCCGCCTCGAGCATCGCACGGGCGATCGGCGCCGCATCGCCGTCGACAGCTTCGTCGACGATCGCAACTACGTGCCTCCGCCCAACGAGGAGTCGACCACGGCCAACATCCTGGTCATCGACCGCGAGACCACGGGCCGGACCCAGCTCGCCGTCGACGAGAAGCGCGGCCCGCTGCAGCTTCAGGCCCGAGCGTGGACCCACGCCCTCTCCCGCCGGTCGCGCTACTTCGATGACCCCGCCTTCACCGCGCTGGTGACCAGCGAGGACCTGTTCGCCATGCGCGTCGGCACCACCGCGCTGGCCACGCGACCGATCCGGAAGACCTTGCGCTGGGTCGCGTCGGGCACGATCGACCACGAACGCACGCGCGTCGAGTCGATCACACCGACCTCCGCCAACGTCACCCGCGGCGACGCCACGCTCACCGAGCTCGCGGGTGGCCTCCAGTACGAACGCGAGCGGCTGCGCATCGAGGGCGCCGCCGGCGTCGCGGCGCCGCTCGGCCTCGGCGCTGACCCGTGGCCCGAGGGCAAGCTGGTCACCCGCTACCGTCCGGTGGCCGGGGTCGAGCTGATCGCGACCCTGGCCCACAAGGGCCGCACGCCCAGCCTGCGCGAACGCTTCGACGTGGTCACCGGCAACCCGGCGCTCGGCCCCGAGATCGCGACGATGGGCGAGCTGCGGGTGGTGGCGGCGCCGATCGAGGCGATCGAGCTGGAGGTCGCGCCCTACTACCGCCGCGCCGAGGGCACCATGCGCGGCGTCGGCAGCGACCCGCGGCTGCAGAACCTGGGCACCGTCGACGTCCGCGGCGTCGATGCCCGCGCGCGGGTCACGCCCCATCACACCGTCGAGCTGGGTGGCTCGGTGGAGCTCGCCAACGACCGCGCGCGGAACGACGAGGCCGGCCCGTGGCTCGACGACCCGATCGATCGCTTCCCCGACGTGCGCGCCGACGCCTGGGTACGCGCGACCCCGGTCGAAGGGGCCAGCGGGATCGTGCGGGTGCGCTACTTCGGCGACAGCATCGACCAGGGCATGGTGGTGCCGTTCTACGCGCTGCTCGAGGCGTCGGCGTCGGCCACGCTGGCCGGCGACTGGATGGCGGTGATCCGCTGCGACGACATCACCGACGAGCAGCCCGAGACCCGCAACGGCGTCTTCCTGCCCGGCCGCGTGTTCTCGCTGGCCGTGCAGGGCACCTGGGACTGACCTGCCGCACTCAGAGGTTGAGCTGCGCCTCGACGACCAGGCGGTGCTCGCGGCTGCCCGCGGTGGCGCCCGCGGGCGGCCCGTAGTCCAGGAACGTGTAGGTGACGTTCACCGTGCGGCGGCCCTGGTGGAGCCACATTCCGGTCAGCGCCGCCTCGACCACGTCCTCGCCGCGAGGCACGGTCGTGGCCTGGCGCATCGAGAGCACCGGCAGGTCACCGGCCGCGACCCGCGCACCGGCGAGCAGCTTCCCCGGCGCCAGCATGTACGTCACCTCGCCGACCACGCCCATGGCCACCGGCTCGGCCCCTCCGACGATCGCCTCCGCGGCCGGCGCGGTGCGCAGCGCGTCGCGCCAGTCGTCGCGCCTCACCAGCGCCTCGACCGACACTTCGAGCCCGCGGCGGCGCATGGTGACATCGGCCGACGCGGCCTGGACCTTCACCCGCGTGGGTGTGCCGTTCTTCTCGGGATCGGGATCGATCATCACCGTGCCGACCGTGCCCGGCACCGTCGGCGCGTCGATCACGCCATCGACACCGATGGTCACAGCGGTCGCCTTGGTCCCCTTGATGTCGCCGGGGTTGGCGGCGATGAGCTTGCCCAGCGCCGCGTATGTCACCCGACCCGCCACCGACGGCATGCGATCGACGGCGCCGTCGACGGCACCGTTGCCGACGCCCAGCACCCACTCGACCGCGCCGTGGGCCCCTCGCAGCTGCACGCCGAGATCCCGTCCCCAGCGGAACTGATCGAGCACGACCGCGCGCTCGGTGAAGGTCAGGCTCGTCGCACCGGCCAGGAAGCTGCGGGTGAACGGCACCTTGTCGCGGCCGCCGCGCAACGACACGCCGTGGCCGAGCGTGACCTCGGCCCAGCCATCCCATAGCAGCGGCGTCGCGACCAGCTCGATCATGGTGCGAAACGTGACCCGCGGCCCCAGCGCTCCGTCGAAGATCACCCGGGTCCGCCGGAACGCGAAGCCGCCGGCCTGCCAGCTCGGCTCGACGTCGTCCCGCCGACCGCCGCTCCATCGCGCCTGGGTGTAACCACCGAGTCGGAGCGTGTACCCGTCGGCGGCGCGAAAGCGGAAGCCGCCGTCGTGCTCGACCGTCGCGCCCTGGCCAGCCCGCTGGCTCGTCGCTTCGATCTCGGCGCGCAGCGCGCCGAGCGCGAGCGTCTGCGCCTCGAGGTCGCGATCGACCCGGTCGGAGACCGCCCCGATCGCCTCGCCCTGGCCCGCCGCCTCCTGCTCGAGCGCCTCGAGCCGGCCGGCGATCGCCTCGATCAGCGCCACCTGCCGGCGCGCTGCGTCATCACCCGTGGTGCCTAGCTCCGCCACCCTGGTCCGGAGCTCCTCGAGCTCGGCGCGCATGCGGGCGATCTCCACCCGGGCGTCGAAGCGCACCGGACGAGCCGGAGGAGCCGGAGGAGCCGGAGGGGCCGGAGGGGCCGGCTGGGCAACCGCGGTTGCGACCGACACGACGAGGAACATCGGGATGACGACGCGCACACCCCACCCTCGCACGAGCCCAGCGGGGGTGGCGTTACAGCGCAGCTACGTCAGCAGTGCCCGCACACGACCTGATGTGACGTCACCCATGTCCGCCATGACGGACATGCATCCGCCTTGACAGACCATCCGTTATAACGGATGGTCTACCCATGAGCCCTTCGAACCGCCTCCTCGCCACGTTCGTGGTCGCCGCCCTGGCCGCGACCGCGGGCTGTGACGGCGGGCGCGGCAGCGGCGTCCTGCTCAACGTCTCGTACGACGCGACCCGCGAGCTCTACACCGAGCTCAACACCGCCTTCGCCGCGTCGTGGAAGGCGAAGACCGGGAAGACCATCTCGGTCGAGCAGTCGCACG
>SXJR01000455.1 GCA_005779305.1 Myxococcales bacterium
GCTTCGCGCCCACGAGCTGGGCGCGTTCGCTGCCGCCGCCGGGGTGCGGGCGGCCTTCGCGTCGTCGCCGCCGGTGGTGGTGAGGCCCATCGGCGACGAGCGCGGTTGCGACACCCTGGCCGTGCGCGGCGGCGGCGATCGCCTGTGCCGGGCCGACGGCCGCTTGTGGCTGGACGGCGGCGGCGCGCGACGTCCGCTCGATCTCGAGGGCCGCGCGCCCACCGCCGCCCGCTTCCTGGCCGACGGCGGGCTGATCGCAACCGCCACCGGCGACGACGGCAACCACGTCGTCCGCTTCGATCGCGGGATGGCGGCGATCGGGCGTCACGCCATGACCGGCGGCACCCTGTCGCTCGACGAGGCCGCCGGCTGGGCGATCGTGGGCGCGCCCGATCTCTACCTGGCGGTCGCGGCCGACGGCAGCGCTCGTTCGGTGCGTCCGTGCCCGCCCGGCGTGGCGATCCGCCTGGTCGCCGCTCACCCGGCGTCGACCTCCGCCGAGGTGGCGACGGTGGTGGTGTGTTCCGACGGCAGCCTGTTGCTCGACGGTCCACGCGCCGCGACCCGGGTGAACACCACCGAGCTGGCAGCCCGACTTCCGGGCGCCGCGGTCGGCGTGGTCATCGACGGACACCTCGTGGTCGGCGGCTCCGACGCGCGGGTCGGGCTGGTCGCGCTGCCCGGCGGCGAGGTCTTGCACGTGAGCCCGTCGCCGGTGGGCCCGGTGTCGCACGTCGAGCGTGGTCCCGGCGGCGACGCGATCGTGGCCGGCGCCGACGGGGTCGGGCTGTGGCGCCCCGACGTCGGCGCCTGGCGGCATGTGGTGGGCGTCGACGCCGCCGCCAGCGCCAGCGTCGCCGGCGATCGCGTGGTCGCGTTCGGCGCCGGCACGCTGGCGGCGTGGGAGCAGGCCGTCGACGCGCGCACCCACCGTGCGACCGCGCGCGCCGGCCTGGCCGCGATCGCCTGGTCGGCCGATGGCGCCCGCGTCGCGTTCGGTGGCGGCGACGGCGGCGTGCACGTGCTCGACGTTCACGGTGGCCAGGTCCAGCGCACCACCGTGACCGATCAGGTGGTGAAGTCGCTCGCCTTCACACCCGACGGCCGCTCGCTCGCCGTGGGGATCGCGACCGGCACGGGCCTGCGGCTGCTCGCGGTCGCTGACCTCGGCGAGCGCCGCGGCGCCTGGCTCGAGCCGGGCATCCGCGTGCGTCGCCTGGCCTTCCTCGCCGACGACCTGGTGATCGCGTTCACGTACGGATTGGTGCCCCAGGCGTTCGAGCTCCACGGCGACGTCCGCCGCGAGGTCGCGGCGGTGAGCGAGCCGGTGCTCGACGTCAGCGCGCCGACCCGCACCGGCGCGATCCTCGCGCTCGGCAGCCGCGGCGCGGTGTGGCGCTACGACGCCGCCGGACAGCACCGCCTGGGCGATTCGCCCGGCGCCGTGGCGGTGGCGGTGTCCGGCGACGGGCGGCAGCTCGCCCTGATCTCCCACGATGGCCGCGTCGAGCTCCGGGACGCCGCCCACGACGGCGGGCTCGGCGGCCTGGTCGCGGCGGGCGCTGCGGTCGAGGATGCCGCCCTCGATCACGGCGGCCAGCGGATCGCGCTGGCGCGCATCGACGGCATGGTCGAGGTGTGGCGGATCGCCGATCGCCGCCTGATCGTGTCCCTGCGTGCCCACGCCGGCCGCGCGGCCGCGGTCGGGTTCTCCCCCGATGGGTGCACGCTCGCGACCGCTGGCTGGGACGCCGTCGTCCGCTTGCTCGCCGTCTGCGATCTATCGACCTCGACCTCGACCTCAGTTCAGCCGGGTGCGTTGCAGTAGATCTTGTCCGGCACGATCGCGCCGTCGTTACCGACGGTGATGATGATCTGGTAGCCGCTGCTGCCACCCTCGGCGCACGGGTCACACGGGTCGGCCGGGCCCTCCTTGCCGAACACCGACCACGTGCACTCCCACGTGTTGTCGTCCTGGGCTCGGCACGAGAAGCTCTCGTCGACGGCGTTGCCACCATCGCCACCGCCGATCAGCGAGTCGCGCTGGGCGGCGAAGTGCGCGCCCATCGTGGTGGCGGCGTCGACGCCGCAGGACTCGACGCCGGGCGAGCTGGCCAGGGCCGTCCTCACGGCGCCGTCGTTGAACGGCGTGGCGGCATCGTCGCCCTCGGCCGGGCCGGCCGCGCCGCCGCCGGACGGCGGGGCGCTGCCCTTGTTCTTGCCACCACAGGCGGCGGCCACGAGCGCGAGGGTCAGGAACGCGAAGCGGATCGAGAAGGCCTTCATCGGCGCCGACTGTAACAGCCCTCAGGAGGTCGCGCACACCTTGGCGCTGACCGCGCCCGTCAGCTCGAGCTTGTAGGTCTTGTCCTCCGGCGTGTAATCCATCGCGCCGGTGAGCGTGACGTCGACCGCGCCGGCGGCCTCCTTCATCTCCACCTTGGCGGTGCCATCGATGGGCTCGGCGCCGGACGACCCCGCGATCCAGTTGCCGCGCACGAAGAGCTTCTGCTCGTCACCGCCGAGCTCGAGCACGACGACGAGGTTGCCCGGGATCTCGACGTCGCCCACGCAGCCGTGGGGTTGCTCGGTCAGGCGGACCACCCACCCGCCTTTGCGGCCGGCGACCGCGGTCGCGCCCTTGATGTCGAACGCCTTGCCCGCGAAGGTCACGCGGGCGGTCGAGCCCTTGGCCTCGATCGGCTCGGCGATCTTCTTGATGTCGGCGAGGTCGCGCAGCGTGGGCACCGGCAGTGGATCGCAGACCGGCACCGTGAAGCTGCCGCTGACGGCGAGCGCCTCGGGGCCGTCCTCGGTGGTCACGCCGCCGGGCAGGGTGCCGATCACGCGCGCGCCCTCGATCTGGTAGCCGCCCATCGCGACCAGCCCTGCCGGTGCCGAGCCGCCGTTGCCCGAGGCCACACCGCCGTAGGCCCAGGTCGTGGTTCCGTCGGGCTGGAGCGCCTCGTGGGCGCGGATCGTGAAGGTCTCGCCCGGGCTGGCGCCGTCGAGCGCGCTGGTCATCGTCGCGCACGTGAACGACCGCGTGCTGAAGGTGAGGCGGTGGCTGTTGCCCTCGCCCGGGTTGGGCTGGGCGACGCCGTAGAGCGGCGCCATCGCCTTGCCGGCGAGCTCGGCCTTGAGATCCTTCTGCTCGGCGGCGCCGCCCGCCGCCGGCGCCGCGGTCGGTTTGCTCGCGGGAGCGCCAGCGGTGCCCGTGCCACCGCCGGTGGAGGCCGTCTCCTTCTTGCAGGCGGCCGCAGGCAGGACGAGGAGCGAGCAAGACACGACGTGGCTGAGTCTGATCATGGTCCCGGCAGTATCGGCGCTCGCCGTCGTCGGACGATCTCACCCCGATCTCAGTGACCTCGGGGTCGCGTTGCGCCCCGCTGGCTGGGGGCGTGGCGTGTGCCATCCTTGCCGGCTCGGTCATGCGTACGCCGTCGACCCTGCGGCTGCCGTTCTGGGCAGCGACCCGCTTCCGGCTCGAGCAGATCCTGGCCAGCCAGCTGGCCTGCTCGTGGTCGGACGGCTGGCGCCTGCGCGAGATGTTCGCGCTCGGTGAGCCCGAGGTCGCGTTCGCGCGCGCGCTGCTCAGCCGCCGCCGCAACCTGTGGCTCTACCGCACCAACCAGCGCCACTTCTGCGGTGACTTCGTCGCGGTCGACATGTCGTCACCGCGCGATCGCCGCACCTACGCGCTCGAGCTCAAGTCCGGCGAGCCGCTCCGGCTCGACGCCGGCGGCGTGCAGATGGCCGGCCTCGCCTCGGCGCTCGCCGAGGTCGCGCACCTCACCGGCGCCGGCCCCGTGGTCACCGCCCGCGGCAGCGCCGGCGCGACGCTGGCGTGGCTGGGCCGCTGACGGCCTTTTTGGCGCGCTGCGGAATCAGAACGAGCCGCCGACGCCGACCTGCACGCCGGCCGGCGAGGCCGCGACGGTCGGCGACCACGACGGCGTGCGCACCGTGCGCTTCTCGCGCGCGAGGTACGCCGAGTCGACCACCACCGCCACGCCGTAGCCGACGAGGCCGCCGATGAACGCCTCGCCGAGGCCACAGAACAACGAGTCGCCGTTGCTGTCGCACGACGCCGTCGCGAACCCGAGCGCCATGCCGCCGTACACGAGCGACGGACGCATCAGCATGGAGGCCACCGCGGCGCCGCCGCGATCGTGCGAGGCGTGGACCACGCCGGGACCGAACGCCATGGTCAGCGCGCCCGCCCCGGCGATCGCGCCGTTCTCGCTGGCCGCGCCGGCGACCAGGAGAGCCAGCCCGGCCGCGTCCATGGCGATGATCTGGCCGCCGTAGCTGCGCTCGACCACCACCTCGGCCTCCACGGGCGCGACCACATCGGGCATGGTGAGCCCGGGGGCCGAGAGCGGGGTGCAGATGAGGGCGAGCGTGGAGAGCGTGGCGAGCATGGTCAGTCGTCAATGCACTGGCCGGACCAATCTGTAAGTGTCCAAGACTGCGTGTGAGTCGACCGCGCCTGCCGGTGACGGTTCACCAGCTGGGAGACGTCTGACACTCACAGCGGCAGGACGCGGCTGACGAACGCGCGGGTCGGGTTGGTGGCTTGCTCGCCTCCGGCCACGACGATGCTGCCGTCGGCGGCGATCGCGACCGCGTTCAAGGTCATCTCCAGCGGCAGCGGCGCGCCGATGTCGAGGCTCGGCCACAGCAGCACGCCGGCGTCGCCGATCGACGTGTCGAGCGCCCCGGTCGCCGAGTACACGCGAAGCGCCGCCTGGTACGGGCCCGTGTGATCGCGATGTCCGACCACGACGATGCGGCCGTCGGCGAGCGTCGCCATGGCCTGCCATCGCTCGGCACGAGGCCCCGGCGGCGGCACCACGCTGCCACCGACCCCGAAGCCGAGATCGGTGCTGCCGTTGGCGAGCTGGCGGTGGAGGCGGTGGACTCCGCCGTGCTCCAGCACCAGCAACGCGCCGTCCGGCAGCGCCAGCACCTGGCGGGTCAGGCCCGCGCCGGGCACCGTCACGGGCGTGAAGGTCGTGAGATCGGCCGGGACCGCGTACACCGCGTCGGTGACAGTCATCCAGGTTGCATCGGCCTTGCGGATCAGCTGTTGCGGCCCGCGCAGGCTCGCGGTCTGGCCCTGGGCCAGCACCGCGCCGTTCGCGTTCAAGCGAGTCATCACGACGTTGCCACCGATCGAGCTCGCGATCATCACCGCGTCTCCGTCGACAGCGACCGCGCCGGCAGCCGAGCTGGTCGTGGTCAAGGGCACCGCGCCGCCGCTGCCGAAGCCGGGATCCAGCGTGCCGTCGTCGCGCAGGCGCCACACCGTGGCCACGCTGGTACCACCGGCGAGCACGAGGCCACCGGTCGTCATGGTGGCTGCCGCGACGAACGCGCCCGGGCCATCGAAACATCCGTCGCCGGCCCAGGTCGGGTCCAGGGCGCCGGCGACGGTCAAGCGGCAGGCGAGCGTGGCCACGCTGGGGGACGCCGTGAAGCCAGCGACGTGGAGCTTGCCCCCGGGCGCGATCGCGACCGCGTCGAGCTCGATCCGGCCACCAGACTGCCACCACCTCATGCCGTCGTCGCCGAAGTCCGGGTCGATCGGCGCTGGCGGCGCCGTCGACGCATCGGTGGTGGCACCGTCGACGTCGCCGGCGTCGACGTCGCCGGTGCTGGAATCGTCGGCGCCACATGCGGCGGCGAGAGCGAAGGAGCACGCGAGGGCGGTACGCATCGAGGCATGATTGCACGCGCGTCGGCGCGCCTGCGTGACGTTGATCCTGTTGCCGCGCGTTGCCGCCGTCGCCGACCGTCGCCGACCGTCGCCGACCGTCGCCGACCGTCGCTGACCGGCGCGACCTGGAACGAGCCCGTCGGTCACTGCGCCACGCCGCTGGTGCACGACGAGTACGCCGACATCTCGACGGCGTGCTCGGACGTGTGCTTCCTCATCCACTGCAACTGATCGCGCCGTCAGCGCCACGAGGCGTGGTCGTCGCCGGCGCCCTGCTGGTCGCGCTGGTTCTCGCCGATGGACCACACGGCGATTCCCACGGCGCCGGCGGGGAGATCGTCGCAGCGGATCTGGTAGCGGTTGCCCCACGGGTCGAGGAGCTTCGCCGTGGCGAAGTACTGGCCAAGGTCGCGGTCGGTGGGGCAGGGGGCGTCGGGGTGCGCGGTTCGCCACTGCGGGTAGGCCTCGAACGCGGCCTTCTTGACCGCGGTGCCGGCGATGTCGACCTTGCTGTCGCAGTGATGGCACAGGGTGGCGTGGCCCGCGCCGTGGATCAGGCCGCCGATGACGAGGGTCGCCGTGGCGATGCCGCCGTACCAGCGATGCGGGCGCAGCAGGTACGCCTCGACGAGCGGCGCGGCGGCCGCGCACGGAGGATCCCAGGCCACGCGATAGGGAGCGCCGGCCTCGCCGACGCTGCGCTGGCGCTCGAGGATCCGGTTCGATGCCGCGAGCGCGACGGCGGCGTGGTCGCCGCCGAGGCTGGCGAGGAGGCGAAGCACCACGAACGCGTGCGCCGCCTGCGCCGGCGACGACGCGCCCAGTCGGGCGACATCGAACGCGGTGAAGCCGCCGCTGACCGCGGCGAAGCGCGCCTCGGCGGCAGGCAGGAGGTGGACGGCGGTGTCGTGGGGCAGGCGCAGCGGGTCGAGCGCGGTGCCGAGCACCGGGCGCTGGAGCGCGGCCCGATCCCGCTCGCGCGGATCGCAGCGGTCGCGCCTGGCCAGGCTGGTGAGCGAGAGCGCGCCGAGCCCCGCGGCCACGATCACGGCCGACCACGCGCCCGTCGCGGCCACCAGCAGGATGACGAAGCTGAGCCCGATCCCCCAGGTCCGCAGGTACGCGGCGAGCACGCTCTTGCCCGACAGCCGACAGCGGCGGCCGTACAGCCCGGTCAGGTCGCTGGCCATCACCCACTCCGACTCGATCGGCACGATCGGCATCAGGTAGACGTGATGGAAGCGGGTCACCAGGTACTCGCCGTCCACGCCGTCGACGCGACCGAACCGATCGATGCCGTGGAGGATCATCCCCGCGCAGAAGAGCAACCGCCGTGCCTTGCGCCACGGCCGCCGCTCCCAGCGGTCTTCGAGGTTTCCGGATCGGCCGCCGCGAACGTCGGTGCCGGATCGGCACGGCGCACCCGGAGTGACTGCCAGAAGGGCGATCGAGCCCCTCGAGCACGCCGCCCCGGGCGGTCGGCGGTGCTACGTTGCGGCCGTGGCGCGACGGAGCGCGAAGTGGCGGCAGGCGCCCGGGATCGACTCGCCGGAGCCAGAGGCCCCGACGTTCGCCGAGGAGCTCGAGCGGCAGGGGCTGATCGACGCCACGCTGCGGCGCACGCGCGAGGTGATCGCGGACAGCAACGCCGCGGCGGTCGAACACGCGCGGGTGAGCCTCACGGTGATCTCGTGCTTCGACTGCACGGCGCCCAAGGGCTGCTGCGCCATGGTCACCGGCGCGTACCTGCACGAGGGCGCCGCCATCGCCGCCCGCCTGATCGACGAGAACCGCGACACGCCGGAGCTGCGCGACGCGCTGGGCGCGGCGGCGCACGCGATGGAGACGTCGGGCGAGCGCGCCTACCGGCGGCCGTGTGTGTTCCTCGGCCCCGACCAGCGCTGCACGGTGTACGAGGACCGGCCGAGCGTGTGCGGCGCCCACCTGGTCACCTCACCGGCGATGGCGTGCAGCGATCCGGACGCCACCCGCGTGTCCGCGCTGGTCGGCACGCTCCACGTCGATGCCCCGCGCGAGGTGGCCGAGCAGTTCCGCGCCAGCCTGGGCCTGCCCGCGCTCGACGTTCCCTATCGCGGCGCCCTGCCGCGCATGGTGCTGGTCTGCCTCGAGGCCTGGCACCGACGCGACTACGTCACCTTGCTCCCCGAGGAGGTGCGCCCCGCGGTCCACCGCTACCGGTGGGCCAATCCGTAGGCTTGCGGGCGTTCAGTCGTAGCGCGACGTGATCGTGAGCTGCCAGCCGCGCAACGTCCCGGTCTGACCGGTGGTGCGGTCGGTGACCCGCAACGTCCACCCACCGTTGACCATCTCGTCGCCGGAGTATCCGATGACCGCGCGGTCGATGACCAGGGCGCGACCGTCGTCGGCGGCGGTGCCGTCGTGGACCAGGGCCTCGGCGCCGGCCGGGTTGGTGAGGGTGATGCGCAGCTGCGAGGCGCGGGGGTGGTCGACGGTCAGCGACAGGACCACGTCGGTGTCGACCGTGGCCAGGCCGCGGACGGCGAGCGAGCGGAGCAAGGTGCCGCCGTCGGGGACCGGCGACGCGGTCGCCTCGGCGAAGGTGCCGCGCATCCACGACGGACGGCACAGTCCGTAGCCGTGGGTGACGCCGGCGCAGACCAGCTGCGGGTTGCCGCAGGCCGCGTCAGACGTGCACTCGTTGCCCTCGCCGGCGGGGTTGCCGGGCGTGACGCAGACGCCGGCGTTGGCGAAGATGCCCTCGCAGCGCAGGCCGGCCTGACAATCGGACCCGGCGCGGCAGGTGTCGCCGAGCGCGGACCCGCCGGGCGAGCGCGGCGCGAAGAAGGCGCACGACTCGATGAAGCTGTCGTTGATGCGGGCGGCGACGAACAGGCTCCGGCCGTAGAAGATGAGGCCGACCGAGGTGTCGCCGGCGCCGTACTCGACGGCGACGAGCTCGGTGTTGGTCGGGTTGTGGACGATCGTGGTGAAGCGGAGCGAGCCCTCGTCGATGCGCTCCAGGCCGGTCGCCAGATCGGTGACGTCGGCGTGGGACTCGCGGATGGCGGCGATGGCCTGGGCGATCTCGTCGGGCTCGAGCTGGGTGGTGCCGGTGATGTAGCGATCGGGGAGCGTGAAGAACGCGGTGTCGGCGCGGACGTCGGGATACGACGCGCCGAAGTGACAGGTCTCGGTGGTGGTGGCCGGGGCGCAGCCGGCGCCGTCGCAACCGATCTGGAGGGCGAAGCGGCCGCGGGTGGTGGTGGCGTAACCCTTGATCAGGACGCGGTAGCGACCGGCGCCGAGCGTGCGGATGAGGCGCGAGTAGGTGCGATCACCGTCGTCGTCGTTGCGCGCGATGTAGGCGCCGAACCCGTTCGCTCCCTCCTTGTAGAGGTACATGACGGTGTCGACGCGGCGCTGGCCGCGGACCGCGTAGGTGGTGAACGCGTTGACGGTGGCGTCGCCCGAGAGCTCGAACTGCCAGGCGTGGAAGCGCGCGGTGTCGGTGAGCGACTCGATCACCGGCGTGGCGAACGCGAGGTCGCCGTGGTCGGTCGGGCGGCGCTGCGAGTCGTCCTTGCCGTCGCCGTCGGCCGGGATCTCGTCCTCCTCGCCCTTGTCGTCGTCCAGGCAGGCCGGGAGGGTGAAGGTTGCGGCGAGGGTCAGCGCCAGGGCCGACAGGGAGCGGAGGGGCAGGAGGGCAGGGAGTCGCATGACGAACGACCGCAACAGCAAGTGCAGGGCCATCGGTTGCGACACGGCGGCGACCTGATTGGAGGCGATCTCGCATGGTTGGGTGATCGGAGGGCCGCGGCGCGTGTGCCGGTGGCTAGTCGACATGCCGGCGCTGTCGTCGCCGTGGACAGTCGAGGCTGTCCACGCCCGGTCCAGGGCCGCGCCGAGCGTGGAGGGGCGCATGCTACGTTTCGGGCTTGGGGGACGATCGGGAACCGAGGGCTCGGCTCGCCCCCTGGGAGTGGCCGGAGCGGCACATCGTCGTGGCCGGCATCGTGGCCGCCGGCCTGTGCGCGCTGTGGATGGCAGTCGACGGCGACGGCTTCCTGCGCCCGCTCGACGACGCCAACCTCGCCTTCCACGAGGCGGGGCACCTGATCTACGGCGTCTTCGGCGACACCGCTTCGCTGTATGGCGGCACCCTGGGACAGTTGAGCTTCCCCGCCATCGCGGCGGGCGTGTTCTTCGTTCGCCGCGATCCCATCGGGTTCGCGGTGTGCGTCACCTGGTTCGGCCAGAACCTCTCCAACATCGCGCGCTACGTCGCCGATGCCCGCGCTCAGGAGCTGCCGCTGGTCGGCGGCGGTGATCACGACTGGACCAGTATCCTCGAGCGCTGGTCGGCGCTCGACGCCGATCATCGCGTCGCCGGCGCCTTCCGCGGCGTCGGATGGATCCTCGTCCTCGGGTCGCTGGTGTGGCTGGTCGTCGGCTGGCGCCGACGACTCGGCGACCAGGTCTCCGGCGGCGCGGAGCGCTGACGCGGTGCTCTCCCGCGGAGGGGAGATCGGCGCCGCCTTCTGACCTCGCCGGCGCCATCGGCGGCCTCGCGACACGCGTGTCGGGGTTGTCCGAGACACCCGCGAGGCGTCGTCGGCAAGCGCCGGCAACGGCGCGGCTATCCACGCGTCCCCCGGTCAGGTCGGCGCCCGCTCGCGGTGGCACCGCGCTTGCTGAACAGCGAGCATGATCCGATCGCTGTTCCTCGTTCTGCCAGGGCTTGCCGCGCTCGCCGCGTGCGGCGAGCCACCCGACGACGCTGGTCCCCTCGACGGCGCCGTCGCCACGATCGATGGCGGCGCTGCCGTCGATGGCGCCCCGGTGAGCGGCGACGCTGCCGCGCTGCTCGAGCTGCCGCCCGAGCTCCTCGCGCTCGAGATTCGCGGCATCGCGTTCGCCGCGGATGGCACGGTGTTTCTCTGGCGGGCGAGCGAGCAGGGGAGCGGCATCGATCGCGCCCGTCCGCCCGCGTACGTGCTCGAGCGCGACTGGATGCCGACGACGCTCGGCCTGCACAGCGAGCTCGAAGTCCGTGGCGACAGCCTCTACTTCGTCGTCCAGGGCAACCTGCACCGCGCCAGCGTCGACGCTCCCTCGGTGGGCGCGCTCTCGGCACCGCTGGCCACCGGCCTCGACGGAATGGCCCTCGCCTCCGCGGCCGACGGCACGCTCTTCTACTCGAAGGTCGTGGTGGTTCCGGTGCCGGGCGGCGGCCTCGAGAGCTTTCGCGTCTTCCGCCTGCCACCGGGCGGCGCCGAGCAGGAGCTGGCCACCAACCCGGAAGGCAGGATCGGCGATGTGGCGTGGCACGGTGACCAGCTCTACGTGGTCAGCTTGCACCGGCGCACCGTCCACGCCATCGATCTGAGCGGTACGACGCCGTCGATGCGCGCGATCGGCGAACGCGACGGCGCCCTGGTCTACGGCATCACCGTCGACGATCGCGGGCGCGTCTACTACGCCGACAGCCGCCGCCTCTTCCGCTTCGATCCTGCGACCGGCCAGAACCAGGTGCTCGCCGACCAGGGCATCCTCCTCGCCGAGAACCTGGCCCTGGGCCGCGGCCCGCTCCGCGCCGGTGACCTCTACCTCGCCGCCTTCCCGGGCGTGCTGGTGCGCGGCGTCGCCACCCCGCAGTAGGCTGGCGTCTCGTCGCGGCGCGAGATCACTCGATCTGCCCGGTCGGTCCCTCCTGGCGACCCTCGACCTCGGTCGCGAATCCGACGTCGCTGCGCGATCAGATCGCCGCTGTAGGTGAAGCCGCTCGGCTGCTGAGGCACCTTGATGACGCCGCGGATGCCGGCGTAGTCGCCGTGCTTCCACTTCTCGGCGCCGATGGCGCGACCCCGGCGGCGAAGCCCGCGCCGCAGCCTGCCATCAGGTGCCATCAGCGCGGCATTCAGGCCCCGTGGCAGAAGTTCACGATGGGCTCATGCGGGGAGCATGGATCGCGGTCGGGGTATTCGCCGTGTCGGCGAGGAGTGCGCACGCGGACGGCGCGGTCTACCAGTCGATCTCCGGCGGCAGCGCCCAGATCGACGCCGGGGCCACGAGCGCGAGCCGTGGTCGGATGCGCCTTGCGCTCGGCGTGCGCGTCGGCAAGGTGGCGGTCGAGGGCTGGCTCGCCGCGGTCGGCGACGACTTCCTCTTCATCGACTGCTACGGCGACGAGTGCACCGCTCCGGCGCCGCCTGGCCTCGGCGAGGGCGGCCTGACCGTGCGCTACCACGAACCGCTGGCCCCGCACCTCACGATGAACCTGCATGGCGATGTCGCGCGCGCCGGCGGATGGGGCGCGCTCGCGGGTACTGCCGGCAACGGCCTGGGCGGTGGCGCCGGCCTCGAGCTGTCGGGCAAGGTGGCGGCGCTGCGCCTGCTCATCCCGTGGGTCGTGTACCTGTGGCGGCCCGACCTCCTTCACAGCCGTCTGCCCGGGCCCAGGGTGACCCTCGCGGTCCACGCCGATGCGTCAGCCCGCCGCTACTGGATGCACGACGACGGCATCGACCGCGAGGGACCGAGCGGGGATGTGCCGCACGCCGTGCGCGTGTTCCCCCTTTCCGGAGACCTCGTCGTCCGCGACCTGTCGATCGGCGTCACGCTCGGAGCGGCCTTCTGACGTCGAGCTGATCCGGCGATCGCGGTACCGTTGCCCGGTGTCGGTGCTCAAGTCGATCGAGCTCTTCTTCCAGGAAGGGGCGTCGGACAAGGTCTACAACGCCACCATCGTCGAGGACCGCGGCGCCTTCACGGTGAAGGTGGCCTGGGGTCGGCGCGGCAGCACCCTCAACGAAGGCGCCAAGGCGGTGCGGGTGTCGCGCGCCGCGGCCGAGAAGAAGTTCGACGCGCTGGTGCGCGAGAAGACCGGCAAGGGCTACCAGCCCATCACCGCCGCCGTGAAGCCGGCCGCGGTGGCTCCGCCGGTCGGCTCGGGTTCGGGCTCGAAGGCGCCGCGGGCGCGGGCCAAGGTCGGCCCTGCCGCCCAGCTGCTCACAGCCGTCGAGGATGACGAGGTCGCGGCGCTCCTCGCCGACAACGCCATGGTCGCGCAGCAGAAGATCGACGGCATGCGGGTGCTGGCCCAGGTCGGCGCCGAGGTGGTGGTCACCAACCGTGACGGGCAGCGCACCAAGGTCGACCTGCGCCGCTTCCAGGGCCTGGCCTACCTGCCCCACGGCACCATCGTGGATGGCGAGCTCCTCGACGATGGCTACTGGATCTTCGATCTGCTCCAGCTCGGCGCGGACGACGTCCGCGGCCGCGGCTACCTCGAGCGCTGGAGTCTGCTCGAGGACGAGCTCGAGCCCGGGCTGGCCGGCGGCGTGCACATCGTCCCGGCCGCGGTCGGGCGCGCCGCCAAGCGACGCCTGCACGACGCGCTGCGCCGCGCCGGCGCCGAGGGCCTGGTGTTCAAGGATCGCGACGCGCCCTATGCCGCGGGTCGACCGGGCTCAGGCGGGCCGCAGCGCAAGCACAAGTTCGTCAAGACCGCCGACGTCGCCATCATCGAGAACGCCGGCAACGCCTACCTCATGGCGGTTCGCGACGGCCGCGACCGCTTCGAGGTCGGCAAGGTGTTCGCCGGCACCACCAACAAGGTGCGCGCCGTGCTCGACGCCGCGCTCGCCCGCGGCGAGCAGCCGGTGTGCGAGGTCCAGTACCTCTACGCCACCGACGGTCACCAGCTGTTCCAGCCGGTGTTCCAGCGCATCCGCGACGACAAGTCACCGGAGCAGTGCGGCCGCGACCAGCTGCTGACCACGTGTCGCACCGTGCTCC
>SXJR01000456.1 GCA_005779305.1 Myxococcales bacterium
CGGTCACCGAGATGACCACCGGCCTCGATCTGGTCCGCGAGCAGATCCGCATCGCCCGTGGCGAGCGCCTCGGCTACGACAGCGCGCCGCCCCAGCACGGTCACGCCATCGAGGTCCGTCTCTACGCCGAGGACGCCGCCGCCGGCTGGTTGCCGACGACGGGCACGGTGGCCGCGTTCGCCTTCCCCGAGGTGCCTGGCCTGCGCGTCGACGGCGGCGTGCGTCCGGGCAGCGAGATCGGCATCCACTACGACCCGATGCTGGCCAAGGTCATCGCTCACGCGCCGACCCGCACCGACGCGGCCGGGCTCCTGGCCTGGGCGCTGGAGCGCGCCACCATCGCCGGCGTCACCACCAATCGCGACATGCTCGCCCGCACGCTGCGTCACCCGGCGTTTCTCGCCGGTGAGCTCGACACTCACTTCCTCGAGCGATTCCCCGAGGTCGTGGTGTCGCCGGCCGACCCCGCGGTGCTCGAGCGCGCGGCGATCGCGGCCACCCTGTGGCAGCACGAGCACGGCCGGCGCGGGCCGCGGCCGTTGCCGGGCGTCGAGCCGGGCTGGCGCAACGTGTGGCACACGCCCGAGCGCCTCACCTGGCGCACGCCGGGCGCCGGTGAGCACGTCGTCGCCGTCGGCTATCGCAACCTGGGCGGTGGTGCGCTGCGTCTCACCATCGGCGACGCCACTCACGAGATCCAGATCCTCTCCAGCGACGCGCGCGGCGTGCGCTGGCAGGACGGCAACCTGGCCATGGGCGCCGACGTGCTCGAGCTGGGCCCCGGCGCATCGTCGGGCGTCCACGTCGCCGGTGATGGCTGGTCGGCCAACCTCGTGCTCGAACCGCGCTTCCCCGAGCGCAAGACCGAGGTCGCGCCGGGAAGCCTGGTTGCGCCCATGCCGGGCAAGGTCATCAAGGTGCTGGTCGCCGTCGGCGACGCGGTCGAGGCCGGCGCCACCCTGCTCATCCTCGAGGCGATGAAGATGGAGCAGCCGGTGAAGGCGGCGCTGGCCGGCACGGTTGCTGCGCTCGCCGTCGCCGTTGGCGATCAGGTCGAAGCCGACCAGCTCCTCGCCGTGGTCAGCGCCTGATCACCGCGCGGCGGTCACAGCGCGTCGATCGGGGCGTCGATCGGCGCGTCGACGCCGGCATCGACCGGCATGGACCCGGGACAGGCTCCGAGCGGCGCCGGCAGTCCGCCGGCGGAGGTGTCGGTCACCCGGATGGCACCGAAGGTCGAGCCTACCAAGCTGATGCCGCCGGCGTCTCCACCGAGCGAGCCGCACACCAGATCGGTCGAGACGATGCGGGCGTTGATCTCGCCGTTGAGCTGGAGCGGCGAACCGCTGAACGGGTTGGCCATGCCCGGCAGGCTGCCGATCACGGGCGCCGTGAACGTGCCGTCGGCGGCCACCGTGCGATCTTGATCGGTGAACGGCGGTGGCAGCATCACGCGACCCGAGGTGCAGTTCGTGGCCACGCACAGCGGCACGAAGTTCGCGTCGAGCGAGCCGGTCGCGCCGGTCACGGTCAGATCCCACGTCACCACGAATTGAACGTAGAAGGCCGGGTCGTTCGAGGTCTCGAACGCCGCCCGGGCGGCGAGCAGCCAGGTTCCGTCGATGTCGAGCAGCGCGCTCGGTGGGCCGTCGACCGTGCTCGCGTCGGTGAACCCGACACGGTCGGCGAACTGATCGAACGACCCTTTGGCATCGACGCATCCCCCCGCAAAGACCGCCGAGAGCACGAACCCGTGTTTCAGCATGGCTGAAAAAGTTAAGCTGCTGACCCGGTCAGGGTCAACAGCTTCGGCAGGTGTACGCTTGGCTACGGGCGAATCAGTTCGGGCAGTTGGCGACGGGGGGAGGCAGGCTGGCGGGTGCGGTGTCGGTCACACGAATGGCGCCGAACGTCGACCCGGTGAGGTCGATGCCGGCGACGGTGCCGGTGACGGTGCCGCAGGCGGTGTTCTCGTCGAGGATGATGCCCTGGAGGGTGCCCATCAGAGGCTGCTGGGTGCCGCTCAGCGGGTTGGCTCCGCCGGGCAGGGTCCCCGACAGCGCCTGCGCGAACGTGCCGTCGACGGCGACGGGCGCCACGTTGGTGAGGGCGGGCGGGATCTGGGCGCGCATCTCGGTGCACGCGGTGTTCACGCACAGCGGGACGAAGCTGCCGTCGAGGGTCACGGTGTCGCCGTCCACCAGGGTCCAGTTGGCCAGGAGCTGGACGTAGTAGGCGGGGTCGTTCGAGGTCTCGAACCCGGCGTGCACCGAGAGGAGAAACGAGCCCGTGATGTTGTGAATCGAGCTCGGAGGACGGTCGACCGTATTCGCGTCCGTGGTCCCCACGCGGTCTCCGAAATCGTTGAAGCTCTTTCCCGCGTCCACGCAGGCAACGAGACCAAAAGCTAGTGCCGCCGTGCTCAACCCGGTTGACAAGCGTTTCACCATGGCTGAAAAGTCTACAGCACCACTGAGCAGCCGTCAACGGCTAAGTATTTGAAAGGTCTAAGAAATAAATGTCACGCTCACAACATACTCTACGTGCGACGTTCAGTGTAGCTGTAATCGCGGCCGGGGCCCAGCTCTCCCACGCAGGTGGTTTCTCGACCGCACGGTTTGGCGGTGAGCGAACCCACGCTGCGAGCGACCAGATCGGGACCCTCTATTACAACCCAGCCGGGATCGCCTACGGTCACGGCACCCGCGGCCAGATCGAGGGCCTCTTCGCGTACCGGACCATCGAGTACACCCGCGATCCGGCGGCCATCGATAGCGCCACCGGCACGCCTGACCCGGCGACCAACTCCGGCAAGGCGACGCTCGCCAACACCCTGGCGAGCCCGTTCATCGGCATCGCCACCGACGGTGGCATCGAGGGCCTCGGCGTGGGCATCGGCGTCTACGTCCCGTTCGGCGGACAGGCCAAGTGGGATCAGAACGAGGCCTACCGCGACAACCCCGACTATCCCGGCGCCGTCGACGGACCCCAGCGCTGGGCCGCGATCGAGGGCGAGCAGCGCTCGCTCTATTACACGCTGGCCGCGGCGTGGCGGACCAAGGACGAGAAGTTCAGCATCGGCGCCGGCCTCAACGTGGTGTCGAGCAGCGTCTCGCTGGTCCGCGCCCGCAACCTCGACGGCAGCGACGACACCAGCGCCACCGGCGGCGTGATCAAGGAAGGCCGCAGCCTCGTCGAGGGCAAGGGCCTCACCTTCGGCGCCTCGCTCGGCATCATGGTCAAGCCGACGCATTGCTCGCGTATCGGCATCTCGTACCAGTCGCAGCCCGGCTTCGGCGAGATGAAGCTCGAGGGCACGCTGACCAACAAGTTCGGCACCGGTCCCGAGCTGGCGTCGGACATCGAGGTGCGCCAGCAGCTCCCCGACATCGTCCGCGTCGCCGGCGAATGGCGCGCCTTCACCAAGGCCGCGCTTCACCTCGCCGTCGACTACCAGCGCTGGTCGCACTACAAGAACACCTGCATCATGAGCGCCGGCGCGACCGGCAAGTGCGCGGTCAACCCCGACGGCAGCACCAGCGAGCAGGGCATCCTGGTCAACGTGCCGCGCAACTGGCAGGACACGTTCACCGTGCGCGCCGGCGGCCGCTACTTCGCCTCCGACGTGCTCGAGTTCAACGGCGGCCTCACCTTCGACACCAGCGCCATCGGCAAGGCCGATCCGGTGCTGGGCACGACCATGGATCCGTCGCTCTTCGACATGAACAAGGTCATCGCCCAGGCCGGTACCGCGTGGCAGCGCGGCAAGGTCGGGCTCTCGTTCACGCTCGGCTACGTCTTCTACATGACGCGCACCGAGGCGGCGCGCACCGCCGATCCGATGGCGCCGAGTCGCAACCCAGACATGGCCGGCGAGTACAAGTCGATGGTGGTCTACGGCCTGCTCGGCGTGGGCGTCACGATGTAGGTGCCGATCGAGCCGAGCTCGGCGGCGGGCGCACACCACGGTGTGGCCCGCCGTTCATGTTTTCGGGCCGCAAGTGGCCGTGGCGTGGTGGCGGTGTGCGCGGGAGCGCGTGGCATGGCGGCTGCTGTATCCCTCCTCATGCTGAATCGCCTCTCGCCCCGCAGCCTCACGCTCCTGGCTTCGCTTCCCCTCTCGCTGCTCGCCGCCTGTGAATGGAACGAGGTCGAGCAAGGTCGCCTCGGCCAGCTCGAGCTGGTGCCCAGCGCGTGCGGCAAGGCCTACTGCGATCTCGACGACGGCATCGCCACCGGCGGCGATCTCTCGATCACGCTGCGTGGCCGCGACGGCTCGTCGGCCTACGGCCTCACGCTCATCTCCGAGCAGCCGTGGATCGCCGACGTGGTCGCGATCGAGGACGACGGCTTCGAGCCGCGCTTCCGCGTGCTCGGCACCGGCCCCGGCCGCACCGACCTGATCGCCGTCGACGCGGCCGGCTACGAGGTCGACTACCTGCCGGTCGAGGTGGCGACCATCGCCGACCTCGAGGTGTCGATGGTCTCCGACGGCGCCAGCTCGCTCTCGGTCTACGGCTACGACAGCGCGTTCGAGCTCAAGGCCGGAGTCGACGCCGAGCTCGACGTGATCGGTACCTCGCGCGGAACCGATCTCACCGGTGACTTCCAGTACGCCGTGTTCCTCGACGCCGAGGTCGCCGGCGCGCTCCTGCCTGGCAGCGACCTGGGCCGCGGTCACCTGAGCCTGCGCCTGGTGCAGCCCGGCGACCACGAGCTCACGTTCATCGCCCCCGGCGGCGCCACCGAGCGGATGCGCCTCTTCGTCCGCTGACCCCAACGTGGGTCTGGGGTCAACGGCGGGCGACGAGGGTGAGCGCGGCGGTGGCGCGGGCCAGCTCGGCGGCGAGCAGATCGCGCAGGCGGGCGGCCTCGCCCATGCTGGCGCGCTCGATGGAGGCGGTCAGCTCGGCGGCGCGTACCGCGCCGACCATGAGCAAGGCGGCGCGCAGGCCGTGGGCGGCGCGCCGGAGGTCGCCGGTGTCGCGGGCGGCGATGGCGTCGTCGACCGGCTCGAGCAGGGTGGGGGCGTGGTTGAGGAACGTCGTGGCCACGGTGCGGGCCAGCTCGGCGCGACGGCCGACCTTGCCGAGCCGCTCGTCGTGATCGATGGGGCCGCGTAGCTCGCCGGCGGCGACGCGCGAGAGCACGGCGTCGAGCGTGCCGGCGTCGAGAGGCTTGCGCAGGTAGGCGTCCATGCCGGCGCTGGCCGCGGCCAGCTCGGCTTCCTTGTGCGCCGACAGGGCGATGATGGGCAGGCGCGCGCTCCCGGCCTCGTGCTCGGCGGCGCGGATGCGGCGCGCGGCCTCGGCGCCGTCGACGACCGGCATCTCCAGATCCATCAGCACGGCGTCGAAGCGCTCGGCCGCCACCGCCGCCACGGCCGCCGCGCCGTCGGGGACCCAGTGGCAGCGATGGCCGGCGCGCTCGAGCACCGCCTGGGCGATCGCCGCGTTGGTGGGGTGATCCTCGGCGACCAGCACCCGCATCCCGGTCGGCGCGGGGCGCATGCTCGGGCTCGAGCCGGCGTCGAGCGAGCGCAGACGATCGTTGGTGGACTCGCCCCGGCCAGGTAGGAGCTTGAGCGCGACCGTGAAGCGCGAGCCGACGCCCACCGTCGAGCACAGCTCGATGGTGCCGCCCATGGCCGCGACCAGCTCCCGGGTGATGGCGAGGCCGAGGCCGACGCCCTCGCCGCTGGCGCCGCGCTCGCGGACCGCGCCCTGAACGAACGGCTCGAACATGGCGCCCTGCATCTCGGGCGGGATGCCGACGCCGGTGTCCTCCACCACCAGCACGACCGCGTCCGGCGTCTCGCCGGCGGCGATGCGGGCCGTGACCCGGCCGCTGGGCGTGAACTTGACCGCGTTGTAGAGCAGGTTGACCAGGATCTGGCGCAGGCGCAGCGGATCGCCGAGCCGGATCGGGCTCAGCCCGGCCTCGAAGGTGCTCTCCAGCGAGAGCACCTTGCGCTGGGCCCGTGGGGCGACCATGTCGAGCGCCTGCTGCAAGACCTGGCGAAGGTCGAACTCGATCTCGACCACGTTGATGCGCCAGGTGTCCTCGCGGCTGGCGTCGAGCAGATCGTCGATCAGCTCGAGCAGGTGACGGGCCGACGCCCGCGCGCTGTTGAGGTGATCGCCGCGGATGGCCGCGTCCTGATCGCCCAGGGCCAGATCGATCATGCCGATCACGCCGGCCAGGGGCGTGCGCAGCTCGTGAGTGACGCGGGCCAGGAAGCGGGTCTTGGCCCGGGCCTCGTCGCGGGCGGTCTCGCGGTCGCGGATCAGATCGCGGCGGACGTCGGCGTCGCCGGTGATGTCCTGCATCGATCCGGACAGGAACAGCGACTCGCCGGCGGGCGAACGTTCGCAGTGGAAGATCACGCGCAGGTGGACCCAGCCGGCACCGCGGCGGGCGCGGATCTCGCACTCGAACGCCTGATCGACCTGCAGGGCGCGCTCGGCCGCGGCGTCGATGATCCCGACGTCGTCGGGGTGCACGAGCGGCGCGTACTCGTCGAGGTTCGACGGCACCGGGTAGTCGAGCGGCACGTCGTGCAGCTCGTACATCATGGCTGACCAGTGGGGGATGCGGGTCTTGAGGTCGAACTCGAACGTCCCGATGCGGGCGCGCCGCTGTTCGTCCTCGAGGCGCCGCAGCAAGCGCTCGCGGTGCTCGGCGGGCCTCCTGCCGCTCACACCGCGGCTCCGGCCGGCCGCCTCACGGCTCGCACCGCGAACCCGACCAGCGCCATGGCGAGGGCGAGCAGGACCACCGAGACCAGGCCGTTGATCCACGGCGTGGTGCCGGCCTCGTGACGACCCAGGTTGCGGCTCTGCAGCACCAGCGACGTCACCGTGACGCTCATGACCAGCCCGGTCGGGATGATCGTGAACCACGGCTTCTTGCCGCCGCGCCACAGCCACACCGAGATGGCCAGCAGCGACAGCGAGGCCAGGAGCTGGTTGGACGTCCCGAACAGCGTCCAGAACAGGCCGTAGCTGCCCTGCTTGGCGGTCTGCAGGAAGTACAGCGGCGCGCCGATGGTGAGCACCGAGGTCACGACAAGCGCCAACCGCCCCTGCCAGTCGAGGAGCTCCTGCAGGATGTAGCGGCCCAGCCGGGTCGCCGAGTCGAGGGTGTCGAAGATGAAGGTCGACAGCGCCATGGCGCCGAAGGTCACCGCCATCTGGCGAGCCTCGGGCGAGTCGCCGATGAGGAGCGTGATGAAGCGGGCCAGGCCCTCGGCGTAGATCTTGCCCGGGCCGCCGCTGGGCTTGGCGACGATCATGATGGTCGCCAGCGCGATCAGCGCGACGAACGCCTCCAGCAGCATGGCGCCGTAGCCGATCGGATGGCAGTGGGCTTCGTTGTCGATCTGCTTGGACGTGGTGCCCGAGCAGACCAGCCCGTGGAAGCCGGAGCAGGCGCCGCACGCGATGGTGACGAACAGGAACGGGAACATGAGCCCGGTGGCGCCCGGCGTGTCGAAGCCCTTCCACGCCGGCTGCTCGATCGAGAAGCCGCCGAAGAAGATGCCGATCACGCCGACCGCGAGCGCGCCATAGAGCACGAAGCCGCCCAGGTAGCCGCGCGGCTGCATCAGCAGCCACATCGGCGTCATCGACGCGACCGCGCAGTAGCCGAGGATGATCCAGGTCCAGGTCCGCCACGACGCGACGATCCACGTCGAGTGCTGGGTGCCGAACCAGATCACGAACAGCGTGGCCGGGACGAAGATCGCGGTCTGTAGCCACAGCGGCGGCTTGAGAAAGCGGTTGACCAGGCCCATGACCAGGGCGAGGCCGAGGTAGAGCAGGGCGGCCAGGGCGACCGCGCCGCCCTGGTTGAAGCTGGTGGTGACGCCGTCGGCGCTGGTCCTGGCGGTGACGAAGGTGCCGGCCGTGATGTCGACGAACGCGACGATCACGTAGACCAGCGCCAGCCAGATGAACGCCAGGATCGTGATCCAGGCCGGACGGCCGAGGTTGACCCTGACCACCTCGGCGATGGTCTTGCCCTCGTGGCGGACCGAGGCGACCAGGGTCGAGACGTCGTGGACCGCGCCGATGAAGACCACGCCCACGCCGATCCACAGGATGCAGGGCAGCCATCCGAACTGGCCGCAGGCCAGGATGGGGCCGACGATGGGGCCGGCGGCAGCGATGGCCGAGAAGTGCTGGCCGAACAGGTAGAAGGGCCGGGTGGGGACGAAGTCGACGCCGTCGGCGTGTTTGTGGGCCGGCGTGGTGGCGGCCGGATCGAGGGCGAATTGACGGGCCACCCAGCGGCCGTAGAACCGGTAGCCGAGGACGAGCACCACCACGACGGCGGCGGCCAGCGCAGGCAAGCCCATCCCTGCACCGTCACCGGCCGGGCCGCTCGTGTCAAGACGCGGGGCCGAATGCATCCTTCGACGGACCGCTTCGCGGTATGACTCGCGACCATGCCGACGGATGATGACGATTTCGCCGCGATGTTCGCCCAGGCCGAGGCCGGCAAGCCCAAGGGCAAGGCGGCGAAGCGGCCGGCGCCCGGCGACGTGGTGCGCGGCAAGGTCACCAGCATCGGCAAGGATGCGGTGTTCGTCGATCTGGGCGGCAAGTCCGAGGGCGTGATCGATCGCGAGCAGCTGGTCGGCACCGACGGCGAGCTGCGGGTGAAGATCGGCGACACGCTCGAGGCCCGGGTGGCCGGCGAGCGCGGCGGCTCGCTGGTGCTGCGGGTGAAGATGGGCAAGGGGCCGGAGGCCCGGGCCGAGCTGGTCCAGGCGCTCGAGCTGGGCATCCCGGTCGAGGGCAAGGTCACCGGGTTGATCAAGGGCGGCCTCGAGGTCGACGTGGCCGGCGTGCGCGGCTTCGTGCCGGCGTCGCAGATCGAGGCCCGCTTCGTCGAGGATCTGACCCCGTTCGTGGGCCAGCGCCTGGAGTTCCGGGTCACGCAGTACGAACGCGGCAACCTGGTGCTGTCGCGGCGGGCGCTGCTCGAGGAGGACAACGCGCGGCGCGCGGTCGAGACCAGGTCGAAGCTGGTGGTGGGCGCGGTCATCCGCGGCCGGGTCACCGGCTTCAAGCCGTTCGGTGCCTTCGTCGACCTCGGCGGCATCGATGGCATGTTGCACGTCAGCGAGCTCGGCTTCTCGCGCATCGAGAAGCCCGAGGAGGTGCTGACGCTGGGCCAGGAGCTCGACGTCTCGATCCTCAAGATCGAGGAGGCCGAGCCCGGCAAGAGACCCCGCATCGGGCTGTCGCTCAAGGCGCTCCAGGCCGATCCATGGCTCGAGTCGACGCGCCACCTGACCACCGGCGGCCGGGTGCGCGGCACCATCACCCGGCTCCAGACCTTCGGCGCCTTCGTCGAGATCGCGCCGGGAGTCGAGGGCCTGATCCACATCAGCGAGCTCGGCGCCGGCCGCCGGCTCAATCACCCCAAGGAGGCGGTCAAGGTCGGGCAGGAGGTCGAGGTCGAGATCCTCGCCATCGATCCCGAGAAGAAGCGCCTGTCGCTGTCGATGGGCGCCGCCGAGCGCAGCGCCGAGCGCGAGCAGCTCGACGAGGCCCGCGCCTCGATCCCGGCGGCGCCGGCCAAGCTGGGCACGTTCGCCGATCTGCTCAAGAAGAAGTAGCGGCGGTCACCGCGGGTCGCGGTACGCGGCCCGGGCCGCGCGCATCACGCCCAGTGCGGTGCCGCGATCGTAGGGACGATCGACCACCGACTCCTTGCCCTCGAGCAGCTTGTAGTCGCGGAAGAAGCGATCGAGCTCGAGCATCAGGTGGGGGGGCAGGTGCTCGAGCTCGGTGTAGTGGGCGAAGGCCGGATCGTCGATGCAGACGGCGACGATCTTGTCGTCCTCGCCCTTGTCGTCGCGCATCTTGAGGCCGCCGAGCGCGCGGGCTCGCACGATGGTGAGCGGCTCGACCGGCTCCTGCATGAGCACGAGGATGTCGAGCGGGTCGCCGTCGTCGGCGTGGGTGCGGGGGATGAAGCCGTAGTTGGCGGGGTAGTGCACCGACGAGTACAGGACCCGATCGAGCACGAGCATGCCGGTCGCCTTGTCGATCTCGTACTTGAGCTTCGAGCCGCGCGGGATCTCGATCACCGCCGGTACGAACGGCTCGAGGTCGTCGGGCAGGGCCACGTCGTGGAGGGCGTGCATGACGCGGAGTTTATCGGCTACACGCCCTGCCAGGCGCGGCGTTGCGTGGCCGAGACTGCCTCGGCTCGCGGCCCGGCCTGGACGGGCTCACAACGGGACCGGGCCGGCACTCGCCGGGGTCTCGTTGTCGCCGATGTCGTTCTGGTTGCCGTAGCCGAGCTGGCCATTGCTGCCCGAGCCCCAGCACATGACGTCGCCCGAGTCGAGCAGCGCGCAGGTATGGTCGCCACCGGCCGCGATGGCGGTGGCCGCTGCGCCGAGCGGCACGTCGCCCGCGACGGCGGGCGACTCGTTGTCGCCGATGTTCTCCTGGTCGCCGTGGCCGAGCTGGCCTCGGGCGCCCGAGCCCCAGCAGCGCACCGCACCGCCCTCGATCAACGCGCAGGTGTGGGCGCCGCCGGCCGCGAGCTGGATCACGCTTCCGCCGATGTCGACGGGAGGGACGCTGGCCGGCGACTCGCCGTCGCCGATGTCGTCTTCGTTGCCGGAGCCGAGGCGTCCATCGCCGCCGAAGCCCCAGCAGCGTACGTCGCCGTTGACCAGGAGCGCGCAGCTGTGGCGATCGCCCGCGACCACCCGCCTCGCTTGCGCTCCGACGGAGATCACCCCGGCCGCCGCCGGCGGCTCGGTGTCGCCGATGTTGTTGATGTTGCCGTAGCCGAGCCGCCCGTTCGCGCCCGAACCCCAGCAGCTCACGGCGTTGTTGCCGTCGACCGCGCAGGTGTGCTGTCCACCGGCCGACGCGTGGATCGTCGCGAGCGGCCCCATCACGGTGCCGGCCGCCGAGGGTGGTTCGTTGTCGCCGACGTCGTTGAGGTTGCCGTAGCCGAGGCGGCCCTCGCCGCCGGCGCCCCAGCAGCTCAGCTGCGCTCCCAGCGTGACGGCGCAGGTGTGCGAGGACCCGGCGGTGATCGAGCTCACCGCGACACCGAGCGGCACCGCCCCCGCCGCCGAGGGTGGCTCGTCGTCGCCGATGGAGAGGGTGTTGCCGTAACCGAGCTGGCCGCGCGCGCCCGTACCCCAGCAGCTCACGTCGCCGCCCTCGGTCATCGCGCACGTGTGATCGCCGCCGGCGGCCAGCGAGACCACCGGGCGATCGAGCGCCACGTCCCCGCCGGCGCTGGCCGGCTCGTTGTCACCGACGTCGGCGGTGTCGTCGAGGCCGAGCTGTCCACTGGCGCCCGACCCCCAGCACCGCGCCTTGGTGCCCCGGCGCACGCAGGTGTGGTTGGTGCCGGCGACCACCTGCTCAGCCCGCTCGTTGCCGCCGTCGCCGGGAGCGGGGCCATCGGCGGCGCCGTCGCCTCCGCGCGGCGCGTCGAGCCCGAAGACCCAGTTGCACCCCGTGAGCACCACGGGGACCAGCGAGACGAGCCACCGCATCCGTCCATGCTGCATCACTCGTGGGGGGGTGTCACGCCGGCACCGGCGGGCTCGGGCTCGGGCTCGGGCGCGGGGGCGGGACCGGATCCGGCGCCGGGCCCGGGGTCGGATCCGGACTCGGGGTCGGCTCCGGGGGCGGGCTCGATCCAGCGCACGTCGGCCTCACACGTCGGATTGAGGAAGGCCCGGAACACCATCAGCGGGTGCCACGCGGCGGCCGACTGATCCCACACGGTGATCGCGTCGCGCAGGCCGTGGTTGTCGAGCGCGATCGACAGCGAGCCGGCGGACTGCTCGACGGTGGAGTTGTCCTCGAGGTAGCGGCCCTTCGACGTCCCGCACGCGCAGCTGCGCCAGACCTTGGGGTAGAGGCGCACCACGTCGCCGCACTCGCGGCACAGCAGGAGCTTCACGGTGATCGCCGGATCAGGTCTTGGAGATGGTGAAGCCGGTGATGCAGCGGAAGGTCTTGCCCTTGAGCTCGGTGGTCGCGAACTCGATCGCGACCGCGTACTCGCTGCGGAACGCGGCGAACAAGATCTGCACGCTCGACGCCGACAGGTCCTTGCCGGCGCACTGGGCGCCGCCCCAGCGGTAGTTGGTCGTCGCCTTGTCGGCGTCGAGCCAGATCGCGCCGTGGAACAGGCGGTAGTTCTTGTCGCCGGGCTCGAGCACCATGAGCTGGGCGATCGAGGTGACCGGCGTGGTCTCGGCCACCGCCGGCTGGGCGCGGGCGGTGACGGCGGTGAGCGCGAGGGCGACGGCGATGATCGGAGGAAGGCGCATCGCGCACATCCTGCCAGATCGGCTGCCCGATCGCCCGATCAGCGGCGGCGCCGGCGCCGGATCGCGATCAGGCCGACCATCAGACCGAGCCCGACGTTGACCAGCAAGGCGGTGCTCCCGTTGCGGTCGCTGCCGGTCGAGCAGCAGCCGGTCTCCTCGGGCGGCGGGCGGCAGACGCCCTGCTGGCCGGTAGGGGCGCTGCACTCGAAGCCATCGGGGCAGAGGTCGTTGGGGCCGCCGAAGCAGCTCTCGGTGCAGGCCAGGTCACCGCCGCCGATGTCGGAGCAGAGGTTGGAGAGGCAGGCCTGCGAGTAGGTGCAGTCGTCGCCGATCTGCCCGGTGGGCGGATCCCAGAAGCAGCGGCCGGCCTCGCAGCGCTGGCCCACCGCGCAGGTGTCCGCCGTCGCGCACGGCGCGCCCTTGGTCACGGTGGTGCGGTCGGTGGCGCACGAGTCGAGGTCGTTGCAGCCGCGGACGTCGATGTCGAGGATGCCGTCGGGCACGTCGTTGGGGACGCTGATCAGGTAGGCGGTGCGACCGACCACGCCCTCCACCTGGGCCCACTCCCAGCCGTTGATCAGCACCTCGACGCGCCCCACGCCGCGCGGGTCGGAGACGTTGGCGACCACGCTGAACGGCTCGACCACGGTCGAGTTGTTGGTGGGCATGGTGACGTCGACGGTGGGGGGCGCCGGGACCGTGCCCTGGCCGTGCACGGCCAGCAGCTTGGTGTGCGAGTTCTGCTTGCGGCCGCCGCAGACGCAGTCGCGGGCGACGTCCTCGCCGCAGTCGATGAGCTTGTTGCGGTAGTAGCGGACGCCGCAGCTACCGCCGCCCGAGGTGGTGAACAGGTAGGTCAGCGGATCGGAGCAGTCGAGGGCGTGGTCGAGGCCGAAGGCGTGCGCGCTCTCCTGGGCCGCGGTCCAGCACATGTGCTGGGCGGTGGTCAGGCCGGCGGTCGGCCCGTGGGCGTTGGCGAAGGTGAACGAGATGACGTTGTTCTTGGGCTCGCAGGTGCTCGAGTCGAGCGGGGCCACGCCGAGCACGCCGGGCCGCATGATGTCGACGTCGCGGCCGGCGACGACGGCCTCGTGGTGCGGGGTCTGGCCGGGATCGGTCTCGACGATCGACACATCGTACGGCGAGTACACCGCGCGCATGCAGGTCACGAACTCATCCCACACCGCCTGCGGGTGCGAGAACTCGGTGATCGTCATCGTCTGGCCCTGCTGTACGCCGCCGATGTACGTCTGGTTCGAGGTGGCGTCGTTGATCGACGACTTGGTGAAGACGCAGTTGCAGCCGGTGCCCGGGCAGCCGGTGCAGCGGTTGAGATAGATGATGTCGGAGACGATGCCGCCGTGGGCCGACACGAACGCCGACTCGGGCGCCCGGATGTAGCCCTTGTCGCCGCCCGAGGGCAGGCCGGCGGGATCGTCGTAGAGCTCGGGGTTGGTGACCCAGGGCTCCGCGCCCACGCCTTCGGCCGAGGCGGTCGAGGACACGAAGAGACCGAACATCATCGTCGCGAGCGACGCCAGGGCGAGGCTCTTCAGGACAACAACAAGGCGAGTCATGGTCGCCGAGATACTACAGATCCCCACCCGGGGTGAATGGGATCCGTCACTGACCGGGTTTGTCAGTCACTGGTCGATCCGAGGCGGAGCATCCTCGGTGCCGAGTCGGCTTGTCGCAACGCGCGTTTGACCCTCGACGTACTTCACCTCGACCTGGGCGGCCGTGACCCGGTCGGTGGCCGGAAACGTGATGGCCGCGATGGCGGTGGCCAGGCATTGCGGCACGATACGGTCGTCGAGGCCCGCGGTGGACGGGTCGCGGACGCGGCCGTCGGGATCGACGCGGAAGCCGATCATGACCGTCGCCGCGGTGCCGCGCGAGCGCTCGGCCCACTCGCGCATGCAGCCGGCGAGGCGCTCCTGCTGCAGGTTCACCGCCTCGGTGAGCTGTCGCTGGGTCACGCCGCCCTCGTCGCGCAGGCGCGGCTTGGGCGGCTTGGGCAGGGGGCCGGGCAGCTTCTTGGCCAGGGTATCGATCTCCGTTTCGAGCTCCTTGATGCGGTTGGTCTTGACCACCAGCTCGTCGACCAGCAGGGCGATCTTCTCGCGATCGCCCTGCGCCGCTTCCACCTGCGAGATCAGCAAACGCCGGTCGCGTTCGGTCTCGGCCAGGGCTTCCTGGAGCTGCGTGACCTGTTCCTGGAGCACGGCGATCTTGTGGTCAGGATCCTCCGACGGTCTGGGCGCGAGCACCGTCGCCGCCGCGGCGCCGCCGAGCACCAGCGCTGCGGCGGCTGCCATGGCGATGTACCGCCGCCGGCGCGGCGACGGCTGGGGTGGGGTCAGCTCGATGATGAGCGCCGCCACCGACGGGAAGCGCTTGGCCGGCTGGGGATCGAGCCCGCGCTGCAGGATGGGCCAGATCCACGGCGGCACGCCGGTGCCCTCGGGAGGTGTCTGGGCGCGCGCGTTCTCCTCGATCATCTTCACCGCGGTGTCGCCGGAGATCGGGTGCACGCCGTAGAGCGCCTCGTAGAGCGCGACGCAGAAGCTGAACTGATCGGCGGCCGCGCTCACGTCCTGGCCGCGCAGCTGCTCGGGCGCCATGTAGCGCGGCGTGCCCATGACCGCGCCGGTGGCGGTGAGCGTCACGCGGAACGCGCCCGTCGGCGCCATCGCCGCGAGGGCGCCCTCGTCGTGGCTGCCGGTGACCAGGGAGCGGGCCAGGCCGAAGTCGGTGACGCGGACGCGGGTGTCGGATCCGACCAGCACGTTGTCGGGCTTGAAGTCGCGGTGGAGGAGGCCGGAGCCGTGGGCGGCGGCGAGACCGCGGCCAGCCTCGCGGAAGATGTCGAGGGTGTCGCGCCAAGGCCGCTCCCAGCGGTGCAGCCACTGGGTGAGCGTGTCGCCCTCGACGAACTCCATGGCCACGTAGACGTCACCCTCGCGCGACGTGCCGACGTCGTAGACGGCGACCACGTTGGGATGGCTGAGCTGGGCGATGGCCTGGGCCTCGCGGACCAGGCGGGCGCGGGCCTCGCCCTCGCCGAGACCGATGTTGGTGCGCAGGAGCTTGAGCGCGACCTTGCGATCGAGCTGCGGATCATAGGCGGCGTAGACCACGCCCATGCCGCCGGCGCCGACCCGGCGCAGGACGACGTAGCGATCGATGGTGTCACCCACCGCGACCACCGGCTCGAGGGGCCGGCGTGGCTCGCTGCCTGAGGACGGATCGCTGCCCTGCGGCGCGGTCGGCGACAGCGCGGCGGCGTGATGGCGCTTGCCGCGGGCGATGGCGCGCGGCGAGGTGACGACGTCCGAGTCCTGTTCGCCCGGTTCCGGCGACAGCGCGGCGACCAGGGTCCGGCATTCGCGGCAGGCGGCGAGGTGGGCCTCGACCTTGGCGGTCACGGCCTTCGAGAGCGCGCCGCCGGCGAAATCGACCGCCAGGTTGTCATCGAGGCACGCCACCTCCTCAAGCTAGCAGAAGCGTCCGCTTGGACCCGAATGAAATCAGGTACGTGCAGCGGCACAGCAGACCCTTGACCCGCGACCACAGGCACGGTAGTCATCCCGCGCCCTTACGCCCCAGGAGTCTCCGTGCTGACCGACCTCTCGAAAGTCCGCAACATCGGTATCTCGGCCCATATCGACAGCGGCAAGACCACGCTGACCGAGCGCATCCTCTTCTATACCAAGCGGATCCACGCGATCCACGAGGTCAAGGGCAAGGACGGCGTGGGCGCCAAGATGGACTCCATGGAGCTGGAGCGCGAGCGCGGCATCACGATCCAGAGCGCCGCGACCTTCTGCACCTGGTCGGGCTCCTCGACCAAGGTCGGCATCAAGCCGCACCACATCAACATCATCGACCCCCCGGGACAC
>SXJR01000457.1 GCA_005779305.1 Myxococcales bacterium
AGGCCGACGCGCTCGCCGGCGAGGCCACCGCCGCGGCCGCTGCGGCCAGCCTCGTGCTTGCCGCGGCCGCCGCGCAGGCCCGGACCTTCAACGACGGGCCGCTGCAACGCGCCGCCCGCCTGACCCGGGGCGCCGAGATCGCGTACCGGGAGGGCGATCGTAGCATCGTCGAGCTGCTCGACGCGCTTCGCGCCGAACGAACCACGCGGGCGCGCGCCCTCGAGCTCCTGCGCGAGGCCCGCGACACCGAGCTGGATCTCTGGCTCGCCACCGGGAGGGTGCCATGACGACCACGACCCACGCGTTCTCCGCCCTGCTGATGCTCTCGGTCGCCGCCTGCCACGGCCACGAACGACATGACCACCACGGCGATCATGGCGACGAGCACCCGTCGACGTCCTTCACGCGCTGGAGCGCGACCCACGAGCTCTTCGTCGAGCATCCCCTGTTCGTCGTCGGCGAGGCGGCGCCCATGGCCGCGCACCTCACCTGGCTCGATGGCCATGACGCCGTCACCGACGGGACCATGACCGTGGAGCTCCGGCAAGCCGACGGCTCGGTCATCACCGCGACCGCCGACAAGCCTGCGCGGGCCGGCATCTTCATGCCGGCGCCGACCCCGACCGTCGCCGGCGCGTGCGTCTTGACGGTGCGCCACCGCGGGTTGCACCCCACCGAGCACGTCATCGACGAGTGCACGGTGTACGCGAAGGCCACCGAGCTGCCAGCGGAAGGCGAGGAGCCGGCCGGGCACATCTCTTTCCTGAAGGAGCAGTCGTGGACCACCGACCTGGCGACCGCGCTGGTGAGCGAGCGTCCGATGACGCCGACCCTGCGCACCACCGGCGAGCTGCAGGCGATGGCCGGGCGCGAGGCGCGCATCACCGCGACCGCGCACGGTCGGCTGCAGCTGCCGACCACACCGCTCGTCCTCGGCATGCAGGTCACCAAGGGGCAAGTGCTGGCCACGATCGTCGCCAAGCTCGACGGCGACTCGTCGAGCGTGACGCTGCAGGCTGACGTTCGCGTCATGCGTGCCGAGCTGAGCGCGGCCCAGAGCGAGCTCGCTCGCTCGGAGCGACTGTGGGAGGCGAAGACCATCCCCGAGCGGCAGGTCATCGAGGCGCGCTCGCGGGTCGAGGTCGCCCGCGCCCGTCTGGCCGCGGCGCAGGGGCGGCTGGGTCAGTTCAACGTGGGCGCCTCGGGGCGCGGTGGCGCCGGCGCCTTCCAGATCCGATCCGCGATCGCCGGATCGCTGGTCGCGATCCACGCCGCCTCCGGCCAGAGCGTCGAGGACGGTGAGCTGCTCTTCACCGTCGTCGATCTGAGCCGGGTGTGGCTGCACGCCGACGTCTTCGAGCCCGACATCGCCAAGGCGGCCCAGGCGACCGGCGCCACCTTCAGCGTCGACGGTTACGACGAGGTGTTCGTCATCGCGCCGCCGGATGGACGAGTGGTCACGATCGGCCAGCTCGTCGACCAGAAGACCCGCACCGTGCCCCTGATCTTCGAGCTGGGCAACCCGGACCGCAAGCTGCGCATCGGCAGCTTCGCGACCGTGTTCATCGCGACCGGCCCACCGGTGAACGCGCTCGCGATCCCGGAGTCGGCGATCGTGCGCGACGCCGGCCGACCCGTCGCCTACGTGCAGATCGAAGGCGAGTCCTTCGAGCGCCGGGTCCTCGAGCTCGGCGTCCGCTCGGGCGGCTGGGTCGCGGTGAGATCCGGCCTCGCCGCCGGCGACCGCCTCGTCGTGCGCGGCGCCTACGACGTCAAGCTCGCCGCCGCCGGCGGCGCCGTGCCGGGCCATGGCCATGCCCACTGACCCTGGGACCAGGAGCGCGCCATGAAGCTCATCGACGGCACCCTGCGCTGGTCGATCACCCAGCGCGGTTTCGTGATCATCGCGGCGCTGGCGGTGACGATCTACGGCGTCTTCGTCGCGCAGCGCATGCCCGTCGACGTGTTCCCCGATCTCACGGCGCCGACGGTGACCGTGGTGACCGAGGCGCACGGGATGGCGCCCGAGGAGGTCGAGTCGCTGGTCACGGCGCCGATCGAGACCGCGCTCAACGGCCAGACCGACGTCCGCCGCGTTCGCTCGGTGTCCGGCGTCGGGATCTCGATCGTCTGGGTCGAGTTCGCGTGGGGGACCGACATCCTCCGGGCCCGCCAGCTCGTCACCGAGAAGCTGCAGGTAGCCGTGCCCCAGCTCCCGCCCGGGCTGCCACCACCCCAGCTCGCGCCGGTGTCCTCGGTGATGGGCGAGATCATGTTCGTCGGCCTGCGCAGCGATCGTCACCAGGGGTTCGAGGTGCGCGACGTGGCCGACTGGACCGTGCGCCGGCGCCTGCTGTCGGTGCCCGGCGTGGCCCAGGTCGTGCCGATCGGCGGCGGCGTCCGCCAGTACCAGGTGCGGGTGCACCCGGAGCGGCTGGTCCGCCACGAGGTCTCGCTCGAGGACGTCACCCACGCGCTCTCGACGTCGAACCAGAACACGACCGGCGGCGTCCTGGTGCGCGGCTCTCAGCAGCACCTGATCCGCGGCCTCGGCCGGCTGACCTCGCGCGAGGACGTCGCCGCCGTGGTCATCACCACCCGCGAAGGCAGCCCGATCACGATCGGTCAGGTCGCCGACGTCGAGATCGGCCCCGGCGTCCAGGTGGGTGAAGGTTCGGTCGACGCCACCCGCGCCGTGGTCATGGCCATCTCCAAGCAGCCCGGCGCCAACACGCTCAGGCTGACCGCGGCGATCGACGACGAGCTCGACGCGATCCAGAAGGGCCTGCCCGAGGGCATGGCGCTCGAGCGGCAGCTGTTCCGGCAGGCCGAGTTCATCGACAAGGCGGTCGACAACGTCACCACGGCGCTGCGCGACGGCGCCATCCTGGTGGTGATCATCATCTTCCTGTTCCTGCTCGACGTGCGGGCCACGCTGATCTCGGCCATCGCGCTGCCGATCTCGCTCCTGGTCGCGGTCATCGTCCTCGAGCTCCTCGGCAAGGGCATCGACACGATGACCCTGGGCGGCCTGACCATCGCGATCGGCGCCCTGGTCGACGACGCCATCATCGACGTCGAGAATGTCGTCCGTCGATTACGCCTCGAGGGCGCCAAGCCGGAGGCCGAACGGCGACCGACCACCGAGGTGATCTTCGACGCCTCGCGCGAGGTGCGGGGCTCGATCGTGTTCGCGACCCTGATCGTGATGCTGGTCTTCATCCCGGTCTTCTTCCTGACCGGCGTCGAGGCGCGCCTCCTGGCGCCGCTCGGCTTCGCCTACCTGGTCGCGATCTTCGCGTCCTTGGTGGTCGCGCTGACCGTGACCCCGGCGCTGTGCGCGGTCCTCCTGCCCACGCTCGACACCCAGGCCCATCGCGATCCGCCCCTGCTCCGGTTGCTCAAGCGAGCCTACGCGCCGACGCTGGCGTGGACGATCCGGAACTGGCGGCTCGCGGTGGCGGTGACGCTGCTCCTGGGCGCCGGCTCCGGATACCTCGGGTCCCGGCTCGGCCGCTCGTTCCTCCCCGAGTTCAACGAAGGCGCGCTGACGATCAACGTGGTCACCCTGCCCGGCACCTCGCTGGCGGCCTCCGATGCGATCGGACAGCGGGTCGAGACGCTCCTCCACGCGATCCCGGAGGTCGCCTCGACCGCCCGCCGCCCCGGCCGCGCCGAGCTCGACGAACACGCCCAGGACGTCAACGCCACCGAGATCGAGGCCCGGCTCCAGCCGCGGGCTCGTTCCCGCGAGGCGATGCTGGCCGCGATGCGCGCGTCGCTGGCCCGCATCCCCGGCGCGTCGATCACGATCGGGCAGCCGATCTCGCACCGCATCGATCACATGCTTTCGGGCACCCGGGCCGCGATCGCGGTCAAGCTGTTCGGCGATGACCTCTACACGCTGCGCGTGCACGCCGAGGAGATCCGCCGCGTCATGGCCGCGGTCCCGGGCGCGGTCGACGTCTCGATCGAGCAGCAGATCGACATCCCCCAGGTCGTGGTCGACTTCGATCCCGACCGGGTCGCCCGCGCCGGCACCCACCGCGGCGAGCTGGCCGAGGCCATGGAGCGCGCGCTCGCCGGCGAGACCGTGACCACCGTGCTCGAAGGCCAGCGCGCGTACGACGTCGTCGTTCGCTACGCGCCGGTGGAGCGGACCGACCTCGAGGATCTCGCGCGCACGCCGATCGACGTGCCCGGCCACGGGCTCTTGCCGCTGGGGATGCTGGCCAACATCCACGAGGACGTCGGGCCCAACACGATCAGCCGCGAGTCCGGTCAGCGCAAGATGGTGATCATGGCCAACGTCAGCGGCCGCGATCTCGGATCGGTCGTCGACGAGATCCGCACCGGGGTCGAGCGCGACGTCCCCCTCCCCGAGGGCTACTTCGTGGTCTACGGCGGCCAGTTCGAGAGCCAGGAGAGCGCCAGCCGGACCCTGACCCTGCTCGGCCTGCTGGTGGTGGTGACGATCTTCCTCATCCTCCAGCTCGCGTTCAACTCGACCCGCCGGGCCCTGCTGGTGATGGTGAACCTGCCGCTGGCGCTGATCGGTGGCGTCGTCGCCGTCCACCTCGGCGACCGCGTCCTCTCGGTCGGCTCGCTGATCGGCTTCATCACCCTGTTCGGCATCGCCACCCGCAACGGCATCATGCTGGTCTCGCACTTCGAGCACCTGCGCCGCGAGGAGGGCGCCGACCTCGGCGAGGCGGTGCAGCGCGGATCGCTGGAACGCCTGAGCCCGATCCTGATGACCGCGCTGTGCGCCGGGCTGGCGCTGGTCCCGCTGGTGATCGCCGGCGGCGAGCCCGGCAACGAGATCCAGTCGCCGATGGCGGCGGTCATCCTCGGCGGACTGCTCACCTCGACGGCGCTCAACCTCTTCCTGGTGCCGGCCCTGTACCTGCGGACCGCGAGGGACTGATCGTCACGTCGTGATCGTGCAGGTCGGGTTGGCGGCGCGGATCGCGGCCACCACCGCGGCGGCCTCACCATCGGGCGGGAACGCGCAGCCGGCCACGACCAGCTCGGTCAGCGTGGTGGCCGAGGCCAGCTCCGCCGGCAGGCGACGCAACCACTGGCACCCGCGCAGGTTGAGGGTCCGCAGCGGCAGCGTCGCGATCGTCCCAGGGAGCTCGCGGATCGGCGCGCTCTGCAGTGACAGCGTGTGCAGGTGGGTGAGCTCACCGATGCGCGGCGTGATCCACGAGACCAGCGCGTACGCGGTGTGGATGCTCTCGAGCGCGGGCAGGGTCACGATCGCGTCGGAGAGCTGGCGAACGCCGGTGTTGTACAGGCTGAGGCGGCGCGCCGCCGCGAACCGGGAGAGGTCGGGCGGAAGGCAGCGCAGCTTGTGGTTCGCGCCCTCCTCGAACTGGAGCAGGTCGCCGCCGCCCGCCAGCGTCAGCTTGGCGGCGAACTTCTCGGCCGCGGCGACCGCCTCGGCCGACGGAGCCGCGCCGTGGAACAGGAAGTCGAGGCCGGCCTTCAGCGCCGGCGAGCGCCACGCGACCTTGCCGGGATCGACCACCTTGCGCAGGTCGTCGAGCGAGCGCCGCGGGCCGGCCGGCGTCCGCGCCTCGCCGCCCAGGCCGCTGCCATCGGGCGCGACCAGCGCCCAGCGATCACGCGCGACCGACGCGCCCTTGGCCTTGATCACCCAGCCCGCCTTCTTGTCGGGCACGCACCAGCCCGCCAGCTCGCAGGGCGCGAAGTAGGGTGCGAGCTCGGCGAGGGCCAGTTCACCGAGGGCGCCGCCGAGCGCGACGTCCGGATCGTTCGGGCGCCCGGTCTCGACCAAGCTGATCCAGGCGTGGGCGTCGAATCCTGACAGCTCGAAGGGCTCCGCCATGATCGTCGTCAGAGCGGCTGGTAGAAGCCGCCGCTCTCGGCGGCCAGGCTCTGCAGGAGCAACCCGTCCTGGTCGCGGCCGATGCCGATGGTGTCGATGCGGACGCCGCCGCGGACCGCCTCGCGCGCGTCGCGGAGCAACGCGCTGGCGTTGCCGCCGACGTTGCCGAGGCCGTCGGAGAGCAGGACGATCCGGCGCGCGTTCATGAGGAAGGCCAGGCGCATGGCCGGCGTGAGCGCGGTCCGGCCCGAGGGCGTGGTCTCGTACACGAACCCCACCAGGCCCTCGCGGCCGGCGTCGTCGAGAGAGACCATGGTGGGCGCGAACGCCTCGAGCTCGTCGTTGAAGAAGACCACGTTGAGGCGCGTCCCCGGCGGCAGGCGGCGGAGGGCGTCGGCGAGCTCGGCCAGCGCGACGTCGATCTTGCGCGGCGTGGCCAGCGGCGCGACGACGGGCGCGGCGACCGGTGCCCCGGGCGTGACCGGCGGCGCATCGGGCGGCGGTGGCGTCATCGTCGGATCGGGCGGTGGCGGCGGTGGACGTTGCGAACCGTCGAGCGGGGGTGGCGGTGACGTGGGCGGACCCGGCGGCGACGGCGGCGCGGCGGACGGATCGGGGACGGCGATCTCGGCCAGCCGGCCGGTTGCCGGGTTGCTCATCGAGCCGGAGCGATCGAGGACGAAGACGACGTCCTGCGCGTCCTCGAGCGGGATGCCGAAGAACTCGACGACGGTGGAGCCCTGCAGCTCGACCGGCGCCGTCGCGACCTCGACCACCGCCTGGGCGCGGATCTCGGCGCGGATGGGGATCGTGACCCGCAGGCCTGGCGTGCGCGGCACCCGCACGGTGCAGGCCGCGCACGCGATCACGATCGACACCAGGACCAGTCGACGCATGGATGACATCCCCGACTCGAGAGAGTAGCCTCGAGTGTACTCGTGATCGTTCGTCTCGCGCAGCCTGTTGGGGGCATCGCCGCGGTCGCCGTGCTGAGCGCCGCATGCGTCAGGCAGTTGCCGGCTCTTCCGACTCCCGAGGCCATCGCGCCGCCCGGCACGGTCGCCGCACCACCCGAGGCCACGACCGGCCGGCTGGTGGTCGACGTCGTCGACGGGCCGGCGCCGGTCCACCGCGTCCACATGGCGGCAAAGCCGGTCGCCGGCGACGACGGGCGGGTCCGCTACCGGTTCAACGAAGCGCCCCAGCTCCTGTGCCCGGCGTCGCCGTGTGTCGCCGACCTCCCGCCCGGCAACATCCTGCTTGGCTTCCCGGTGATCGGGAACCGCAAGCTCGAGACCGAGCTCGTGCACGTCGATCCCGGCACCACCGTCTACCGCCGCTCGCTGAGCCTCTACGAGGACAACACCGGCGGGCTGCGGGTGATGGGCATCATCAGCACCTCGGTCGGCGGGGCCGCGGCCATCACCGGCATCGTGCTCCTGCCCATCGGCCTCTCCGACGACAGCGACGGCCTCACCACCGGCGGCGGCATCACGCTGGCGGCCGGGGCCGCGCTCCTGGCATTCGGTATCTGGGCCATCCGGCGCGACGCGCCGACCTACCGACCGGGCTCCGCGAATCACTTCGCGCTGACCGCACCCTGAACGTCACCCGGCTGTGACCGCCAGCGCCGCGAGGAAGGCGACGTAGCCGAGCAGGAGCACGGCGGCCTCGGGACGGGACACTCGCTGGCGCGTCCGGATCACGATGGCGGCCGCCACTGTCATGGCCGCGAGCACGCTCAGGTCGAGGGCCACCGCCGAGAGGTCGGCGTCGAGGCCGCCGGCGAGCGCCGAGGCGCCCAGGATGAGGAGGACGTTGCAGATGTTCGAGCCGACGACGTTGCCGACGGCGATGTCGCTGTGGCCACGGACGGCCGCGATGATCGAGGTGGCCAGCTCGGGCAACGAGGTCCCGATCGCGATGATGGTGAGGCCGATCAGTCGCTCGCTCATGCCGAAGGTGCGGGCGAGGCCGACCGCACCCTCGACGAGGAAATGGCCACCGACGACGAGCAAGGCCAGCCCGACCACCGCGAGCCCGGCGAGGGCCAGCCGTCCACGGGGCATCGCCCCCGGCACCGCCGCGTCGGCGGCAGCGGCGACGACGGCGAGGTCTTCGGCGGCCGTCCCGGGCGCGGTGCGCGCCGCCCGCACCATCACCAGGGTGTAGACGACCGCAAGGGTGACGAGCCCGGCGCCATCCCACCACTGGATCCCACCGCCGAGGAGCGCCAGCGGCACCAGCGCCGTCGAGCCGAGCAGCACCCAGACCTCGCGTCGTGCCAGCGACGGATCGATGCGCGGCGGCACGATCAGCGCGGCCACGGCGAGGATGAGTCCGATGTTGGCGACGTTCGAACCGACGACGTTGCCGAGCGCGATGTCGCCCTGGCCACGAAGCGCGGCGCCGACGCCGACCACCAACTCGGGCGCCGAGGTGCCATAGGCGACCACGGTGAGTCCGACGATGAGCGGCGCCACGCCGAACGACTCGGCCAGCCGCGCGGCTCCGGACACGAGCCACTCGGCACCGAAGTACAGCAGGACGAGACCTCCGACGAGCATGACGACGTCGATCATGGCTTTCTCGATCGACCACGACGTAACGCTGGGTCAGCCGCGCGTTGCCCTGTCAGTACGAAGGATCGGCCTGCCAGCGCCCTGCACGCGGGCGCGGCTCCTTCCGGCGCGGTCACCGTGCGCGCGCTCGCGGTCTCGTCGTCGCTGGCCACCGTCCGGTTCTAGTCCGGATGGGCACCTACGGCACGTAGGCGTCACACCCACGCCTGGACGACGCGTGCGACGTCGCACGCTGAGCAGCACGTGAGCACCTGGTGGAATGGTCGGTGGACAGCGTTCCACGGGACGGTGTGAGTGCCGTCCTGGAGACCTCGATCATGACCGCTCGAACTAGCCTGACCCCCCTGATCCTGTCCCTGTGCCTCGCCGCGGCCGCCGGCTGCGGCGGAGACGATTCCTCCGAGGGCATGCCCGACGCGGGCGGCGACCTCGATGGCCCGACCGGCGGCGTGCTCGGCGACTGGACGATCGCGTCGATCGATCTCGAAGGCACGACCCACACGCGCGGCGCAAGCGCCGGCGTGGCCGGGCGGATATCGATCTCACCCACGCAGCTGCACGTCGAGCTGATCAAGCTGATGGCCGGACTGCCGATCGGCTCGGTCGACGCCATGATGTTCGACCTGGTGATCGACGGCGACGCCCTGCTGGCCTCGGGCGGCGACGCCACCTACGTGTTCCGCGGCGGGCTCGCGGGCGACCGCCTGACCCTCACCTTCGACGCCGACGACCCGCGCACCACCGATCCGGACGCGCCGCCGACCATCGTGCTCGATCGTGCGCCTGCGCTCTCGCCGAGCCTGCCAGGCGGCTACCGCGCCCTCAGCATGCTCACCAACGCTGGCCGCGTCACCACCGGGACCTGCGTGGCCCTGGTCCCGCCGCGGGGCGCCAACGTCGCCGTCCGCTACGATGTCGAGCTCGACGTCTCGCCGCGCCTGATCCTCGAAGTGCGCCAGCGCGGGACCTACTACACCGACGCGGCGTGCGCGACCACCGGCACGTCCATGAGCGATGGCGCGACCGCGCTGATCGAGGTCGACGGGACCGACATCGACCTCTTCCTCGAGCCTCACCAGGGCGAGGTCACCGGTGAGATCGAGGCGTACCGCGTCGCCGACGGCGCCTCGGCGACGATCGTCTGGACCCGGGTCGGGTGTCCCGGCTGCGATGGTCCGCAGGAGCTCGTGCTCCAGCGCCGCTGACCCGCGTCGTCACGAGTCGTCGAACGGCCACGGCTCGTCACGCTGATCGTCGTCGACCTCGAGCCGCCACAGCCACGACGCGATCTCCTCGGTCCCGCGCTGCAGCCAGCGCCGGAAGGTGCTGTACGAGATCCCGAGCGCGTCGGCGGCCAGCTCGTGGGTCTCGGCCGGATCCAGGTACGCGCGGTGCACCGCGCGCATCGACTTCTCGGTGCGCGCGTCAGCCGCGAGCTCGGCGTGGGCGCGGTCGAGCAACGTCGCCAGGTGCCGCGTACGAGCGTCGCCGCCGGCGCGCGCGTCGAGCCCGACCCGCACCAGCCGCGACGAGGCCAGCGGGTTCTCGGCGAGGCGCTCGACGCTGTGCCGATCGCGCAGCGCGGCCCGGGTCGCGGCCAGGAACTCGTGCCGGGACAGGGCCACGGCGACGTCGGTTCGCGCCGGCCGGGCCAGCGCGCCGGCGTGGGTCACGGCCAGCACCTGGTTGCCGACCCAGTCGAGCCAGCTCGTCACCGGCTCGCCACGCCAGTCGTGACCGAACACGCCGAACCGGCGGCCGCCGACCTCGAAGTCCACCGCGGTGAGGCGCTCGAAACGCATGTAGAGGAAGGCGGGGGTCCAGAACACCGCGTCGGCGAAGGTCGCGTACGCGTACGCCAGCCCCGGCGTGACCGCGTAGCGCCGCACCATGTGCAGGAACATCTGACTGCCGACATCGGTCACCGCCTGGTAGCGCTCCAGATCGAGCCAGAATCGCGTGAGGAGCGCGCACTCCTCGTCGCGCAGGCCGACCGCCGCGTCGACGTGCGCCCACGCCGCCGCGACCGCGGGATCATCGAGGCCCGCCGCTCGGCCCGCCAGATCGAGCCGGAGCGCGAGGTGGAACCCGACGGGCCGGCCGTCGGCGCCGCGGAACACGCTCGCGGCGTCGGCCTGGGCTACAGCCCAGTGCCGCGCCCAGCGGATCGCGTCCTCGCTCTCGTGTCGACGCAACGCGGCCTCGATCGCAGGCCAGTCGCTGTCGCGCACCCGATCCTCGTAGTGCGCGAAGTCCTGGTCGAACGCGAACAGGTGCCGCACCACCGGGTTGGTGCGATGGAGATACGTCATGTCGTAGAGCAGCGCGAGCTGGGCGGCGCGCTCGGTGCGTTCGAGGCCGAGCACGCGCCCGCGATAGAAGTCGCGGGCCCGGCCGAGGAGCTGGCGGTGACCGTCGGGATCGCGCCAGCACAGCTCGGCGGCGACCGTGTCGCGCACCAGGTCGTGGAGCACCAGCCCTTGCGGCGCCGCCTCCACGAACGACAGCCCGCGGAGCCACGCGAACAGCTCGGCGGCGTCGTCGGCGCCCAGCACGCCACGAAGGGCGGGCTCGGTCGTGACCCGCAGGATCGCCGCGACCTCGAGAGCGCGCTGGTGGCGAGGCGTGGGCGCCTCGGAGCGAAACCGCTCCAGCAGACCGCGTAGCGCCGCGTCCATCGCGCCGGCCGGCGCGTCGGCGCCGGCGCGGAGGGGCTCGGCGACCAGCGAGAGCGCGAGCGGGTGCCCCAGCGTCACCCGCAGCGCCTCCTCGTGGGCGGCGTCGGGCACGCCGCGGCGGCGCAGGTACTCTCGAGCATCTCCATCATCGAGGTGGCGCAGCGACACCACGCGCAGTCGATCGATCCACCCCAGATCCGTGCGCCATTCGTCGGTCGGTGGGTAGCGACCCGCGATCACGACCCGGGTCGACGCCGGCAGGGACGGCAGGAACTCGTCGCGCAGCCAGGCCTCCAGGGCACGGAGTCGCTCGAAGGTGTCGATCACCAGCATGCCCGGGGGCCCGCCGCCAACCGCAGCCGCCAGCGCCGCCCCGACCTCGTGCGCGTCCACGCCGAGATGGCGCGCGTCCAGACGGGCTACCCGGAGGCCCCTCGCCTCGGCCCGGCGCGCGATCTCCAGCAACAACGTGGTCTTGCCGACCCCGCCTGGGCCGTGCACGTGGAGCACGTCGAACGCGCCGGTCACCAGATCTTCGGCCAGCGCGAGCTCCCGGGCCCGGCCGACGAAGAGCTGCGCGCGCTGCGCGGCGAGGCGGTCGCCAAGCGACGTTCCCCGAGGTTCCCCCACATCGGAAAGATACCGCACCCGGGCCTGACGCAGGCCTTACACGGCTCCGCCGCCGTGGTGCGTTGGGAACCTTCGCCCCACCGGCACAAGGAGCCGTCCCAATGTCTAACACCGTCCGTTCCACCCTGGGTCGTTGGTTGCGTCGCCACAGCCTGACGCTGGTCGCAACCCTCGGCGGCGCCGCCGGCGTGGCCATCGCGGTGGGCAAGTACGGCCCCTCGGCCTCCCCGCCCGCGGCCGTCGCCAGCGCCACGATCGCGGCGCCGGCCGAGATGCCGCGCGACACGGTGGTCGACACCGTGCAGATCGCGCTGGTGCTCGACACCTCGAGCAGCATGGACGGCCTCATCAACCAGGCCCGCTCGCACCTGTGGAAGATGGTCGACGACATGGGCAAGATCACCCGCGTCGTCGACGGCAAGACCCGCGGCGTGAAGATCGAGCTGGCGCTCTTCGAGTACGGCAACGACACCCTGTCGCAGCAGAGCGGGTACATCCGCCAGGTGATGCCGTTCTCGACCGATCTCGATCAGGTGTCCGAGAAGCTCGAGGCCCTGTTCACCAACGGCGGCAGCGAGTTCGCGGGTCAGGCGATCCAGACCGCGGTCACCTCCCTGGCGTGGTCGAACGATCCAGCAGCCCTGCGCTTCGTGTTCATCGCCGGCAACGAGTCATTCGACCAGGGCCCGATCGCGGCCTCGGCCGCGATGGAGCTGGCGGCCGGCAAGGACATCGCGGTCCAGCTCATCCACTGCGGCAGCGACGATCAGTCGTGGACGGCGGCGGCAGTGCTCGCGAAGTCGGACCTCACCAACATCGACCAGAACAAGGTCGCGCAGCACATCCCGGCGCCGCAGGACGCCGAGATCCTGCAGCTCGGCAGCGAGCTCAACCGCACCTACGTCGCCTACGGCGCCCAGGGCCAGGCCTCGGTGGCGCGGCAGGCCGCGGCCGACATGTCCTCGGCCAAGATGAGCGCCAAGGTGGCGATCGAGCGCAGCCAGATGAAGGCCAAGCGGGCCTACAAGAACGAGAACTGGGACATCGTCGACGCCGTCGACAAGGACGCGCGCTGGCTCGAGAAGGCCAAGGACACCGACCTGCCCGCCGACATGCAGGGCAAGTCGCTCGAGGAGAAGCAGGCGTTCGTCGCCCAGAAGGCCGCCGAGCGCGCGGCGCTCAAGGCCAAGATCGCCAAGCTCGAGGCCGAGCGTCAGGCCTTCATCGACGCCGAGAAGGCCAAGCTCGGCACCGCCGACGCGCCCTCGCTCGAGAGCGAGATGATGAAGAGCACCAAGAAGGCCGCCGCCAAGAAGGGATACAAGTTCTGATGTACCGCGACGACGATGCCGCCCGCGGCGCGCGCGCCGACGCGCTGATCAACGAGATCTCCGACCTCGAGCGCCAGAAGGTCGCGCGCGCCGAGCAGGATCACCGGCTCCAGGCGGCGCGCCTCGAGCTGGCCTCGATCCAGGCGCCGGCTCCGGCCGACGCCCCCCGCCCGCCCGGCCTGTTCGTGCACGTGTTCGTGTTCAGCCTGGCCGCCTGCGCGACGTTCGTGGGTTACACGCTGCTGTTCTGATCCGTTATCGTGGAGGGATGCCGTCGGACTCGGACGACGATCACTACACCCGGCTCGGGGTCCGCGAGGATACCGGCGAGGCCGAGCTGCGGCGGGTGTGGCGCGAGCTGGTTCGGAAGTGGCACCCCGACCGCGCCGGCCAGGCGGCGACCGGGATGTTCCAGAAGCTTTCGGCGGCCTACGCGGTGCTGTCCGATCCGGTCCAGCGCGCCGCCTACGATCGAGCCCGACGGGCGCCGGCGTTCGCGTCACCAACCGTGCGGCCGCGGCCCGCGCCGACCGCGATCCTCCGCCGGCTGAGCGTCAACCTCAACGTCCTCTTGGCGCACGGCCTCGCCCGCCAGGCCGCCGACGGTGCGATCGAGCTGATCCTCGACGCTCACGAGGCGGCCAGCGGAGGGCACATCACCATCCCCATGCGCGTCCAGGTCCGCTGTGTTCAGTGCGCCGGCGACGAGACCAAGTTCTGCCCGCGTTGTGGGCGCAAACGCGCCGTCGACGAGCTCCTCAACGTGTGGCTCGACGTGCCGCCCGGGAGCACCGACGGGGCCACCGTCAAGCCGCGAACCGCGCTGCCAGGGCTGGTGCGCCCTTTGGTGTTCCGGGTGCGGATCGCCGGACCGCGCTGACCGGTCACTCGCCGGTGTCGTCGGCCAGGGCGCGCTCGCCGAGGTCGAAGCGCGCAACCCACGAGCCGCGGGGCCGAGCCCGGGTAGCGGTCGAGGTGACCTCGACGGTGCCGGTGGCGCTCAGGCCGTTGCCGGCCGAGGCGGTGACGACGATGGTGCCGAGGCCGGTGGCGCGGACCTCGAGGCACGAGCGGTGATCCTGCTCGAACGGCGCCAGCGCCACGCCGGGGCCGGTGACCACGAAGTTGAAGGGCACGCCGAAGACACGGATCGAGCCGTCGTAGGCGGCGAAGCAGACCTCGGCGCGGTCGTTGACCCCTCGCTGCTGGTTGCCGCCGCCGGTGAGCTGGGTCAGCCGGTCGGTCACGCTCACCTGCACGGTCTCGTTGCGATCGCCGGCGCCGACCAGGAGGTCGACGGTGCTGCCCGTGCCCGGGAGCGGGTGGATCTCGGCGGCGTCCCACGTGGTGCGACGGACCAGCGCGCTCGACGCGATCTCCATGCTGTCGTCGACCAGCCAGCCGCCATCGGCGTCGTAGAGGGCGATGGCGACGTCGACGGTCGAGTCGGCGTAAGCGGCCCACGAGTCGGTGCCGAAGCCGGGCCACGACTCGGTGAGCGACGGCCGCGCCTGCATGCGCGCGATGGCGCGGCTCTCGACCAAGAGGCGATCGAAGAGGTAGCCGTCAGCGACGCGGGTGATTCGGAGGTGACCCGAGCCGGCCGACAGCGCTGACAGCGACACCGACGACGAATCGGCGACCGCCGCCGCGTGTGCCGAGCTGGTGACCTTGGGCGTGAACGGCCAGGTCATCGGCTGGTTGTCGACCCGGTCGATGATCGCGATGGTCTGAACACCACCGACCGCCGTGTTGGCGACGCCGTTGCCGATGAACCAGCTCACCTGCGCGCCCTCGAAGGCGAGGCCCTCGGGCGTCTCGTTGGCGCACTGCTCGCCGGCCGGACAGCGCCCGCCGGTGCTGCGGTCGCCCTCGGTGGTGGAGGCGGCCAGGGCCAGCGCCGCCACACCCACACCACCGACACGAGATGCGATCCCGAGGAGTCTCGTCATAGCGTGACCGTTTGCACTGGTCGTGCCATCTGGCCGGGGTAGTGAGACCGCGGACTTGCCGGCCACCGGTTGGTCGCAGCGTGCGGCTCCGCGACGCCGATGTCAGGACCGCCGCCGCTTCATGCGGCCGAAGTATTCCCGCGCCACCGCGGTGCGGGGCGCGTCGACGACCTGGGACGGCGGGCCGTCCTCGGCGATGGTGCCACCGTCGATCACCCAGACCCGAGTGGCGATGTCGGTCGCGAACTGCATCTCGTGGGTCACGACCAGCATGGTCTTGACGCCGGTGGCGAGGTCCTTGATCACGCCCATCACCTCGTCGC
>SXJR01000068.1 GCA_005779305.1 Myxococcales bacterium
GCCCAGGTGCTGGCCGGTTACACGCTCGGCCGCGCCGATCACCTCCGCCCCGCCATGGGCAAGAAGAACAAGGAGATCATGGACAAGGAGAAGGCGGGGTTCGTCGAGGGAGCCGTCGCCAAGGGCGTCGACCCCAAGATCGCCGACTCCATCTTCGAGCTGATCGCGTTCTTCGCCGGCTACGGCTTCAACCGGTCGCACTCCGCCGCCTACGGATGGGTCACGTACCAGACCGCCTATCTCAAGCATCACTTCCCGCACGAGTTCATGGCCGGCCTGATGTCGTGCGACACCGACAACGTCGACAACATCGTCAAGTTCATCGCCGAGGCCCGGTCGATGGGCCTGGTCGTCGAGCGGCCCGACGTCGACGAGTCGGCGCAGGACTTCACGGTGACACCGCGGACCGGCGCGCTGCGCAACAAGGTCATTCGCTTCGGCCTGGGCGCGGTCAAGGGCGTGGGCGGTAGCGCGGTCGAGGCTGTGCTCGAGGCTCGCAAGGAGGGCGGGGCGTTCAACAGCGCCTACGACTTCTGCCGGCGGGTCGACACCCAGAAGTGCAACCGGCGGGTGATCGAGGCGCTGGTCAAGAGCGGCGCGTTCGACGGCGTGGCGGCGATCGTCGGCCTGCATCGGGCCCGCGTGCTGGGCGCGCTCGATGGCGCGATCGAGGCCGGCGCCGCCGAGCAGCGCGATCGCAAGAGCGGGCAGACGTCCCTGTTCGGCTTGATGGACGCGGTCGCGCCCGTGGGTGCGACGTCGGCGGCGGCCGAGGTCTATCCCGAGGTCGAGGAATGGACGGCCAAGCAGCTCCTGGCCTTCGAGAAGGAGGCGCTCGGCTTCTACATCTCGGGACATCCGCTCGATCGCTACCGGGGCGACCTCTCGCGCTACGCGACCGCGACCACCAGCGATTTCGTCGAGGGCAAGCGGAGCGCCGGTGAGGCCTCGGTGGGCGGCGTGGTCGCCCAGTACCGCGAGATGATCACGAAGAAGGGCGACAAGATGGCCCGCTTCATCCTCGAGGATCAGAGCGGCGGCATCGAGGTGGTGTGTTTCCCCAAGACCTTCGAGAAGGTGCGCCACGTCCTGGTCTGCGACGAGCCCATCCTGTGCAGCGGCAAGGTCCAGAACGAGGGCACCGCCGAGCAAGCCGACTGGAAGATCCTGCTCGAGAACGCGACGCCCATCGCCGAGTTGCGCGCCGCCAAGACGTCGCGGGTCGACATCAACCTGAACGCCGACAGCGTCACCCGGGAGCAGATCGCCGAGCTGAAGACGATCCTCATGGGCGCCCCGCGCGGCGCCTGCCAGGCCATGGTGCGGCTGGCCATCCCGCAGCGCAGCGAGACCATCATCGCCCTGGGCGAGCGCTGGATGGTGTCACCGTCCGACGAGCTGCTCGGCCGCCTCGAGCGGGTCTTCGGCGACCGGGTCGCGACGCTGGCCTGAGCGGCTGGGTCACGGCGCAGGCGCGGCCGGCGGCGCGAGCTTCACGCTGGCGCAGAAGCGGGCCAGCCAGGCCAGGATCGCCGGGTCGGGCGGATGGTTGCTGTCGTGATCGCCGGGGCCCGCCCACCAGTGGGCTACGCACTTGATGCCGCGTTCGCCGTCGACCGGGATCCATTCGGTGACATCGAGGTGCGAGTTGCCCTTCACCGCCGACACGTAGCGCAGGCGGCCGTCGGGCAGCCACTCCTTGGTGATCTCGATCAGGTCGGCGCGGGCGGCGTCGGGTTCGACGTCGCGGGCCAGTGCCTCGGCGTCGGCGTAGGCCTTCATGCGTGGGTTGTCGAGGGTCAGGCGGGGGCCGCTCATGGAGACGGCGCTGGTGACGTCGCCACCGGCCCCAGCCCACCAGTCCTTGCCGAGCATGTAGTCGGCGTTGACAGGCAGCCCGTCGGGAACCTCGACCGACAGCGTCACGTTCTTCAGCTCGACCTCGACCGGCTTCCAGCCGGCTTTCAGCCACGTCGACGGTCCGCCGAGCTTGCTGCCGCCGCTGATCGCGCCGCTGCTGCCGCTACTGCTCTCGCCGCCACTGGCAGTGCCGTCGCCCTTGCCGCACGAGCCGAGGGCGAGGCACGCGATCACACTCGAACGGAGGTTCATGGGCCAGATAGTACGTGCGGCGTTGCGCGAACTCTGGTTGTTCAACCGAGGTTGCGCGCGAACGCACGCGCGACGATCGTACTTCGAGCGACGTGGGCGAATGTGTGAGGGTGTCGACCATGCGATTCCACATCCTCGGTTCCATCCTCCTGAGCTCCTCGCTCTCCCTCCTCCTGGCCTGCGGTGACAACCTGGTGGCCTATCCCGACGACACCTCGTCGATCCTGCTCGAGGACGAATGTCCCGGTGAGCCGGCCCAGGTCGCGTCGGCGCGGTTGCAAGGCACGTCGCTCATCGTCACCGCCCAGTACACCGGCTGCGCCCGCACCCGCATCTGGGCCTGCTGGGACGGCACGCTCGGTTCAGGCGATCCCGCGTCGGCCCAGATCGTCGTCCACGCCGAGCCCGCCGGCGACTGTGACGCGGCCCTCGAGGAGAACGCCAGCTTCTCCCTCGCGCCCATGCTCGACGGCCGGCCGGTGATGATCCACGCCGGCGCGTTCGATCTGCTCTGGCGCCCCTGAGTCGCGGCCCCGAGGCGCTGTGGGCTCCTCGGTCGAGCGTACCTCACTGCGCTCTGGTGTCGCGGCGTGGTTCCGCGGTACCCAGGATCGATGCGCGTCGCTGCCCGGCAGCTGGTTCGCGACGTCGTCCAGCGGGCGACGCGGGGGCGTTTGCTGTGGCGCGCCGGGTCGGCTTCGCGTCGGGTGGCCCTCACCTTCGATGACGGTCCCCACGCGCTCACCGCGCGGTACCTCGACGTGCTGGCGGCGCGACGCGTGGCGGCCACGTTCTTCGTGATGGGCTACTACGTCGAGAAGCAGCCGGCCGTGATCGGCGAGTACTTGCGCGGCGGCCACCAACTCGCCAGCCATGGCTACTACCACAGGCGGTTCACCCGCCAGCGCCCCGACCAGCTGCTCGATCACCTCGGTCGCACCGAGCGCGCGCTCGGACCGCAGCGCGAGGGTCGCTGGGTGCGGCCGCCCCACGGCTCGCTCGGGCCGATCGACGGCACCGCGTTGCTCGCCGCCGGTTACACCGTCGCCCTGTGGTCGTTCGATAGCCGCGATCACGAGCGGGCCGCGCCCGAGGTGATCGCCGCTCGCTGTGGACCCGACAAGGTGTCCCCCGGCGACGTGATCCTGTTCCACGAAGGCCAGGAGGAGACCCTGGCGGCGTTACCCGCGATCATCGACGCGCTGCGCGGCGGCGGGTACGAGCTGGTCACGATGGCCGATCTGTTCGGCCGCTGACGCGTTACGATCGCGGCATGAGAGGTTCGATCGGGCTGGCGTTGCTGGCCGTGCTGGCGGTCGCCGCGCCGGCAGTGGCGCAGCCGGCGTTCCCGTCGGCGCGCGGCTTCGGCGCCGGCGTCACCGGCGGCCGCGGCGGCCAGGTCCTGCACGTGACCACACTGGCGGCGAGCGGGCAGGGCAGCCTGGCCTGGGCCGTGGCCCAGAGCGGTCCCCGCTACGTGGTCTTCGACGTCTCGGGCGTGATCACCGGCGACGTCGAGATCACCAGCGGCGACATCACGATCGCCGGCCAGACCGCGCCCGGCGCTGGCATCACCATCAACGGCCACCTGACCACCCCCTACGGCGTGCGCCTGGGCAACATCATCGTGCGCCACGTGCGAGTGCGGCCCAACCCGCCCGACGGAACCTGGGGCCCCGAGCAGCACGACGCCATCCAGTTCTCGTCGGCCAACCACATCCTCCTCGATCACGTCGACGTGTCCCACGGCGTCGACGAGAACGTCGATCTCTGGGACGGCGCCCACCACATCACCGTGCAGGCGTCGGTGATCGCCTTCGCCAACCCGGCCGGCGGCCATCCCGACGGCGCCCACAACTTCTGCCTGCTCAACTCGGACGGCTCGATCGGCGGCGGCAACGCCGGCGGCCGCATCTCGATCCTCGGCAACCTGTTCGCTCACTGCCGCACCCGCACCCCGGCCCTCTCGATCGGCCCGGCCGAGGTCATCGGAAACGTCTCGTACGACGTGCGCGAGGGCTTCGTGCACCACAACCCGGCCTACGGCGACTTCGTCATCGCCGGCAACACCTACCGCGACGGCGCCTCGGCCTCGCTGGTGCCGTTCTGGTTCGATCCCGAGCAGGGCGCGCCCGTGCCCACCCGGTACTTCCTCGGCGGCAACGCCATCGACGACCCCGGCGTCTTCACCGGCACCGTCGACGATCCCTATGCCAGCAGCGCCTTCACCGCCGCTTACACCTTCGCCCTCGGCTCGCTCCAGCGCTCGCAGTTCGCCGGCCTCGCCGGCGCACCGATCTGGACCGAGGCCGGCTACCTCGCCCCCGAACGTCCGGCCGCGGCCGATGCGTACACGAGCGTCCTCGACTGCGCCGGCGCCTGGCCGCGCGACGCCATCACCCAGCGCGCCGTCACCGAGACCCGCGATCGCACCGGCCAGTTCGCCAACCTGCCGGTCAAC
>SXJR01000458.1 GCA_005779305.1 Myxococcales bacterium
GCGCCGCCCGGCGCGGGCAAGACCACGGGGGTGCCGGGCGCGCTGCTCGACGCCGGGCTCGCCGGTCAGGGCGACGTGGTCGTGCTCGAGCCACGGCGTCTGGCGACGCGGCTGGCGGCGGCGCGGGTCTCCAGCGAGCGCGGCGCGCGGCTGGGCGACGAGGTCGGCTACGAGGTGCGCTTCGACCGTCGGGTCGGCGGCGCGACCCGGATCCGCTTCGTCACCGAGGGCATCCTGACCCGACGGCTGCTCGACGATCCGACGTTGCGGGGCACCGGCGTCGTCATCCTCGACGAGCTTCACGAGCGCCACCTGGCCGGCGACCTGGCGCTGGCCCTGTGCCAGCGGCTGCGACGTGGGCCTCGCCCGGACCTCAAGATCGTGGCGATGTCGGCGACCATCGATCCGGGACCGGTGGCGGGCTTCCTCGACGCGCCGGTCGTGGTGTCCGAAGGCCGGACATTTCCGGTCGACATCGAGTACGACGCCGCCCCCGACGACCGCCACCTCGGCAAGCAGGTGGCGAGCGCGGTGCGGCGGCTGGTGAGCGAGGGCCTCGACGGCGACGTGCTGGTGTTCCTGCCCGGGGGCGGCGAGATCCGCCGGGCCGCCGAGGACCTGGCCGAGCTGGCGGGGCGCTCCAACCTGCTGGTGTTGCCGCTGCACGGCGACCTGTCGGCCGACGAGCAGGACCGCGCGGTGGCCAGGGCCGACCGGCGCAAGATCATCCTGGCCACCAACGTCGCCGAGACCTCGGTGACCATCGACGGCGTGGTGGCGGTGATCGACACCGGCACCGCGCGCGTGGCGCGGCACTCGCCGTGGTCGGGGCTGCCCAGCCTGGTGATCGAGCCCATCTCGCGGGCCAGCGCCACCCAGCGGGCCGGACGCGCCGGACGCACCCGGCCGGGCCGGGCCTTGCGCCTGTACACCAGGCACGATCACGACACCCGGCGCGAGCGCGACGCGCCCGAGGTGGCGCGCGCCGATCTGGCCGAGGCAGCGCTCGAGCTCCACGCCGCCGGCTTCGCGCGCCTGGCGGACTTCCCCTGGTTCGAGGCGCCGCCGACCACCGCCACCGACGCCGCCGACGAGCTGCTGCGGCGGCTGGGTGCCGTCGACGGTACCGGCGCGGTGACGGCGACCGGCCGGCGCATGCTGCGCTTCCCCGCCCATCCGCGGCAAGCGCGCGTGCTGGTCGAGGCCGAGCGGCGCGGGGTGAGCCGCGAGGGCGTGGTGGTGGCGGCGTCGCTGGGCGCGCGCGAGCTGCGGGTGGAGCGTCGCGGCCCGGGCGCGGCCGCGCGCATCGCCGCCGACTCGGATCTGATCGAGGATCTCGACGCACTCCTCGACGCCCGCCACGACGGCATGCGACCGGCGCGGCTGCGCGACGCCGGGCTCGACGTGGCCACGGCGATGGCGGTCGATCGCGCGGCCAGGCAGCTCGAGCGCATCGCCAGGGACGAGGTCCGCGGACCCGACGGCGACGCCGCGGTCGACGAGGCGCTGCTGGTGTCGATCCTCGCCGGCTATCCCGACCGGCTGGGGCGACGGCGGGCCCGATCGGCCGAGGTCGTGTTCGCCGCCGGCGGCTCGGGCACGCTGGCGCCGTCGTCGGTGGTGATCGACGCCGAGCTGATGGTCGCGGTCGACGCCGGCGAGGTGGCGCGTGGCAAGGTCGGCATCCGGCGCGCCAGCCGGGTCGAGCCGTTGTGGCTGCTCGAGCTGTATCCCGAGCGCGTCGCCGAGACCGACGAGCTGGTGTGGAACCGCGAGGCCGGACGCGTGGAGCGGGCCCAGCGCACGACCTTCGACGGCCTCGCCATCGACGAGTCGCTCGATCCGGCGGCGGCGCGGCGCGATCCGCGCAGCGCGGCGGTCCTGGCCCGCGAGGCGCTGGCGGCCGGGATCGAGCGCTTCGTCGACGCCGAGCAGCTGGCGGGGTGGCGAGCGCGGATCGGGTTCGCGGCCGCGCACGTGCCCGGGTTGGTGCCGCCCGGCGACGACGCGCTGGCCGCGCTGCTCGCGCGCGCGTGCGAGGGCATGACCTCGTTCGCCGAGCTGAAGAAGGCGTCCCTGATGGACCTGCTCGAGGCCCAGACCGGCGAGCACCGCGCCGCGCTCGAGCGGATGGCGCCGACCCACGTCCAGCTCGCGCGGCGGCGCGTGGCGGTGCACTACGAGCTCGATCGACCGCCGTGGATCGCGTCCCGGCTCCAGGACTTCTTCGGGTTGCCGCGCGGACCGGCAGTGGCCGGCGGCCGCGTGCCGCTGGTACTGCACCTGCTGGCGCCCAACCAGCGGCCGGTGCAGGTCACCCAGGATCTGACCGGCTTCTGGCAGCGGCACTACCAGGAACTGCGTCGGCAGCTCATGCGCCGTTATCCCAAGCACGGCTGGCCCGAGGACCCGATGACGCTGATCGCCGACGACTGACGCCGGTCGCGGCTGCGCAGCGCGCGTACAGCCCTGCAGCCGGTGTCGGTGTGCGACCGTCGGCGCATGTGGGCGACGGTGAGGCCGCGCGGGCGCGGAGTCGCGTGGTTGCGGCGACCTGCGCAGGCGGTACGGCGGATGCAAGGTCACCGCCCAGCCGAGGAGGATCCATGCGTGTGCACTTCTTGCCGGCGGCGCTCGTCGCCGCTCTCGCTGCCTGCGGCAGCGATCTCGATCCGGGGTCCGGAGATGATCCGGGCACGGGTTCACAGACCCTGTTCGTCGACGCCGACATCGAGGCGTCACCCGTGGTCACCAACGCGTCCAGCGGCGTTGGCTTCCAGACCAGCTTCGACGTGCGGGTGCGGAAGAACGACGTCGACGTGACCCAGGGCGTCGTCACGATCACGTCGAACGGCGGAGAGACGACGCTGATCTTCGATGCCGCCGAGGCCCGCTGGCGCGGCACCCAGGCCAGCTATCACGAGGTCTACGTGCTCTCGGTCGACGGCGGTGACGACCACGTCGACGGGGTCCGGGTCGACGGCCCGGCCCTGCACCACTTCACGGCGCCGCTGCCGGGTGCGGTGGTCGACCCGACCGTGCCGTTGATGGTGCGGTGGGACCGCGACGAGGCCGCCGCCATCACCAGCTTCGACACCGATGAGATCAACGAGCTCGAGATCGCCGACACGGGCAGCTACTTGGTGCCAGTCGGCGGGCTCAAGACCAACGGCGGCGAGACCAGCGAGGAGCGCCTGCGGCTCGATCGCTCGAGCCGGGTGAGCCCGGCCGGCGCCATCGCCGGTTCGTCGGTGCGGGTCCGGATCCGCAACGAGATCGACATCCTGGTCGCCGCCACCGGGGGATGAGCGCGAGCCTCAGGCCGCGACGCGCAGGAAGACGCGACCGTCGTTCCTCTTCGAGATGACCGGAGGCGGTGCAGTCGCTGGATCGACGTCGTCGCGCTGCGAGCGGAAGCGATCGACCTTGCTCGCCATGTGCGCATACGCGACCGGGCAGCTCGACGCGCACGCCTTCCTGGTGTCGAACGCGCGGCGGATGTCGTCGAGACCGTAGTCGGCGAGCGGCTTGGTGTTGGCGCCGAAGCGCGGGCCGCACAGGTGGACCAGGCCGTTCTCGCACACGTGAAAGAAGCGGGCACCGGCGCGGCACTTCCACTCGACCTCGCCGTCGCGCAGGAGCTTGTCCTGGAAGTCCTCGCCGAGGAGGCCGAGCTTGCGGCCGTCCATGTTGGCGATCTCGTCGTAGACAGCGCGGGCGCGGGCGTCGAGCGGCACCATGGTGCCGTCGGGGTTGCGGGCCAGCGCGCACTTGGCGTCGAAGCCGAGCGCGATGGCGGCACGGGCGACCTCGAGCGCCTCCTCGGGCGGGGTCGAACCGAACACGCTGTTGATGCGCACGCGGAACCTGGCGTGTGCGGCGAGCATGCGCAGCTTGGGCAGCAGCGGCTTGAGGGTCTTCTTGGTGACCTTGTTGGGGGTGACGCCGTCGACCGAGACCTGAAGCGCGTAGAGACCTGCATCGTTGAGCTTGTGGATCATCGGCTCGCTGAGCAGGAAGGCGTTCGAGTTCATCGCCGGGGTCATGCCGCGCTGGCGCACGTAGGCAACCACCTCGGCGATCTGCGGGTGGAGCAGCGGCTCGCCGCCGGTGAGGGTGATGATCACGGCGCGAAGTGCGGCGAGCTGATCGATGCGCTGCTTGAGCGTCTCGAGCGGGACCGGCGGCGAGACCTTGTCGTACTCGGTGCAGTAGCCGCAGGAGAGGTTGCAGCGCCGGGTGACCACGAGGTTCACCATGAGCGGGCGGTCGGCATCGACGGCAGCGGCGACGAGGCCGCCGAGGAGGCGGGCACTGGAGGAAAGGGACATGAGCGAAGGCATGGCCGGGTCGTTCGCAAAGGCCGGACCATTTCTCAAACGCTTGAAGTTACTGGGGCATGGTGAGGGTTCACCGTTTGGCATCTGACAGCTGCTGCTCCACGTGCGCGGCGAACGTCAACCGCTCCCGCTCCGCCCACTGACGCACCACCTCGAGTGGCCGGTTCGCGGCGCCCGCGTTGGCGGGCCCCTTGAGCTGGACGATGGTCGCGCTCCTGGGCTCGACCTCGATCGTGAGCACCGACGCCGGCTCGTCATCGAGTGCGTGGCGGCGCAAGGACCAGATGGTGGAGAAGCCACGGGCACAGCGCGTCGCGTAGCTGGACACGCAGTGACGCATGGCCCGACCCTCGGCGGTGAGGGTGTCGCTGTCGTTGATCTCGACCAGACGCCACTCGACGCCTTCATCGCGGCGGGCGGCGATCAGGAGCTCGCGCCAGCGCGAGCGCGGCCAGGTGAGCTTCACCCGCTGCCAGCTGGGCGCGTTCCGGCGACCGAGCTCGACATGCCAAGCCGCGACGTCGCGCATCATGCGCGCGACGCCGAAGCGCAGCGGTGGCAGATGGCCGCGGCGCGCGAACATGTAGTCGACGATCGGGCCGCACTGGGCGAGGTCGAGGTCGTCCTCGACGCGCACGAACCACTCGATGGCGGTGCGCCAGTACGCGGCATCGTCGAAGCTGCGGCCCAGACGCGTGGCCTGGAGCGCATCGCCGAGCGCGGGGCTGCCGCCAAGCCCGAGGATCTCGGCGCGGCGCAGCGCGTGATCGATCGAGAGGTGATCGGGCGTGCCCAGGAAGAAATGCTCCATGCGGCGAGTCATGGCGACGGGCACGCCGGGCAGATCGCGGAAGCGCTTGCCGCGCGCGCACGCGATGAACCAGCGCCGACGCGCGAGTGCGGTCGGCGTGGCCTTGCCGAACCAGGCCGAGGCCAGGAAGCGCGGGACTCGATACGGACCGAAGAGGTGGCTGGCGAGCGCGTGGACGACCAAGAGCGGATGGCCGCGCGCGCCGGCCCAGGTCTCGGGGTCGGATGACCAGGCGTGCGCGCCGTGAGCGATGCCGCGGATGACATCGAGCTGAAGGACGTCACCGCTCGCGGACGGACGGGTGTCCATCAGGTCGCTGCGCGCGTGCGCGACCCACAAGAGACGCGAGAATTCCTCGCGCCGGTAGGGACGGTGGTGGATCTGGGCGAAGACGCGGCTGGTGGCCGCGTCGACGCACCGGCGGACGTGCCGGTGGAACGATTCGGTAGCCATGACACTCTCCCCGGACGAGGGGCGCAGGAGGTCGTCGACAGGCGATGACGGACCGGTGCCGGCGCGCAGCGTGCGCGCGGCAGAAGAGCGGTCGACGTCAGCCCGGACGGCGGAGCATGGCGACGCAAGAATGCGCGCTCGCGACCCGAGCGCAACCGGAAACTCGAGCGCTGTCGCAGCGCCTCCCGAAAAGCCTAGCGTCGGCGGTGCGTTACAACCTGGGAGCCTGGCCCTGGCGGAGGGTCGTCTCGGAGGCGAAGTAGAAGACGGTGCCGGCGTCGTCGCGGGCGAGGATGGCGAGGGCCTTGTCGACGGGTTGGCCGGTGACAGGATCCTGGGCGGTGCGGGCGGCGGCGTCGTTGGCGAGCTTGGCCTTGCAGGCTTCGCAGCAGCCGAAGTAGGTCTTGCCGTCGACGGGGACCGGGATCTGGGGTTTGCCCATCCACTGGTTGTTGATCATGCAGACCTCGCTCGGGTCGGTGATCACGTGGAGCGCTGGTTCGCTGACCGTGGGCGCGGGAGCGGGTGATGGGTCCTGACGGGAACAGGCGATCGACGTCGTCAGGGCGGCGACGACCACGACCAAGAGGACGCGGAGCGACATGCCAGGAGGATTTGCAAGGCGCGAACCGATCGTGAGGCCGACGTGGCGCGCGGTTGAAGGGGAGCCGAGTGCAGGCGGTGCGCCAGGGATTGCGCGGCCTGCAAACGGTGCGCGATCTGGGGCGGGATCCAGGGTAAGGGCCGGCACGGGCGTTGCCTTCAGGTGGGGTGTCCGCCCGGCGGACGACCATGCTGGCTACCGCCCTCGTCCTCGTCGCCATCGTCGCGCCGGCGCCGCTGCTGCTGCCCGAGGTGCTCGCCGAGGTGGCGGCACGGGCGCCGGTGGTGGAGGCCAGCGAGGCGCGGGTCGAGGCGACGCAGGCCGCGATCGGCGTCGCCGGCAGCTGGGAAGACGCACGGTTCTCGATCATGGCCGAGGGCCTGCCGCTGCCCGGCGGCGGGCACGAGGACCCGGTCATGATCGACTACCGACTGGCGCAGCCGCTGAACCTGTTCGGCCGGCGGCGCGCGGCCAGGCTCGGGGCCGCCGCCCGCGTCGATGGGGCGCGGGCTGGGTTGCGACGGGTGAGCTGGGACGCCCGGGCCGCGGCGGTCGCGCTGTTCTACGAGCTGTGGATGAACGGGGAGATGGACCGGGTGATGGGCGAACAGATCGCCCTGCTCGAGCGGATGCGCGAGACCGGGCTGGCCCGGGTGCGCGCCGGCATGGACATGGGGCACCACGACGTCTTGCGCGCCGAGGCCCAGGTCGCGGTGATGCAGGCCGAGCGCGCCTCGCTCGCCGACGAACGCCAGGCGATGTCGGCCATGCTCAACGTGCTGCGCGGTCGCCCACCCGATCAAGAGCTGGGCGCGCCGCTCCTGCCTGCGCTCGCGCCGCTGCCCGCGCTCGACCATCTCGATCGGCGAGCCGACGCGACGCCCGAGGTCGACCAGGCGCGCGCCATGGGCCGCGAGGCCGCGGCCGGCGTCGCGCTGGCCCGCCGCATGTACTGGCCGATGGTGATGGTCGAGGGCGCCTACCAGCAGAACCTCGACGGCATGCCCGACGCGCTCGGCGTGGGCGTCAGCATCAGCGTGCCGCTGGCGTGGCGGGATCGCCAGGACCGCGAGCTGGCCATGGCGCGGGCGATGGCCCGGGCCGCCGAACGCGAGGCGAGCGCCATGCGGACCATGGCCGGCGCCGAGCTACGCATGGCGTGGAGCCGAGCCCGGGCCGCCGAGCGCAAGGTCGACGCGCTGGAGCAGGTGGCCCTGCCTCGGCTGCGCGAGACCATCGTGTCCATCGAGTCGGCCTACATCGCCGGACGGAGCGACTTCCTGCCGCTGCTCGACGCGGTGATGCAACTCCAGGCGCTCGAGGGCGAGCGCATCGCGGCCACCGCGCAACGCGGCGTGGCGCGCTTCGAGCTCGATCGTATCGCCGGAGATGAGGTGTCGCCATGAGATGGACTCCGCTTGCCCTCGCGCTCGTCGCCACGGCCTCCTGCCGCGACGGCACCAGCGGCGATCCTCACGCTGGCCACGCCAAGCCGCCGCCCGCCGTCGATCCCCACGCTGGCCACGCCAAGCCGCCGCCCGCCGTCGATCCCCACGCCGGCCACGCCGGCCAAGGCGGGCACGGCGCCCACGCCGCGGTCCCCGACGGCCACGCCGAGATCGCGATCGCCGACGACCGCCAGCAGCGCATCGGCCTGCGGCTGGGGACGGCCGAACGTCTGGCGGTCGAGGGCAGCGTGCGCGCGTCGGCGATCATCCAGGCCGACGAGCAGCGCCAGGCCCACGTCCACTCGCGGCTCATGGGATACGTGCGCGAGCTCTACGTCAACAAGGTCGGACAGACGGTCAAGCGCGGCCAGCCGCTCTACACCATCTACTCGCAGGATCTGCTGGTGGCGCAGCAGGAGTATCTACGCGCCCGCACGTTCAGCCCCGACCTCGCCGCCGCGGCGCGCGAGCGCCTGCGCCTGTGGGACATCCCGGACGATCAGGTCGCCAGGATCGAGTCCTCGGGCAAGCCGCTCGAGACCGTGAGCGTGCGCTCGCCGATCGCCGGCACGGTGATCGAGAAGAGCATCGTCGCCGGCCACTTCGTCGAGCCCGACATGATGCTGTACCTGATCGCCGATCTGTCGCGGCTGTGGGTGCTGGCCGATGTCTACGAGTACGAGCTCGGCCGCATCGACCGCAAGGGCACCGCGACCGTGCACGTCGAGGGGCTCGACACGCCCGTGACCGCACCCATCGACTACATCTACCCGACCGTCGACACCGCCAGCCGCACCGTCAAGATCCGGCTGGTCCTCGACAACCCGCGCGGCGACCTGCGACCCGGCAACTTCGCCACCGTCGACCTGCCGGTGTCGGCGGCGCCGATGCTGTCGGTGCCCGAGGAGGCGGTGATCGACACCGGCCTTCGTCAGGTCGTCTACGTGGCGATCGGCGACGACCGCTTCCGGCCCGTCGAGGTCGAGATCGGCCGCCGCCTCGACGGCCGCGCCGAGATCCGCCGCGGCCTGGCCGACGGTGATCGGGTCGTGGTCAGCGCCCAGTTCCTGGTCGACAGCGAGAGCCGGCTCCGCGCCGGCGGCTCGGGCCCGGGGCACGGAGGGCACTGATGATCGAGCCACCAGAGGCGCGTCGATGATCGAGCGGCTGGTCACCTGGTGCGGCCACCGGGTCGGGCTGATGCTCGCCGCGGCCGCCGTGGTCGCCGGCCTCGGCCTCAACGCGCTGCGGTCGAGCCCGCTCGACGCCATCCCCGACCTCACCGACACGCAGGTGATCGTGTGGACCGAGTGGATGGGCCGCAGCCCTCAGCTGGTCGAGGACCAGATCACCTACCCGCTGGTGACCAGCTTCATCTCGGCGCCGCAGGTGAAGACCGTGCGCGGCTTCTCGATGTTCGGGATGAGCTTCGTCTACGTGATCTACCAGGACGGCACCGATCCGTACTGGGCTCGGTCGCGCACCGTCGAGTACCTGTCCAACGCCGCCGGGCGACTGCCCGCCGGCGTGACCCCGACCATCGGCCCGGACGCCACCGGCTCGGGCTGGGTGTTCCAGTACGTCCTCGTCGATCGCAGCGGCAAACACGATCTGCAGGAGCTCCGCGCCTTCCAGGACTTCACCCTGCGCTACGCGCTGGCCAGCGTACCGGGCGTGGCCGAGGTGGCGTCGATCGGCGGCTACGAGAAGCAGTACCAGATCGTCCTCGATCCACTGCGGCTGCGCTCGTTCGGCACCTCGGTCGCCGAGGTCATCGAAGCGGCCCGCGCCTCCAACGGTGACGTCGGTGGACGGGTCATCGAGTGGGCCGGACGCGAGTACGTGTTCCGCGGCCGCGGCTACATCGCCGACAAGGAGGAGCTCGCCGAGGCCGTGGTCCGGGTCGACGACGACGGCACGCCGGTGCGCATCCGCGACGTCGGCCGGGTCGACGTGGGGCCCGACATCCGGCGCGGCCTGCTCGAGTGGAACGGGGAGGGCGAAGCGGTGGGCGGCATCGTGGTCATGCGCAGCGGCGAGAACGCGCTGGCCGTGATCGACGCCGTCAAGCGCCGGCTGGCCGAGCTGCGCGACTCGATGCCCGAGGGCGTCGAGGTCGAGGTCGCGTACGACCGCTCCGATCTGATCCGGGCGTCGATCGACACGCTCGGCACCGCCCTGACCGAGGAGATGATCGTCGTCCTCCTGTTCATCGGGCTGTTCCTGCTGCACCTGCGCAGCGCCCTGGTCGCGATCGTGATCCTGCCGCTGGCCGTGCTGGCCTCGTTCATCGCCACCCGCGCCACCGGCGTCACCCTCAACATCATGTCGCTGGGCGGCATCATCATCGCGATCGGCGACATGGTGGACGCCACGGTGGTGATGGTCGAGAACGCCCACCGCAAGCTCGAGGACTCACCGCCGGCGCGCCGCACCGAGCTCATCCTCGAGGCCTGCCGCGAGCTGGCGCGACCGATCTTCTTCTCGCTGCTGGTGATCGCGGTGTCGTTCCTGCCGGTGTTCGCGCTCGAGGCCCAGGAGGGCCGGCTGTTCCAGCCCCTGGCCTACACCAAGACCTTCGCCATGACCGCGGCGGCGGTGCTCTCGGTCACCGTCGGGCCGGCCCTGATGGTGCTGTTCATCCGCGGCCGCATCCGCAGCGAGCGCGCCAACCCGATCAACCGGGCGGCGATCGCGCTCTACCGCCCGGTCCTGGGCTTCTGCCTGCGTCACCGCGTGGTCGTGCTGGGTCTGGCGGTGGCGCTGTTCGCGTCGACGGCGTGGCCAGCGCGTCGCCTCGGCTCGGAGTTCATGCCGCCGCTCGACGAGGGCTCCCTGCTCTACATGCCAGTGACCTACCCCAACATCGCCATCGAGCAGGCCAAGGACGTGCTCCAGCGCCAGGACCGGCTGGCCGCCGCGTTCCCCGAGGTCAAGAGCGTGATGGGCAAGGCCGGGCGGGCCGAGACCGCGACCGACCCGGCGCCGCTGTCGATGTTCGAGACCGTGATCGTGCTCCAGCCGAAGTCGAAGTGGCGGCCGGGCATGACCCGGAAACGGCTCGAGCGCGAGCTGCTCGAGGCCCTCGACATGCCCGGCATCCAGCCGGCGCTCACCATGCCGATCAAGGCCCGGGTCGACATGCTGACCACCGGCATCCGCACCCCGGTCGGCATCAAGGTCTTCGGCGACGACCTCGCCACCATCGAGCGCATCGGCCAGGAGCTGGAGCAGCGGCTCCGCGCCGTGCCGGGCACCCGCAGCGTCTACGCCGATCGCGAGACCCAGGGCACCTACATCGACTTCGAGCCCGACCGCCGCGCCATCGCTCGCTACGGGCTGCGCGTCGCCGACGTCCTGGCCCTGGTCGAGACCGCGATCGGCGGCATGGTCGTCGATCAGACCGTCGAGGGGCGCCAGCGCGTCACGGTCAACGTGCGCTACGCGCGCGATCTTCGCGGCAGCCTCGCCGCCCTCGAGCGCGTGCTGGTGCCGGTGCGCACCGGCCGCGGCGGCGGGGGCGGCATGGGCGGCATGGGTGGGACCAGCGGTGGGTCCGACGGCGCGAGCGCGGGCGCGGGCCAGGTGCCGCTGGCCCAGCTCGGCAAGCTCGTCACCCGGGCAGGACCGCCGATGATCAAGGACGAGAACGGCTCGCTGGTCGGCTACGTCTTCATCGACACCAGCGACGACGACCTCGGTGGCTACGTCCAGCGCGCCCGCCTGGCGGTGGCCGACCTGAAGCTGCCGACGGGCTACCGGCTGCAGTGGACTGGTCAGTACGAGCTGCTCGAACGGGTGCAGGCCCGCATGCGGATCCTCATCCCCATCACGCTGCTCCTGGTGCTCGCGCTGCTCTACTTCCAGTTCAGCAAGGTCGGGCTGTCACTCCTGGTCATGCTGTCGGTGCCGTTCTCGGTCGTCGGCAGCTTCTGGCTGCTCTATCTGCTCGCCTACAACACCAGCGTCGCGGTGTGGGTCGGCATGATCGCGCTCATCGGCGTGGCCGCCGAGACCGCGTCGGTGATGGTGGTGTACCTCGAGCAGGCCTACCAGCAACGGCGCACGGCCGGCACGCTGCGCACGAACCAGGACCTGATCGACTGCGCGCTCGACGGTGCCGTCCTGCGCATCCGGCCCATGCTGATGACCGTCGGCATGAACCTGGTCGGTCTGGCGCCGATCATGCTCTCCGACGGCGCCGGCGCCGACGTCACCAAGCGCATCGCCACGCCCATGATCGGCGGCCTCCTCACGCTCACGGTCATGACCCTGCTGATCGTGCCCGCCGCCTACGTCACCGCGCGCAGCGTCCAGCGCCGCCTGCACCCGCCGACCCCGTCGCTCTAGCAGGCGCGGCGAGACGCGGCGCCGCCGCGTGCTGGCAGCCTGCTACCGGTGATCGGGCCAGAGCAGGTGGTAGGCGCGGTGAGAGAGCACGAGCGCGGCGTGCTCCTCGAGATCGCCGCCGGCGTCGCGGAGGACCGAGAAGTTGAAGTCGACCAGCGACAGGCCGTCGGAGACGCAGGCGAGGAGCTCGTCGATGCGGGCCTGGTTGGTGCGATCGGTGGCGAGGGCCGACAGGCGAGCGCGGACCTCCTCGAAGTGTGGGCGCTGGCGTGCGTTGAGAGCGAGGATGCGGGCCGGGCGCAGCCAGGACAGGACCATCGAGGCCATGGCCCGGGTGTCGGACACCATCGCCTCCTGAGCAAGCGACGGCTCGACCAGCCCGATCATCGCCGGCTGGGCCATGCGGGTCTCGTTGGACGCCTTGAAGAGGAGCGCGCCGGGATGGATGTTGTTGTGCGCCATCCCGTTCTCGTGGAGCAGCGCGACCTGGCGGGTGATGAGGAAGCCAAGCGCCAGCGCACCGTCGACGTGGAGATCGACGTCGGCGAGCTGGCTGCCGAAGCGCGGGTCGTCGATGAACTCGCTGAACAGCAGCAGCGAGCCGGTGTTGGTGTCGAGGATGACCTTGTGCAGCGTGGTCATCATCCCGCGCCGCACCTTCTTGAGCGTGGGCCAGTAGACCTGGGTCCAGGCGTCGACCAGCGCGCGCGGGTCGGCGATCTGGTGCAGATCGATCATCGTCACCAGCTTGGGAAACGTGTTGGCGTCGGGGAACTGGCCGGCGGCGAGCAAGTCGACGCGCGGCGCCGCCACGTAGATGGGATGGGTCTTCACCTTGCCCAGGCACTTCTGGATCTCGTAGCCCCAGGTCGTGACCGCGGCCTCGGCCAGGTCGACCTGAGGCTTGGTGATGGTCTCGTCGCGGCGACGATTGAACACCGCCTGCAGGCGCTGGGCCCGGTCGACGATGGGCGCGCCCATCGTGGCCGAGAAGTAGAAGCGCGCGTCGGCGGCGCGATCATCGAGCTCGGGCAGGACCGCGCGCAGGTCGGCGATGATCGACGCCACCCGCGAATAACGCGCGGTGGGATCGCGCTCGAGGCAGCGCTCGATGATCGGGTAGAGCGGCCGCGGCACGCTCTCCGGGTAGTGCACGCTGCTCTTGCCGCCGATGACGATGCCGTCGCCGATGCGCATGAGCAGGCCCCACATGTCGTCGGCCTTGCCGTAGGGCATCTCGTCGGTGAACAGGGCGTGGAGCGCGCCGCCGACCGCGAAGATGTCGAGCGCGGTGGTCACCGGCAGCTCGGCCAGTCCGGGGTCGATGGTCTCGGGCGCGACCGAGTAACCCGGCGAGCCGAAGACGCGGCCGCGGTAGTGGGTGCCGTAGGTTCCGCCGACCACGTCATCGAGCGACAGCGCCAGATCGAAGTCGAACAGGTAGGCTACGGCGGCGCGATCGTCGACCAGCACGTTGCGCAGCGTGAAGTCGCGGTGCAGGAGCCGAGCCTCGTGCATCTCGCCGAGCGCGTCGAGCGCCTGCATGAGCAGCTGGGTGCGGCCGCGGGCGGTGACCTTGTGCTTGGTGGTCGCCTCGAGCAGCGTGCCGCCCATCTTGGGCGTGACGAAGAGGTAGTTGTCGGCGATGGGCGCGGCCACGAGCATCGGCAACAGGCCGGGGTGCGAGAGCGCGGCGATGCGAGCGACGGCGGCGAGGTTGATGTGGTGATCGCGGCGGGTGACGTCGTCGGAGCGGATCTGCTGCAGGTACGCGGTCTGGAAGGTCTTGCCTACGACGTCCTCGACCCCGCCGGAACCGTCGAGGCGCCGCTCCATGTTCGACACCGTGCCCATGCCGCCCGCGGCCAGGTGGGTGCCGCACGTCCGATACAGGTAGCGCCCGTAGCGGAATACGAGATCCGGCCGCTGCAGGTCATCCGCCCGCAACAACCCGATCTGCGTGTTCTCCGCCCAGGGTGGGGGCGTCATCGGCGGCGACGTGATGGTACGTCGGCTCGGCGTGCCTCGGCAAATGACCGGGGTGCAACTCCGCGTCCCGTATAAGGAACATGCCTCGCGGCGGCAATTTGTCGCAGCGACGCTGGATCGCGCAGGAGGCCGGTCGCCGGCGTGGTACCAGCTGCATCCAACCCCGCGTCATGCTCGAGCATCGTCACGCCAAGCTGGTCGCGCTGTTCACATTCCTGATGCTCGTCATCGGCGGCACGGTGAACATCAAGGGCGCGAGCCTTGCGTGCACCGAGCCGACGCTGCTCTGCCGCGGCGAGCTGTTCCCGGCCATGAAGGGCGGCGTGCTCTACGAGCACGGCCACCGCCTGTGGGGCATGGGCATCGGCGTCTTGCAGATCATCCTCACCACGCTCCTGGTCATGCGCCGCCGCGATCTGCGCGGCCTGGCCTGGTTGACCTTCGCCATGGTCTGCGCGCAGGGCCTGCTCGGCGCGCTCACCGTCGCCTTCAAGCTGCCCTGGTACGTGTCGACGGCGCACCTGCTGTTCGGGATGACGTACTTCGCGACGCTCTTGTGGATCGTCTACCTGACCCGACCCGCGATCGGGCCGCTCCCCGAGGAGCAGAACCGCCACCGCGCCCGCGTCGGGACGCTCGGATCCGGCCGCGGCTGGATCGCGCTCGCGCTCGGCGTGCTGCTGGTGCAGCTCGCGCTGGGCGCGCTGGTCCGCCACTTCGAGGCGACGCTGGCCTGCATCGGCATGCCCGAGTGCACCGCCGCTGGCGACTCCTGGTGGCCGGCGCTGTTCGAGCAGCGGCTGCACATGGTCCACCGCGGCTTCGGCGTGGTGACCGCGCTCGTCACCGTCGTCGCCGCCGTCCAGGTCTGGCGCCGGTCCCCGAGCTGGCCGGCGCTGCGGGCGCTGATGGTGGCCGCGCCCGTGGTCGCCTGCGCCCAGGTGGCGCTCGGCATCTTCACCGTGCTCACCCTGCGCAAGGACGTGGTGGCCGTCGGTCACTTCGCCGGCGCGATGCTCCTGTGGAGCGCGTGGATCGGCGCCTGGATCGTCAGCGGCTCGGGCCGGCGCTCGCTGGTCGGCGCCGTCGCCGAGCCGGCCCGCGGCCTGCGCGCCGGGGTGGTACCGTGAGCGCCGCCGTGAGCAGCGCCATCGCCAGCGCCGAGTCCCTGCCCCGCCGCGTCGCGGCTGCGGACATCCTCGCGCTGGTCAAGCCGCGCATCCTCCTGATGACGCTGGTGACCGCCACCGGCGGCATGAGCCTGGCGCCCGGCGGCCTCTCACTGGTGACGCTGGCGGTCCTGCTCGCCGGCACCGCCCTCATCGTCGGCGCCGCCAACACGCTCAACATGTACCTCGAGCGCGAGGTCGACTGCCTGATGGTCCGCACCAAGGACCGGCCGCTGCCGGCCGGCCGGCTCGAGCCACGGGTCGCGCTCGGCTTCGGCGTCGGGCTGGCGTTCCTGGCCGTGCCGTTGCTCACCTTCGGGCTCGGCCCCGCCGGCCCCATCACCGGCCTGTGCGCGGTGATCGCGTTCGTCTCGTACGTGATGGTCTACACACCGATGAAGCAGCGCTCGCACATCGCGACCTGGATCGGCGCCATCCCCGGCGCGATGCCGGCGCTGATGGGCTGGACCGCGGTCAGCGGGCGCGTCGACGCCGCCGGGCTGGCCGTGTTCTCGGTGCTCTTCGTCTGGCAGATCCCGCACTTCCACGCCATCACCCTCTACCGGCTGCGCGACTACCAGCGCGCCGGGCTGGCGACCCTGCCCGGCGCGCGCGGCGAGTCCGCCACCCGCGTCGAGATCGTGATGTACGCGCTGGTCCAGCTGGCGGTGAGCCTCACGCTCTACCCGCTCGGCGTGTGCGGCCCGATCTACCTGGTCATCGCCGCGGTCACCGGCCTGGCGTACGCCGGCTACGCGGCCAGCGGCCTGTTCCGCGGCGACGCCCGCTGGGCGCGTCGGCTGTTCCTGGCGTCGATCGTGTACCTGCCGCTGGTCTACGGCGCCATGGTCGTCGACGGCCGGCTATGAACACCGTGGACGCCGCGTCGACGGCGAGCACACCCGAGCCGCGCGGTCCGTCGCGTCGTCCACTCTTCGGACAACCGTTCGCGTGGCTGGTGCTCGCCATCGTGCTGGCCATGGTGCCGTTCATCGGCTGGCTGGCGCGCAGCGACTGGCCGTGGACCCGCATCCACCCGGCGGTCAACGCCCTGCTCAACGGCTCGGCGGCGGTGTTCCTCGTCGCCGGCGGGCTGGCCATTCGCCAGCGCAAGCTCGCCTTCCACCGCCTGTGCATGCTCGGTGCGTTCACCGCCTCGTCCGTGTTCCTGATCAGCTACCTCATCCGCTTCGCCACCACCGGCGCCCACCGCTATCCCGGCTCGGGCGGGGACAAGACCTTCTACCTGGTGTTGCTCGGCACCCACACCGTCATGGCCACCATCGCCGTGCCGCTCATCCTGCGCGCGCTCTTCCTCGCCCTCAAGGATCGCCGCGCCCAGCACCGCCGCATCGTCCGCTACGCCTACCCGATCTGGCTCTATGTCTCGGTCACCGGCGTCGCCGTGTACGGGATGCTCTACCACCTCGGCCCGTCGCTGGCGTAGCGGGCGGCTTCTTCGGTTTGGCGCGCGGACTGGGGCCGCCCGTAGCCTCCTGCACGAGGCGGTCGAACGACGTGGTCAGCGTCGAGTCGTCGATCATCGCACCGAGTTCGGAGACTCGCTGGCGGGCCACCTCGAGGGAGAGATCTCGCGGTCGAGCGCGCAGTAGGGCCGCCACGTCTTCGAGATCCTTCGGGCGACCAGCGAGCAACTTGAGCGCGATGAGATCGTCGGTCGCCACGAATGGCACCTTGGTGCCCCGGACCGTTCGCAAGATGGCGCGCGCCATCATCTCGTCCTCGAGACCTGGACCGGCGAGGACCACATCGACCGGGATCCCCGTTGCCGAATGCGTGACTGGAACGATGCGCGTCTGGGCGATGAACGTGGCCGTATCTCCGACGTCACGCATGGTGAATCCGCTGCGATCGAGGGCCGCGAGAAGGGCCGCGGTGCCGGTGCGAGGCATCTCGACCGTGACATCGATGTCGAGCGTGGTGCGAACGAATCCTGCGGCAATCACCGCTTGAGCGCCGAACACGTACCAGCGAACGCGAAGAGCGGCGAAGACACGGGCCAGATCAGCGAGGACGACGGGAACCAGGTCGGGCACGATCGAGTAGCCTCCTCATGCGCACAGCCGCCTCGAGATCGGCGCGTCGCTGCTCGGCCGACCAATCAGCGCCCATGGCCCGTGCGTGTTCGTTCAATGCCGCGGCCAGCCGAAACGCCTCGTCGGCGCCCAGGTCGGCGACCCGTGTGGCGACGTAACGATCCTTCTCGACACGCAGCCGGTGCCACGGCCGATCGAGAAAGGCACGAACCTGCGCTGCGGTGGCCACGAGGTCAGGATACCGCAGTCCGCCTCGACTCACTCGCCGTACTTGTACGCGTTCGAGACGCACGAGCCGCCCATGCAGGCCTCGGGGCAGGTGCGGCCGCAGGAGCTGCAGTTCTGGTTGTCCTGCATGAGATCGACGCAGCGGCCACCGCACTTGGTGCGTCCGCCGCTGCAGCCACCACCGCCACCACCACCGCCGCTGGTCGATTGCGTCGGCGGCTTGCGCGGCTTGATGTTCTTCAGCTTCTGCTTCGCGGCGCTGTAGCCGTCGTTGTACTTGATCTTGTAGGTGCCGTCGGCGTTCACCCCGGCGATCTTGCCCGGGTACCAGTAGCCGTCATCCCACTTGGAGGAGACCAGATCGCCGACCTTGTAACCTTCGGCGGCCGCGGCGGCATCGAGGGCCGCGCCGGCGTCGATCGCCGCGGCGGGATCGGCGCTGCCGCTGCCGACCGCGCTGCCACTGCCGCTGCCGACCGCGCTGCCGCTGCCGCTCGCCGATGCACTGCCGCTGCCGCTGCCGCTGCCAGCGGCGGCGTCCTTCGCCTGCTCGTCGCAGGCCACGAGCATCACCATGACGACGATCCCCATCCACCAGTTCTTGAGCATGACCCGGATGACAGCAACCGTCGTGCCGCCAGCCAGCCGCGAAGGTTCGCAGGGTTGGAGGGGCACCACGGTCCTGCATGGGCAGTTCGCCTGATCGCGAAGCCCAGGACCGGCCGCAAGGCCGGGTAAGGCGGCGGTCGGTTGCCTCCGGCCGGATTTCCCGCCATGTTCCGCCGCAAGGAGCAAACCATGGCCGACGTCTACATCTTCGACGCACTTCGTACGCCGCGCGGACGCGGCAAGGCCGGTAAGGGCGGCCTCTCGCACCTGCACCCGCAGGAGATCCTGGCCCAGACGCTCAACGCGATGGCCACACGGCTCGGGCTCGACAAGAGCCTGGTCGAGGACGTCGCCATGGGCTGCGTCTCGCAGGTCAAGGAGCAGGGCTCGTGCATCGCGCGCAACGCGCTGATCGCCGCCGACTGGCCCGAGGACGTCACCGGTTTCACGGTCAACCGCTTCTGCGGATCCGGCCTCGAGGCGCTCAACGGCATCGCCGCCAAGATCGGCGCCGGCTTCATCGACGCCGGGATCGGCGGCGGCGTCGAATCGATGTCGAGGGTCCCGCTTGGCTCCGACGGCGGCATGATCGACGGCCTCAACGAGAAGCTGCGCAAGCGCCTGTTCATGGTGCCGCAGGGCATCTCGGCCGATCTCATCGCCACCCGCGAGGGTTTCAGCCGCGCCGACGTCGATGGCTTCGCGCTCGAGAGCCAGCAGCGAGCCGCCCGCGCCATCGAGGAGAAGCGCTTCGAGAAGGGCCTGTTCGCGGTCAAGAACGACGACGGTTCGCTCGCCCTCGATCGCGACGAGCATCCGCGCCCCGACACCACGCTGGAATCGCTGGGCGGGCTGCAGCCGGCGTTCCTGCAGATGGGCGGCTCGCCGCTCGGCCCCGATGGCCAGACCCTCGACGCGATGGCGCTCAAGCGCTACCCCGACACCAAGGCGATCGAGCACGTCCACACCGCCGGCAACTCGAGCGGCATCGTCGACGGCGCCGCGACCGTGCTGATGGGCACCAGGGAGTGGGGAGAGAAGGCCGGGCTCAAGCCCCGCGCCCGCATCCGCTCCATGGCCACCGCCGGCGCCGAGCCGGTGATCATGTTGACCGCGCCCGCGCCCGCCTCGGCCAAGGCCCTGGCCCGGGCCGGCATGAAGGTCGCCGACATCGATGTCTGGGAGATCAA
>SXJR01000459.1 GCA_005779305.1 Myxococcales bacterium
GCGACCGTGCCGCTGGTGGCCGACGGGCCGGCGCAGCCGACCCCGCCGGCGCCGATGGTGACCGCGCAGCACTCGCCCGAGCCGCTGGCGATCTGGCCCAGCGCCGATCGATCGACCACTGGCTCGGCGGCGTCGGGCGAACGTGCCGTACAGACCCTGCGCACGCGGCGGCGCTGGCCTCTGGCGGTGGCGATCGGTGCGACCGTGGCGTGCGGCGGCCTGGCCGTGTTCATCGCGACCCGCGGCGAGCCCGCCGCCAAGCGCCTGGTGACCGGTCCCGAGGATCCATGGTCGGGCGAAGGTCCGGCGCCGGTGATCGTCGTCGATGCCGGACTCGTCGACGATGGAGGGACGCCGATCGAGCCGCTGTCCGACGAGGCGAAGGCCGAGGTGCGCGAGGGCCTGGCCGCGAGCGCGCGCCGGCATGCGCCCGACATCGAGGGCCTGCTCGGCGTGGCCGTGGCCGAGGTCCGGCGCCGGCCCGAGCTGGCGATCGCGTTCGCCACGCTGCGCGCGCAGCCGATGCTGCGCGGGGCGGTGGAGGGCATGATCGGCACCTGCGACCTGCCATTCGGCGATCAGGCGGCGTGGCTGTCGATGTCGATCGTCGGCGCGCTCGGTGCCTACGATCTCATCGCCAGCGGGACATGGACGCGGGCCGAGATCGAGGCCTGCGTCGCGGGCGAGGGCGGCAAGGTCGTGCGCGCTGGCGACGACGACACGCTGTCGCTGGTGACTCCGAGCGGCGGCGCCGTCCGGGTGATCGGCTGGATCGACGAGCACACCTTCGTGGCCTCGACCCGGAGCGACGCGGACCGGAAGTTCATCGCGGCCCGCCTGGCGCGGCCGCCCAAGAGCACCCGCGTGCTCGAACTGGCCGACGGCATCGATCGGCGCGCCTCGCTGTGGCTGGTGGCGACCAGCGCGAGCCTCGGGCGCGCCGTGGAGTCACCGGTCCTGCGCCGGGCCGACCTGACCGCGCGACTGTCGATGGGCGAGCTCGACGAGGACGGCGAGCCGGCGATGGGCTTCCAGATCGCGACCTACTTCCCCGACGAGGTCGCCGCCCGCGCCGGCCTCGACGAGATCACCCGGTCGCTGTCGGAGCTGACCGATCACGTCGCGTTCGATCTGGTGATGCCGAAATGGACGGTGCGCCGCGACGGCACCATGGTCCAGATCCACGGCATGGTCCCCGACGGCCTCACCGCCAAGCTCCAGCGCACCATGGTCGACTTGCTACCGTGAGTGTGCAAGAAACCGGGGTGGCCATGGCCGACGCCAGTCTCGACCGACCGCTCGTCATCGGCATCGCCGGTGGCACCGGCTCGGGCAAGTCCACGGTCGCCCACAAGCTGGCCTCCTCGATCCCGGCCGAGCGCTGCGCTGTCATCGATCACGACAGCTACTACTTCGATCAGGGCCACCTCTCGCCCCAGGCCCGCGCCGAGATCAACTACGACCACCCGTCGAGCCTGGAGAGCCGGCTCCTGGCCGAGCACCTGCGCGTCCTGCGCAGCGGGACCGGCGTCGACGTACCGATCTACGACTTCGTGACCCACACCCGCCGCGCCGAGACCCGGCGCGTGAACCCGGCGCCGGTGGTGCTGGTCGAGGGCATCCTGGTCTTCGTCGATCCGGCGCTGCGCGAGCAGATGGACATCAAGATCTTCGTCGACACCGACGCCGACATCCGGCTCATGCGCCGGATCCGGCGCGATCTCGAGCAGCGCGGCCGCAGCTTCGCCTCGGTGCGCGACCAGTACTACGCCACGGTGCGGCCCATGCACCTCGAGTACGTCGAGCCCAGCAAGCGCTGGGCGGATCTGATCGTGCCCGAGGGCGGCGACAACAAGGTCGCGCTCGACGTGTTGCTCGGCCGCATGGGCCGGGTCGCCTTCGGCGCCTGATGGTGGCGACCTACGGCCATTTCGGGATCCAGGTCGCCGAGTAGCCGAGGCCGCGGCCGCGTTCACGCCGTGGAACGCCGACGATCATCACGCGCTCAGCGGCCGTCGCCGGAGCCGTCGCCGGTGGGCGGGCGGGGGATGCCGACGCCGGGGCGGGTCTTGTTGTCCTCGGCGGCGCCGGAGACGGCGTCGACGGGGACGCCGGGGATGGTGCTGGTGCGGCGCTTGGCGCGGCGCTCGTCGATGCCCATGGCGAGCACGGTCATGTCATCGCCGGGCGGCGCGTTGCCGATGTGGCTGTCGACGTCCTGGAGGATCGACTTGACCACGTCGTCGGCCGAGCCGCGGGCGGTGCGCAGGCGGCGCGACAGGCGCTTGACGCCGTACTCGTTGCCCTTGGCGTCGCGAGCCTCGAGGATGCCGTCGGAGACCAGGACCAGCATGTCGCCGGAGTGGAGCTGGACCCGGGCCTCGCCGACCTCGAGCTCGTTGACCACGCCGATGGGCACGATGTGGGCGCGGTCGGCCTGGAGCGGGAAGACCCGCTCGCCCCGGCGCAGGAGCGGCACGCAGTGGCCGGCGTTGGTGAACACCAGCGTCCGCGACTCGAGATCGTAGATGGCGTAGACCAGCGTGGCGAACATGCCGTCGTCGCCCATCTTCACCATCTCGTCGTTGACCCGGCGCAGGAGCCGCGCCGGCGTGCGCGAGATGCCAGCGCGCGAGCGCAGCTCGCTGGTCAGGCGCGCCATGTAGAGCGCGGCGCTGATGGCCTTGCCGGCGACGTCGCCGACGGCGAGCGCGATGTGGCTCTCGTCGTGCCAGATGAAGTCGTAGAAGTCGCCGCCGATCTGGTAGGCCGGCTCGTAGTGCACCGCGAAGTCGAGCCCGACCACGTTGGGCACGTCGTGGGGCAGGAGCGAGCGCTGGATCTGCCTGGCCACCCGCAGGTCGCGCTCGAGCCGCTCCTTCTGCACGAGCTGGGCCTGCATGCGCTGGGCGTGGATGGCGAGCGCGGTCTGGTAGGCCACGTTCTGCAGGAGATCGACGTCCTCCTGCTTGAAGCCGGTGGTGCGGGCCTCGACGTAGATGACGCCGTACTGGTGATCGCCGGCCGACAGCGGCGCACCCATGCGGGTGCCGGCAAGCTCGCCGTCGCCGCCCGACGGCTTCGACGACTCGCCGAGGAGGACGCCGCGGCGATCCTGGACCACGTGGGTGATGATCGTGCCGGGCACGCGCAGGTTGCCGCCGAAGCCGCGGGCCCGGGTCTTGTGGAACTTCACCTGCAGCTCGCCCGAGCGCTCCTCCTCGACCAGCACGCCGACGGTCTCGGCCTGCGGGAACATGTCGAGCAGGTGACCGACCACGGTCTCGACCAGCGCGTCGGCGTCGGTGGACTTGGCGGCGGCGTCGAGGATGGCGGTGATCGCGGCCAGCTTGCGCTCGATGAGGCGGAAGTTGCGGAGCTCGGTCGGCGCCGCCAGCACCGCCGATGTGCGCATGAACTTGCCCGAGTCGGTGTCCTCGCGGCTCTTGAGCACCGGGCCCTGAGCCTCGACGATCGTGAGGTGGGCGTCGCTGGTCGGCGTGCGCGCACCGTGGCCGTCGGTGTCGGGCGAGTCGACCCGGATGCGGTTGGACGCGATCGTGATCTCGTCGCCGTGGGCCAGCGGCAGGGCCCCACTCAGGCGCTGGCCGTTGACGAACGTCCCGTTGTTCGAGCCCAGATCCTCGAGCGCCCAGCGCAGACCGTCGGGGCGGATGCGGGCGTGCTGCCGCGACACCCGCATGTCGGGCACGAAGATCTGGCAGTCGGAGCGGCGTCCGATGATGTACTCGCCATCCGCCAGCTTGTAGCGGCGACCCGCGTTGGGGCCGGCGATGAACACGAGCGCGGGCATCCGGGGTGCGAGGGTCTATACCACCGCGCACCGGAGAGTAGATCGCGCGCTGGTGAAACGGCGGCGCGGTGGCTGACACGTTATGCAACCAGCTGCAGATATTGAGGGTTTCGGGTAGCGATGGGGATCCCGAAGCCCCCTCACCTTGACCCCCGCCCCCGGGGACGGTACGTCACGTCGGTGCAGGCTCTCGGTAACTTCATCGGTGGTGTGTTCGTGGCGCCGAGCGGCGGCGCCCTGGTGTCGAAGAACCCGGCCGCCGACGGCGCCGTCGTGTTCGAGACCGGTGCCCGGGTCGAGGCCGTCGCCGACGCCACCGCGGCCGCCACCACGGCCCAGCGGGCCTGGGCTCGCCTGACCCTCGCCGAGCGCGCCACCGCGCTTGGCAGATGGAAGGACGCCATCGCCGCCCGCGCCGCCGATCTCGCCGAAGCGATCGTGCTCGAGACCGGCAAGCTGCGCAGCGAGGCCCAGCAGGAGGTCGCGACCGTCCTGGCTCGCTTCGACGTGGCCCGCGCGCTCCTCGCCGCCGATCTGCGCGAGGGCGCCATCGCTGGTTCGCCGCACGAGCAGCTCCGCTACCACCCGCTCGGCGTGGTCGCCGTGATCGGTCCCTACAACTACCCGGTGCACCTGTGCCACGCCCACGTGGTGCCGGCGCTCCTGGCCGGCAACACCGTGGTGGTGAAGCCGTCAGACATCACCCCGCTGGTCGGCCAGCGCTACGCGGAGACCGCGCTGGCGTCGGGGCTGCCCGCCGGCGTCTTCAACCTGGTCCAGGGCACCGGCGCTGTCGGCGCCGCCCTGGTCGCCGATCCGGCGGTGCACGGCCTGTGTTTCACCGGCAGCTACACCGTCGGCCGCCGCATCCAGGAGGCCGCGCTCGATCGGCCCGAGCTCCTGGTCGCGCTCGAGATGGGCGGCAAGAACACCGTCGTCGTCCTCGACGACGCCAGCGTGCGCCAGGCCGCGCACGAGATCCTGGTCGGCGGTTACCTGTCGGCCGGCCAGCGCTGCACCGCCACCGATCGCGTCCTCGTACATCGCAAGCTCTCGGGCGCACTCATCGATGCCTTGCGCGTCGCCGCCCCCAGGCTGCGCTTCGGTCACCCCGACGACGCCGGCAGCTTCGCCGGTCCCATCGCCACCGCCGCCGGCCGCGATCGCTTCGAGGCCGCCCTCGAGGCCGGGCGCACGGGTGGCGCCGAGCCCATCGTCGCCGGGGAACGCCTCCCCGGCGGCTACTACCGCACCGCGTCCCTGCACCGGCTGCCCGACGGTCGTCACGACGTGCCCGGCTACACCGACGTCGAGCTGTTCGGGCCCGATCTCGGCGTCGAGGTCGTCGACAGCGACGACGAGGCCATCGCGGTGGTCAACGCCAGCCCCTACGGCTTCGCCAACGCGGTCTTCACCGGCTCGAGCGAGCGCTTCGAGCGCTTCTACCGCGAGACCACCAGCGGCATCCTGAATCGCAACCGCTCGACCAACCTGGCCAGCCCGCGCCTGCCGTTCGGCGGCGCCGGCAAGAGCGGCAACTACCGTCCGGCCGGCTCGATGGCCCACCGCAACGTGGTGGTCCCGGTCGCGGTGCAGGACAACGTGATCGGCACCATCGCCACCCATCCGATGCTGGCCGATCACCTGCCGGCGTGGGATCTCGACCGGCTCGAGCGCCAGCACGCCGCCGAGGACGCCACCGAGGCCGCGCGCTCGCTGGTCGAGGACGCCCGGCCCATGGGCCTGCGCCGTCCGAAGGGCGGACAGATGCCGACCAGCGACTCGTGGCTCATCCGGCTCTACGCCGGCGATCGCGTGGTGCGCGAGAAGAAGCCGGCGGTGTTCGATCATCTGCGCTCGGCCGGGCCATGGTTTGTCTCGGTCGACGCCGAGCCGCTGTCGATCCTCGACGGCATGAGCCAGACCGCGACGGTGTGCGGCGGTTTCGCGGAGGATCCGGTGGTGCGCGGCCTGGTCGAGGGCGCGTTCGGCGACACCCTCACCGGCAACGAGGACACCGCGGTGGGCGAGACCTGGGCCGCCGCCGAGTACGCGGCGACCCTGCGCCACCTGGTGCCCGGGCTGCCCCACGTGATGTTCACCGCGTCGGGCGCCGAGGCCAACGAGAAGGCGCTGGCCTTGTGTCGCCTCAACGCCTCGCGCAAGGACGCCACCCGGATCCTCGCCTTCGAGGGCAGCTTCCACGGCCGCCTCTTGCTGGCGCTGCACGCCACCCACAGCCCATCCAAGCGCGCGCCCTACGAGCTGCCCGGCTACGAGGCGACGTTCGCGCCGTTCCCGGTGTGGAACACGCCCGGCGACGAGCCGGCCGCGCCCGGCGGCTTCTACGCCGCCTGTGCCGCTGGCGACATGGACGATCTGGTCGAGCGCTATGGCGACGCCAAGAACGATGCGCTGCTCGCCGCCGAGGTCGCCAGCCTGCGCCGCGTCCACGACGAGCTCGCCACCGGCCAGTACATGTGCGTGATCGTCGAGCCGATGCAGTCGGAGGGCGGCGATCGCTACGGCACCGAGCGCTTCTTCCGGGCCCTGCGCCTGCTCACCCGCCGCCACGACACGCTCCTGGTCATGGACGAGGTCCAGACCGGCTTCGGCCTGGGCGGCGGCTTCGCCTGGCACTCGCGCTTTCGCCTGCTCACCCATCGCGGTCAGCCCGACTATCCCGACCTGGTGACCTTCGCCAAGCGGGCCCAGGTCGGCGTGGTGATGTCGCGCTTCGAGGATCCCGAGCCGTCGAGCGCGCACAACGCGTCGCTGGTGCGCGGCCGCATCCACGCCGAGATGATGTCGACCAGCCACGCCGCCAGCCGCATCGAGAAGCTGGTGGCGCCGCGCCTCGAGGCGGTGGCCCGGGCGTTCCCGCACCTGGTCACGTTCCCGCGCGCCTGCGGCTACGCCTTCGCCTTCGATCTGCCGACCCCGGCCATCCTCGACGCCTTCATCGGCCAGCGCTTCTGGCGCGGCGCGATCGTGTTCGCCGCCGGCACCCGGACCGCGCGTTACCGCCTGTCCGAGACCTACAGCGTGCGCGAGATCGACATGCTGTTCGACGCGGTCCGCCGCTCGCTGTCGTGGATCGACGCCCACCCCGGACAGAAGCCGCCGGAGTGGGAGGACATCCTCGAGCCACCGCCGGTCAAGGCACCGATCATCCCCGACGGCGTCTCGTTCCGGACCGTGGCGCACACCGAGGCCATGGCGCTCCTGCCGGCGATCCTCGACATCGAGTACCAGGTCTACGAGCCGGCCCGGCGCACGCCCCCGGCGGAGATCCGGATCGCCCTCGAAGATCCCGAGGGCTCGGTGGTGATCGCCGAGAAACAGGGTGACGGCACCACCGCGCTCATCGGCTTCGCCATCGGCGCGCCGCTCGAGGTCAGCAAGGACGTCGAGGGCTGCGACGGCGATCCGCTGCTCGGCCATCGCAACACGATGTACTCGGTGTCGGTCACGGTGGCGCCGGGCTTCCAGGGCACGGGCATCGGCCGGCGCTTGAAGGAGCTCCAGCTCCGCGACGCGCAGACCCGCCGCACCGACGACGGCCAGCCGCGTTACCGCCACGTCACCGGCCGCAACCGCATCGGCCGCACCGCCCAGATGACGCACCTCAACCGCGTCTTCGGCGCCCACGTGGTGTCGATCCTCACCGGCCAGTACGAGGATCCCGAGGGCCAGGCGCTGTACTACCGCATCCCGCTCGGCGGCATCGCGCCCGATCCGGTGCGGCGCGCCGAGGTGGTGGCCAGCGGCCGCACCCGCTGGGCGGCCGGCGCCGCCGTGCCTGGCGGACTCGACGCCGCGACCGGGCTCACTCGCGTCCTGGCGACGGCGCCCGAGAGCCTGCGCGCTGCCGAGGCGTCGGGCCTGCTCTACGGTCCCGCGGTCAACAAGATCACGCTCATGAACTACGTCACGCCCGGCATGGTGCGGGCGATCGAGTGGGTGGGCGCGCTGGCGCCCGAGCTGCCCCACATCTACCTCACCTCGTCGCGCGACGAGACCGTCGACAAGACGCTGCGCCTGCTCAAGGGCAGCCGCAAGCAGGCGCGGGTCGCCATCGGCCTGGCCGGCGGCTACTACGGTCACACCGCGGCGTCGTGTCGCTCGCTGTCGGATCCGGCGGTGCACCGCGGCGGGCCGCCACACTTCGCGTGGCCGCGCATCCCGCACCCGGCCGAGGCCGGCATGGCAGCGTCGATCGCCGCGTTACGCGAGGCGGTGACCGCAGCCGGCGGCGCCCAGCACGTGTACGGCTTCTTCTACGAGCTGTGCCAGGAGCGCACCGGGCGGGTCTTGCCCCGCGACTTCATGGCCGCGCTGGCGGCGCTGCGCGACGAGCTCGATCTACCCATGATCGCCGTCGAGAACACCACGAGCGCCTACCGCTCGGGCCTGGGCACCTTCGCGTCGGGCGCGTCGGGGCTGCGGCCCGACGTGCTCGCGTGGTGGGGTGGGGCCCAGACCGGCTACCTGCACGTGGCGTCGCGCTGGTTCGTGGCCACGCCGCTGGCGCTGGTCTCGACCTGGGACGGCGACGAGCTGTCGCTGGTGCGCAACCACCACCAGCTCCGCGCCGCCCGTCATGTCGACGTCGCCGCCGGGGCCGCTGCCCTCGACGCGGCGCTGACGCCGCTGGCGGCGACCTTGCCGGCCGCCGGCCTCGGCCTCTACCGGGTCATCGACGCCGGCGAGCGTGCCGACGCGGTGTTCGCGTTTTGCCGCGATCGCGGCGTCTTGCTGCGCCGCTTCCCGGGCGGTCGCCTGGGCGTGGTGCCCGCGCTCGATCAGGCCGTCGCCGTCGGCGAGCGCCTGGGCGCGGCGCTGGCGGAGCTCAGGTGATGCGGATCCTCGAGCTGCCGGCGGGAGCCACGCCGCGGCGCTGGGGCCAGATCCACGGCGAGAGCTTCCGCGGCGAGGTCAAGGCGCTGTCCGCGATCCGGACGTACCTGTGCACGCGGGTCGGCGGCTTCCCCGATCGCACCAGCGTGCTGGCCGCGGCCGAGGCCCACCTGCCGGTCCTGGCCCGCTATCACGCCGGCTTGTACGAGGAGCTGTGCGGCATCGCCGAGGGCGCGGCGGTGACGCCGGCCGAGGTCGTCGTCGCCAACCACTACACCGACCTGCGCGACCTGTCGCCGGATCCCACGAGCTGGCGTCCGGCGCCGGAGCAGGCCGTCGACAGCGACGGCGGCTGCAGCGTGATCTGGGCCGAGACGCCGTCCGGGCGGATCCTGGCCCAGACGTGGGACATGCACGCGACCGCGATCCCGTACGTGATGATGTTGCACGTCCCGGCCAGCGCCGACGGCCCCGAGACCTGGGTGTTCACGCTCACCGGCTGCCTGGGGCTCACCGGCCTGAGCACGGCCCGGGTCGGCATCGGCATCAACAACCTGTACTCGAACGACGCCACGCTCGGCGTGGTGTGGCCGGCGATGGTGCGGCGCGCGCTGCACCAGCCCAGCGCCGCCGCCGCGCGCGACGTGGTCGTGGGCAGCCCGATCGGGTCGGGCCACCACTACATGGTCGCCGATCGCCGCGACGCCTTCGCGATCGAGACCTCGGGCGTCCTGCGCAAGGTCATCTACGCGTCGTCGTCGTCGGGCGCCAACCCGTCGCGCTCGTCGTACTGCCACACCAATCACTGCCTCGACGCCGACGTCGCCGCGGTGTCGTCGATCTCGCCGGCCAGCACCACCCGCGAGCGCCTGCGCTGGCTCGAGGCCAGCCTGGGCGCCGCGCCCATCCGCGATCTCGACGACGTCTGGACCCGGATGGGCTCGCAGGACGGCTGGCCGAAGAGCATCAACACCAACATGTCGACGCCCGAGAACCCGCACGGCACCGCCACCTGCGGCGCGGTCGCCATGAACCTCGACAGCGGCGAGGTCTGGGCCCAGGCCGGCTTCGTCACCAACGTCGCCGCCGAACGCTTCCGCGTCGGTTGACCGATCGACCGGGGCTACTCGAGGACGACGAGGTCCTGGGTGCTGCTGGTGATCTGCATCAAGGCGCCGCCGTCGGCGAGCGGGGTCAGCTCGCCGAGGAAGGTGTGGCGGTCGAGCGCGACCTGGTGGACGCGCTCGGTCTTGCCGGTGGTCCGATCGTGGCGATCGACGACGCCGCGCTTGGCATCGTAGATCCACAGGGCCTGGCCGTCGGGAGCCCAGGCCAGGTTGATCGCGACCCCACCCGGCGCGACCAGGGTTGGCTGACCGCCGGGCGGCACCAGGAAGACGCCGTTGCGGGTTTGCTGCTCCCAGTGCACGGCCAGGGTGCCGTCGGCCGGGCTGACCGCGAGGCCGAAGGTCCAGCCCAGGCTGGGATCGAACGTGATCCCGACCTGCCGACTCTCGCGATCGATCCAGGCGAACGTGGTGTGGTCAGCGCGGAGGTACGCGACCCGCTGGTTGTCGAGCCAGGTCGGATCCGAGTACTGCGAGGCGTCGGTGACCGGCAACGCGGTGCGGGTCGCGGTCGCGAGCTCGATCACCACCAGCTCGACGTGTTCGCCCCTGGCGAGCGCGACCGCTAGCCGTGCACCGTCGGGTGACCACGAGGCCCCGACCACGCCGGTCGCGAGAGGAGCCGGCCGCGCCTCCAGGCTCGCGAGTGGGACCACCCGCAACGCCCGGTCCTCGTCGCCCCGACTGTCGACCAGCGCGACCTGGGTCCGATCGGGAGAGAGCCGCAGCTGGGTGTCGGACGAGCCGACCGCCATCGGCGTGGATGTGCCGAGGCGCTCGAGGCGCCAGGCGCTCCGTGAGGTGAGCCCGAGCAACCGGTCATCGGGCATGCGGCCCACGATCTCGTTGACGTCGGACGGCACGATTCGCGATCGCACCGTCGCGCCGCCCTCGATCGGATGGCGCTCGAGCACGCGACCGCGGTTGGTCCCGACCAGCTGACCGGCGTGCGAACCATCGGCGTCGACCACCACGCCGCGATCGGGCACGTGATCGAGCACGAGCCTGGGCGCCGTGCAGCTGCGATCGGTGCGGACCAGCGACATGGTCTGGTCGCGGTGGAGGAGGCCGACGAACAGCGCGCCACCGGCGGCGGTGATGTCGCGCAGGAACTCGTACTCGCCGGGCACGGGGCAGCGGGTCGAGGGCACGTCCTCGTCGAGGGGCGTGATGCGCACGGTCCTGGCCGTGCCGGTGATGCTCGCGACCTCGCGCGGTCCCGAGAACGTCGCCTCGCGCCACGCCGCACGCTCGAGCCGTTCGACCGCACCGGTGGCGACGTCGACGATGCGGAGGAGCGATCGCTCGACGTCGACGGTCGAGGTGAGGAGGAGCCGGCGTCCATCGGCCGACCACGAGAGCGTGACCACCTCGCCGGCCGCAGGCAGGAGCGTCCGCAGGGCGCCGTCGACCGCGGTCGACACCAGGACGAGGTCGTCACCGGCGATCGCCGCCACCTGCGTGCCGTCGGGCGAGAGCGCGGACAGACCGAGGTCGCCGCGGAAGGTGAGCTGGCGCGGCGTGAACGGGGCGCCGGTGTCGGTCGCGACGTCGGGCGATCCTGTGCCCGATCGCGGTGCCGCGGCTCCCGATCGCCCGCGGTCGCGCGACGACACGAACCAGATCGCGCCACCGGCCAGGGCGGCGATGGCGACCCCGGCGCCGATCACCACGCCGGTTCGTCCGGCGAGGGCCGGCATCCGCCGCCGCAGGCCGCGCTCGAGCTCGGCGAGCAGCGCCGTCATCGACGGCCAGCGCTCGCCGGGATCGAGGCGGAGCCCGCGCACCAGGGCGTCGCGCAACCAGCGCGGCACGGCGCGGCCCGGCGCCGGCGGACGCACCGGCGTGCGCAGCGAGTCGCGCAGGGCGGCGAGCCCGCCGCCCGCCGGCATCTCGAACGGCCGCACCCCGTACAGGCCCTCGTGCAGCGACACGCAGAAGCTGAACTGGTCGGCGCGGGCGTCGACCACCTTGCCGTCGAGCTGCTCGGGCGCCATGTAGGCCGGCGTGCCCAGCAGATCGCCGGCGCGGGTGAGCTGCACCGCGAGCTGGCCGCCGTGGGGTGCGACGTCGTCGTCGGCGCTGTCGGCGTCGGCGCGGGCCAGACCGAAGTCGACGACCTGGACCTCGCCCTTCTTGCCGATCATCACGTTCTCGGGCTTGAAGTCGCGGTGGACGATGCCGTCCTTGTGGGCGGCCTCGAGGCCGCGTCCGGCGGCGAGGTAGCGCACCACCACGTCGCGCCACGGCCGGGCGCGCTTGCGGCACCAGTCACCGAGGGTGCCGCCGGCCAGGAACGGCATGACCAGGAACACCTGCTCGCCGCGCATGCCGACGTCGAACACCGGCGCCACGTTGGGATGATCGAGCCGGGCCATGGCCTGGGCCTCGCGCAGCATGCGGTCGCCGCCGCGGTGGCGCGAACGCACCAGCTTGATGGCCAGGACCCGATCGAGATCGGGATCGCGGGCCCGATAGACCACGCCCATGCCGCCGCGGCCGAGCAGACCCTCGATGCGGTAGCGCGCGACCGTGTCGCCGCTACGCAAGAGGGCGTCGTCGCCGCCCCGGGGCGGCGGCCTTCCGGGCGACGCCTTCGACGCCGCCTGCGTCGACGAGGGCGTCGACGAAGGCGTCGGCGGCAGGGTCTCGGCGTCGCCTTCGTCCCCGGTCGCCACGCCGACATACTACCTCCAATGGACGCCGGACCGCGGTCATGGCACGTTCCGCACGCCCGTCGATGCTCAATCATGAGTGACACCGAGTACCCCTTCTTCTTCACCTGGACCGCGCAGAAGTCGGCGCGTCCGATCGAGCTGACCGGCGGGCAGGGCGCCTGGTTCACCACCGCCGACGGCGGCCGCTGGCTCGATCTGGGCGCGCTCAGCTACCAGGTCAACGCCGGCCACGGCAACCGCCGCATCATCGACGCGGTCAAGCGCCAGGCCGACAGCCTGTGCCTGGCCTCGCCGTCGACGGTGTTCCCGGCCAAGGTCGCGCTGGCCGAGAAGCTGCTCGCGCTGGCCGGCCCGGGCTTCTCCAAGGTCTTCTTCTGCCTGTCGGGCGCCGAGGCCAACGAGAACGCGATGAAGATCGCGCGCCAGGTCACCCGGCGCATGAAGATGATGTCGCGCTACCGCAGCTACCACGGCGCGTCGATGGGTGCGCTCACCCTGACCGGCGACTGGCGGCGGCCGCCGTTCGAGCCCGGCATCCCGGGCGTGGTCCACGTGCCCGACTGCTACTGCGATCGCTGCCCGTTCGGGAAGGAGCTCTCGTCGTGCAAGCGCGAGTGCGCGACCCACATGGGCGAGGTCATGAAGCTCGAGGGCGGCGGCTTCGCCGGCGTGATCCTCGAGCCGGTGCCGGGCGCCAACGGCGTGCTGGTGCCGCCCGCCGAGTACTGGCCGATCGTGCGCGCTGCCTGCGACGCCGACGGCGCCCTGCTCATCGCCGACGAGGTCCTCACCGGCTTCGGCCGCACCGGCCGCGCCTTCGGCTTCCAGCACTGGGGCGCGACCCCCGACATCATCCCCTGCGCCAAGGGCCTGGCCTCGGGCTACCAGCCCATCGGCGCGGTCATCGTGCACGAGCGCGTGGCCAAGCACTTCGACGACCAGATGCTGGCCTGCGGCCTCACCTACTACGGCCATCCCACCGGCTGCGCCGCTGCCCTCGAGACCCTCCAGGTCTACGAGGACGAGGGCATGTACGACAACGCCGCCCGGCTCGGGCCCGTGCTCTACGACGAGCTCCACCTGGTCGCGCGCCGGCTCGAGCCGGTGTCCGGGATGCGGACGTTCGTACGTGGCCTGGGCCTGCTCGCCGCGCTCGAGGTCGAGGGCGCGCCGGCGGCGGCCTGGACCAAGCTCGGCCAGGAGCTGGCCGCGCGCAAGCTCTCGCTCCACGTCGACGGCAAGCGCGGCACCGCGATCTTCGCGCCGCCGCTGTGCATCACCGAGCTGGAGCTGATCGCCGGCATCCGCAGCTTCGGCGACGCCGCCGCCGCTGCCTTCGGAGGAACCTGATCGTGGTCACGACCGCCCAGCGTCATTCACATCATCACAAGGTGCGCGACTCGGTCGCTGCCGCCCTCGACGGCCTCGAGAGCGGCATGACCGTCATGGTCGGCGGCTTCGGCCTGTGCGGCAACGCCGAGGCGCTGATCGCCGGCGTGGTCGCCCGCGGCGTGTCGAACCTCACCCTTGTCTCCAACAACGCCGGCGCCATGGGCAAGGGCCTGGCCACCTGGCTGCGCGCCGGCATCGTCAAGAAGGTGGTGTGCAGTTACCTCGGCACCAACGAGGATCTGCACTCGCGCATGGCCGCCGGCACCATCGACGTCGAGGTCAACCCGCAGGGCACGCTGGTAGATCGCATGCGCGCCGCCCGCGCCGGCATCCCCGCCTTCTTCACGCCCACCGGCGTGGGCACCGTGGTCGAGCAGGGCAAGGAGGTGCGCGAGATCGACGGCCGCCGCTACATCATGGAGCGCGCGCTGCCCGCCGACTTCGCGCTGGTCCGGGCTCACA
>SXJR01000460.1 GCA_005779305.1 Myxococcales bacterium
AGGCCTCGTTCATCTCGAAGAGATCGATGTCGGCGACGGTGAGCCCGTTCTTGGCGAGCAGCTTCTGCACCGCCGGCAGCGGCCCGATGCCCATGATCGCCGGATCGACGCCGACGGTGACGAAGCTGCGGAACCAGCCCAGCGGCTTCACGCCCAGCTCCTTGGCCTTGGCCACGCTGGTCACCAGACAGGCGGCGGCGCCGTCGGAGATCGGCGACGAGTTGCCGGCGGTGACGCTCCCGCCCTGCGCGAACGCCGGTGGCAGCTTGGCCAGGCCCTCGAGCGTGGTCTCGGGGCGGGGCAGCTCGTCGACGAGGAAGTCCTTGTAGACGCGGGCGCCGGTGGCGTCGAACGACACCGCGCGCACCGGCACGATCTCGTCCTTGAACACGCCCTTCTCGAGAGCGGCCTTGGCCTTCTGCTGGCTCTTGAACGCCAGCTCGTCCTGCTGCTGGCGCGAGATGCCGAACTTCTTGGCCACGTTCTCGGCGGTGATACCCATCGGCGTGTTGGCCGTCGGCATGTGCGACATCAGCTCGGGTGACGCCGACAGGTGGAAGCCGGTCATCGGCACGTAGGTCATCGACTCGACGCCGCCGGCGATCACCGCGTCGCACGAGCCGATGGCGATCTGGCCGGCCGCGGTGGCGATGGCTTGCAGGCCGCTCGAGCAGAAGCGATTGATGGTCTGGGCCGGGACCTCGATGCCAAGGTCGGCCGACAGCGCGATCAGGCGGGCCACGTTGAGGCCCTGCTCGCCCTCGGGCATGGCGCAGCCGAGCACCACGTCGTCGATGTGGCCGCGGGCCTGGGGCAGGCGGGCCAGGAGGCCGCGCAGCACGTCGGCGGCCAGCTCGTCGGGACGCTTGGTGGAGAGGGAACCCTTGTGACCGCGGCCCACGGCGGAGCGAACGGCTTCTGCAATGACGATCTCGTTCATGGTCATTCTCCGTGGGTGGGTCAGTTGCGCAGCGGCTTGTTGTTCTGGAGGAAGAACTGCATGCGAGCCTGGCTGAGCGGCTCGCCGCACAGCGACAGGAACGCCTCCCGCTCCAGCTCGAGGATGCGGTCCTCGCCGACCGGCGCGACGCCGCCGGCGGCGCCGCCGCACAGCACCTCGGCCAGCTTCATGGCGATCTTCACGTCGTGCTCGCTGGCGTAGCCGCCCGCCTGCAGCGTGTTGACCATCATCTTCAAGGTGGCGATGCCGCTCTCACCGGGCAGCTTGTAGGCGCGGGGCGAGGGCGGGTGGTAGCCCGACGCCGCCATCCCCAGGAGACGCTGCTTGGCCTCCCAGAGCTGGCGCGAGCGATCGAACGAGACGCCGTCGGTGGCGCGGAAGAACCCGCACGCCTTGGCCTCCTCGGCCGAGAGCGCCACCTTGGCCAGGGCGATGTTCTTGAACACCTGGGTCACGAAGGCGTAGGTGTCGACGTCGACACCCTCGGGCACGCCCTCGAGCGCGCGCCACAGCATGTTGAGCGTGCCGGCGCCGCCGGGGATGAGGCCGACGCCGACCTCGACCAGGCCGGCGTAGGTCTCCGACGCCGCCTGGACGGCGTCGCTGCCCAGGCAGAGCTCGAGGCCACCGCCCATGGTGCCGCTGAACGGCGCCGCCACCACCGGGATCGTCGAGTACTTCATGCGCTGGGTGGCGTACTGGTAGCCGCGGATCATCTCGCGCAGCCCGTCCCACTGCTTCTGGCCCGCCGCCATTAGCACGGCGAACAGGTTGGCGCCGACGCAGAAGTGCTCGCCGGTGTTGTAGACGAGCAGGCCGCGGAACTCGGCCTCGGCCTTGTCGACGGCCTCGTGGATCATCTTGATCACGTCGGCGTCGATGCTGTTGTGGGCCGACGTGAAGGTCAGCCCGAGCACGCCGTCGCCGAGGTCCCAGGCCTGGGCGCCTGCGTTCTTGAGCACCGGCGCCCCGCCCTTGCGCATCACCGGCAGCGTGACCTCGCGCGGATCGGCGGCGCGGCGCACGTAGTCGCCGACGGCTGGCGACCACACCCGGTCGCCGTCGTAGATGCTCCTGGCGCCCGCCGCCACGGCCTGGTCGACCCAGGCCGGCAGCGCGATGCCGTCGGCCTTCATGCGGGCGGTGGTGTCGGCGAAGCCGAGCGCGTCCCAGGTCTCGAACGGGCCGAGCTCCCAGTTGTAGCCCCACTTCATGCCGTCATCGATCGCCTTGGGATCGTCGGTGATCTCGCCGATGCGGCGGGCCGCGTAGGCCAGGCTCTTCGACAGCGCCTTCCACGCGAACTCGCCGATCAGGCCCTCGCTGGCGACCAGCGCCTTCACCCGCGCCGCCACGTCCTCGATCTTGCCGAGCTTCTTGCAGGCCTTGGCGATGGTCTCGTCGCCGGCCTTGGCCCGGTACTCGCCGGTCTTCGGATCCAGGGTGTGGATGTCGTTGCCGACCTTCTTGTAGAAGCCGCCCTTGGTCTTGTCGCCGAGCTGGCCCTTCTTGATCATCTCGCGGATGTAGGGCGGGACCGTGAAGACTTCGCGATCCTCGTCGGCGGTGAGGCTGGCGTGGCAGTTGTCCACGACGTGGACCAGGGTGTCGAGCCCGACCATGTCGCCGGTGCGGAAGCTGGCGCTCTTGGGGTGACCCATGGGCACGCCGGTGAGCGCGTCGAGATCCTCGGGCGCCAGGCCCTTCTCGATCATCAGGTGGATGGCCGCCATCATCGAGTGGGTGCCGATGCGGTTGGCGACGAAGTTGGGGGTGTCGTTGGCCCAGACGATGCCCTTGCCCATCTGGTTCTTGCCCCACGCCTCGATCCGCTCCTTCGCCGCCGGCGCGGTGTCGACGCCGGCCACCAGCTCGAGCAGCTTCATGTAGCGCGGCGGGTTGAAGAAGTGGGTGATGAGGAAGTGCTGGCGGAAGCGCTCGCTGCGGCCGACGATCATGTCGGCGATGCGCAGCCCCGAGGTGTTGGAGGCGATGATGGTGTCGCCAGTGAGGAGCGCGTCGAGCTTGGCGAACAGGTCGCGCTTGATCTCGAGCTTCTCGATGATGGCCTCGACGATGAGGTCGCAATCGGCGACCTTGGCCAGATCGTCCTGGAGGTTGCCGGTCTGGATCAGCACCGCGTTGCGTACGTGGGTGAACGCCGCCGGCCTCGATTTCTTGAGCTTGTCGAGGGCCGAGGCCGCGTAGTCCTTGAGATCGAGCAGCAACACGGGGACACCGGCGTTGGCGAGGTGAGCGGCGATCCCGCCGCCCATGACACCAGAGCCGAGGACGGCGACCTTGCGGATGGGTTTGGTCATGGCGGCCGGCACCTTACCAGAGGGATGCATGGCCGGTTACAGTGAAGGGACGTCGTGCGCCGCTTCACCGCTGTCATCGTGTTTCTCGGCGCCGCCTGTTCAGGCCGCGCCCCCGATGCCGGCCCGACCAGTCGCGGCGATCACGCCGGGAGCGCGCGTCCCCGCGACCCGGCCGTGAACAGCGGCCGGACACCGCGGCCGCTCGACGCCGCGCTGGTCGGCGAGCTGGCTGCCGTGACCGTGCCCGACCACGTGGTGACCGTGGTTCGCCGCGGCGACTCCGAGCTGGCCGCGATCGTGGCCGCGCCCGGCGGCGCCCGCGTCACCATCACCGCCAGTGACTGTCTGGGATGCACCGCGATGGCGCTGCCGGCCTGGGAGGCTCGTCGCGCCGAGCTGGCGGCCTTGTGGGCGCCGGTCGAGGGCGCCGGCGATCGCCTCGCCCTGAGCGCACCGACCCTGGTGGGACGCACGGTGATCGTCATCGACGCCACCCGCACGCTCGACGGCGAGCTACGCCGCGTCTACCAGCTGCACTGGAACGACGGCGTCACCCAGCTGGCCGGGGTGTGCGAAGCCGCGGCGCGCCTGGAAGTCAATGAGCCGGGCGACGCCGGGCTGCGGGTGCCGGCGCCGGCCTGCGACGCGGCGGCGGCCACGGCGATGTCGGCGTTCCTCGCCGCGATGTGATCACAACGCGACGCGAAAGCCGACGCTCTCGAGCCGGTACGTGGGCGGGAAGCTCGAGCGCGCGTAGGTGCGCAACGATCGCGCGTCGTACATCCAGGCGCCGCCGCGGATCACGCACGGCGCGTTGCCGGGCTGGATGGTGTTGCGGGGATTGCGCTCGGGGCCGTGCAGGTAGAAGCCGACGTCGTCGACGTCCTCGCACCACTCGAAGACGTTGCCGGCCATGCCCAGCATGCCGTATGGCGAGGCGCCGCGCGGATAGGCGTCGACCGGCGTGGTGCCGCCGCCCCGGGTCTGGCCGAAGCTGGCGTGCTCGTCGGTGGGCTCGTCGCGGCCCCACGGGTACTTGCTGCCGTCGGTGCCGCGCGCCGCCTTCTCCCACTCGGCCTCGCTGGGCAGGCGCCGCGCCGCCCAGCGGCAGTAGGCGCGCGCATCCAGCCACGACACGAACACGACCGGGTGGTCGGCGAGCTCGGGCGGCACCCGCAGGTTGCGTAGGTGGTGGAGGAAGCGACCGGCCTCGGCGTCGGTCGGCCGGTAGCCGGTGGCCCCGACGAACTCGACAAACTGGCGGTTGGTCACCGCGGAGCGCGCGACGTAGCAGCGATCGAGCAGCACGGTGCGGCGGTTGGGGCCCATCTGGAAGGCGCCGCCGGGCACCAGCCGCATCTCGTTGCCGTCGTCCTCGACGATCACCCGCGGCGCCTCGGCCTCGGTCTCGGTGCGCGCCGGGGTGACGTCGACCAGCGCGGCCTCGAGCGCCTCGGCGAACGCGGCGCAGCTCTGCGGCCGGTCGCGGCGATCCTTGGCCAGCGCATGCAGCATCACGTGCTGGAGCGCCGGCGGCAGGTGGGGCCGGTAGTGCGACGGCGGCTCGGGCGGCTGGCTGACGTGCGCCATCATGAGCGCGAAGTGGTTGTTGCCCTCGAACGGGCAGCGGCCGGTGACCGCGCGGTACAGCGAGACCCCCAGCGAGTAGATGTCGCTGCGGTGATCGACGTCCTGCGGGGCCTGGGCCTGCTCGGGCGACATGTAGCGGCAGGTGCCGAGCAGCGCACCGGTCACCGTGTAGGTCGTGCCCTCGAGGATCTTGGCGATGCCGAAGTCGACGATCTTGGCGTGGGGCCCGCTGTCGTCGAGGCGGAGCAGGATGTTCTGGGGCTTGAGATCGCGGTGGACGATGCCCATCTCGTGGGCCTCGGCCATGGCCGCGAGCACGCCGCGGAAGACCAGGCGCACGTCGTCGTAGGGCAGCTTGCCGCCCCAGCGCTCGACGTAATCCTCGAGGGTCGGGCCCTCGACGTACTCCATGACAAAGGCGAGCAGGTCCTCGTGTTCGAGGATGTCGTGGACGCGCGCCACGTGGCGGTGGTTCCAGCCCAGCATGAGCTGGGCCTCGCGGGCGAAGCGGCGGCGGATCTCGGTGTCGCCCATCAGGCTGCCGTGCAGCGCCTTGATCGCGACCACGCGGTCCTTCTCGACGTCGACCCCGCGATAGACCACGCCCATGCCGCCCTCGCCGATCACGCCGTCGACGCGATAGCGGCGGGTGAGCTGGGTGCCGGCGGCGATCAGCCGCGGCGGCAGGAACGGCGTCGGCCGCCCGGCCGGATCGGTGGGCGTGTGGCTCGACACCGCCGTCGACGACCCGACCGCCGTGAACGAGGTGCCGCTGCCCACCGCCATGATCGCGCGTCCGCATCCCGGACAGAAGCGCGCGCGCTCGGGCAGCGCTTCACCGCAGGAAGGGCACCCGGCCATGACCGCCCGACTGTAGCGTCAAACCGTGCGGGCATCGCGAGGTCGGACCAGGACCGGGCCCTGCCATGCGACGCGTTGCCACGCTTCGGCGCGGTCCGGTCCGTCATCTGACGGCCAGATGCGCACTCTCGACCGCCTGTGTCTGATCCTGGGCATCCTGGTGGCCCTGGCGCTGGTGGCGATGATGATGCTGGGGCACCACCCGCCCTGACTTCGCCGGGTTCGCGCGCCGCGATCACGCGGCACGTGCGTTGCTGTTCGTCGACGGATGCTTCGCTTCTCCTCGACGGTCGCCCTGATCATTGCCACCTTGGTTTCGGTTTCTGCCGCCCAGCCCTCGCTCGAGCCCGCCGCCGAGGTCACCGACCTCGCCACGCGCAACCAGGACGACGCCGCCGCCGGCCGCACCTACCTGGGGCCAACGGCGCTGACGCTTCCGGAAGGCGCGGCGGCGCTCACGCTGCGCATCCCGTTCCTCCCGGCCGTCGAGGGCACCCTCGGCGTCGGCGTGACCGACCGGCTCGAGGTGTCCGTCGGTGGCGCCGCGGCCGTGGTCCTCGAAAGCGAGAGCACCAACCCCAACCGCGTCGCCTCGGCCGGCGCCAAGTTCCAGCTCGCTCGCGCGCGCCGCTTCGCGCTCGCCTTGACCGCCTCCATCCACCGTCGCGAGGCCTTCCGCGATCTCGATTCGTTCGCCGGTCCCCCCCGTGACGTTCCCACCCGGGTCGCCGCTGGCGTGGGGCTCGCGCTTTCGGCCTGCCTCGATCACGCGTGCGCGGTGATGCTCGGCGCTCACGTCCATCCCCTGGTCGATCTGACCGGCGGCGACCAGACGTCACCGTACGGCGGCGCCTCGCTCGCCATCGGTCGCGGTCGCCATCGCGCCGTCGTCGACGCGACCGTGATCCCCGATGACGACGACGCCAGCGGTCTCGGCTACGTCGGATACCGCGCTGCCGGCACGAAGATCTCGTTCGATCTCGGTCTGGTCATCGCCAAGGACGCCGGCGGCATCTTCCCCTGGCCGACCACGGGCATGTCGGCGAGGTTCTGACCGCGACGTCAGCCCTGGATTCCGTAACGCTTGAGCTTGGTGAGGAACGTGCGCAGCGGCATGCCGATGGCGCGGGCCGCGCGGGTCTGGTTTCCGCCGTTGGCCTGCAGCGCCTCGGCGATCCGCCGCCGCTCGAGCTCCTCGATCTCGTCGGAGAGCGGGCGGAAGCCGCCCTCGCGCGGCGGCGACATCGCCGGCGGCGGCGACGGCGGCGTGGCGACCGCCACGCCACCCAGGAGGCTATCGAGATCACCGTCGTCGATGACGTGGCCGGCGATCGCGACCAGGTACTCGCACACGTTCTTGAGCTCGCGCACGTTACCGGGCCAGCCATACGTCGCCATGGCGTGCACCGCCGCCGGCGACAATCCGGGAGCCTCGCGACCGGCCTGGGCCGCGGCCTCGGCCACGAAGCGGCGGGCCAGGATCGGGATCTCGCGCGGCCGGTCGCGGAGCGGGGGTAGCCAGATGGCCGCGCCGGCCAGGCGGAAGAACAGATCCTGGCGGAAGCGGCCGGCCTTGACCTCGTCCTTGAGATCGCGGTTCGTCGCCGACACCAGTCGCATGTCGACGGCGACCTCGCGCACGTCACCGAGCCGGACCACGCGGCGAGTCTCGAGCACGCGCAGGAGCTTGGCCTGGACCTGCGCTGACAGCTCACCCACCTCGTCGAGGAACACGGTGCCACCGCGGGCCTGCTCGAAGATGCCCGGCCGGGCGGCGACCGCGCCCGAGAACGCGCCGCGCTCGTGGCCGAA
>SXJR01000461.1 GCA_005779305.1 Myxococcales bacterium
GGGCGGCACGGGCGGCGCGGGCGGCGCGGGCGGCGGGGCCCCCGCGGTGCTCTCCGTGGTCGTCGCCTCGGTGCAGTCGAGATGGCAACACTCGGTGCCGTAGTCACCGGCGATCATGGCGACCTGGCTCTGCTCCTCGGGCAGGAGCACGACGTTCGGCGTGATCGCCGGGCCGACCTGCTGCCCGACCAGGACGACATCGAACGGACCTCTGGGGTCGCTCGGGTCGAAGGACGGCGGCGCCAGGCGGAATCGCGGCAGCCCGAGCGCCCACATGGTACGGAGCTGTCCGTCGCGCACGATGCGCCGCACCTGATCCAGCCCGCGGGGCAACGCGACCTGCCCGGCGGCGGTGAAGGGTCGATGCACCAGCGGCGTCCCCGACACGCTCGCAAAGGTGTCGGTGAGGAACACCGCCGCCTCGAGCACCGCGTCGGCCCGCCACCGGACGCGGCACGGGATCGTGGACGGGTTGTAGGGCGACGTCGGATCGAGATCGATCCCCGCACCCGGCAGGATGCACAGCTCGGTCGGGGCCAGGGTGACCGCCTGCGTGGCGCGATCGCCGGCGGCCAGGCCGGCGGTGACCAGATCGTACGCGTCGTAGACCTCGTTCACCTGGAGGAGGCCGATGTTCTGCACCTGCCAGAACTTGGTCGTGCCGTCGTCGTTGGTGCCGCACGAGCCGGCCTGCGACAGCGCGGTGTGTACTTCGAGGCCGATCTGACGGGCCGCCTCGTCGAGCGCGACGGTGCAGGCCAGCTCCAGCGCGCTCGCCAGCGGGGTGGGCAGGAAGCCGAAGATGCCTTCGTAGTAGCGATGGGCGAAGGCCAGCCTGCCCTGCTCGCGCAGGATGCCGCCTGCCTTCGCCGTCCACGCCACGAAGGCATCACCCGCGAGGCGCGGCGGGATCCAGAACGACAGCACGATCTCGTCGTCGGCGTCCTCTTCCTCCGCCTCGGCGATGGTCCAGTACCCCTCGAGCACCTGCCAGTAGTAGGCGGCGACGCTCTGGAACGGGTACGTCACCCCGTCGACGGTCATGACCGGGGTCGCGCCGGCGCAGTTGCTACCCTCGATGCCGGGGCGGCGGTCGTTCGGCCACGGATCAGGATCCGGCTGAGGGTCCGGTACCGGCTCGGGATCGGGCGGCACCCGTCCCGGTTCTTCGTCCAGAAGACAGCCTGCGGACAGTGCTAACGCAAGGCAGCACAGCGGTGCTCGCGACATGAGTCCTCCCTGACCTGCCGCCACTGCATTGGCCATACCGTTGCCGACCCCGAGTCGGTTCACCCTGTTGGCGTTAACGGGTGGTAGCCAGAGCCATCACTGCCGTGACCAGCCCGCACACGGTGGGGTCAGGCGCCATCACTCCCGCGGCGACAGCACGCTCAGGTAGATCGGAGCCACGCTGTCGACCAGCCAGACCCCGTTTGCGGCGACGTGGAAGATTATGCCGGCGCTGTGCATCGCGGCCGCGTCGACGGTGAACACGACCGCGCGACCGTGACGCCCGCCGACCTGGCGCGCGGTCTCGATCGCGGCCGAGAGGTGGACGTGGTGGCGGTCGCGGCGATCGAGGCCAGTGGCGCGGATCGAGTCGAGGTTCCGCTCGGGAGTGCCGTGGTAGAGCACCGGCGGCGGTTCGGCAGGCTCGTAGCCGAGCTCGACCTCGACCGAGTGGCCCTGGCTGGCGCGGATGCGCAGGCCATCGTCGCTGACGGCGTAGCGGCGCTTGCTGTCGCCGGCGACGATGCGGTCGAGCACGTCGCGGGTGAGCACGGTGGCGCGCGCGCCAAGGCCGGCGATCAGCGCGTCGATCGCCACCCAGCCCTGCGGGTCGAGCGTGACCCCGGCCGCGTCGGGGTGATGGCGCAGCACGTAGCTGAGCAGCTTGCTCAGGCGGCGGTCGGGATCGCGATCCTCACCCACGAGACGTGCGATTGTAGCGGCAGAGCCCGTCATGCCGATGCGTAACATCGTCCTCGCCACCGACTTCTCCGCGCCCGCGGACCTGGCGCTGGCCCGCGCCCTCGCCGTCGCCCGCCAGCAGGACGCGCACCTGACCATCTGCTTCGTCGAGACGCCGGCCGAGGCGTCGTCGATCACGCCCGAGGCCGAGGTCGCGGCGCTCGAGCTGTCGTCGCTGCAGAAGGACCTGGCCGAGTACGAGGAGCGCGAGCTGGCGGTCCGGGTCGAGCGCGCCAAGGCCGCCGGCGTGAGCGCGTCGGGCCTGCGGCGCGAGGGCGAACCCGAGGAGACCATCGCCGAGCTCGCCAAGGAGCTCGACGCCGGCTTGATCGTCTGCGGCACCCACGGCCGCACCGGCGTGCGCCGCTTCTTCCTCGGCAGCGTCGCCGAGCGCCTGTCGCGCCTGGCCCACAAGAACGTGCTGGTCGCGCGCGGCGCCGCCGGCGACGGCCGCTTCCACAAGATCCTGGTCGCCACCGACTTCGCCACCGCCGCCCAGAGCTCGCTCGACAGCGCGCTGCGCGTGGCCGCGCCCGACGCCGTCATCCACGTCGTCAACGCCTGGCAGTACCCCGTCGGATCGTGGGGGTTGTCGGCGCTCGGCGATCGCAGCGGCGCGCTCAGCACGCTGCGCGGCGCGCTCACCCAGGCCGCCGCCGAGCAGGGCGCACGCATCGAGGCGGCGCAGGCCGCCGCCGGCCGGCCGGTGACCTTCCGCCTGGTCCACGGCGCCGCCGCCGACGTGGTCACCGAGCTCGCCGCCTCGGAGGGCTTCGATCTGGTCGCGATCGGCACCCACGGCCACCGCGGCCTGCGCCGGCTGGTGCTCGGCAGCGTGGCCGAGGCGATCATCCGACATGCACCTTGCTCGGTGCTGATCGCTCACTCCGACTCGTCGACCGACTGACCGTCCCAGCTGCGGCCGCCGGCGGCGAGATCCTCGCCGAGGAAGCGCAGGCCCATGCGTTGCCACGCCGCCGTCCACTCGACGGCGCCGCTGGCGACCATGCCGAAGAAGCGGTAGAGCGGGTTCTGGCGCGGCGGCTCGGCGGCCGGATGCTGGGGCGCGATCGTCGGTAGCGTGAACTCCATCGACACCACGCCGGCCGAGACCTGCGTCGACACCTCCGGCGTCAGCGACATCACCAGATCGGCCATGCCCTGGTTGGATCCGAGCATCTCGCAGCGAAAGCGCGCCACGCCGCGCTCGGCGGCCGCGGCGACGAGGCGCTGGAACAGGAGCGAGCCCAGGCCCTTGCCCTGGTGCTGGTCGGCGACCGCGATCGCGGCCTCGGCCACTCCCGGCTCGCCGTCGAGCTGGATGAAGCGGGCCACGCCCAGGCCGTCCTGCCCGTCCAGCGACACCGCGCCCAGCGCGAAGTGGCGGACGCCGTCGACCTCGGTCAGGTAGCGCAGCTCGGCCGGCGACAGATCGTGCTTGGCGGCGAAGAAGCGGCGGTAGCGGCTCTCCGCCGACAGCTTCAGGAAGCCGCGGTGAAGGAGCTCCTTGTCCGCGGGCCGGATCGGCCGCAGCACGGCGGCAGTGCCGTCGCGCAGCGTCGCTTGCTCCCGGTAATCGTCGTCGAAGAACACGCCCGCAGTCTACCGCAGGCCTCGCGTCAGTCGGCCTGCTCGCCGGTGCCGAAACCGGCGGAGAACGTCAAGCCGAACGCGTAGTACGCTTCATCGTCGGTCTGCAACGACGACTCGACGTGGGGCATGGTGCCGCCGGCGGCGGTGAAGGCGAGGCGGCCGCCATGGAACCACGAGTCGCGGTAGCGCATGACCTCGACGGCGGCACCGACGTGGGCCGCCGGGTAGGTACCTGACACCGATGAGGTCGCCACCGGCTTGGGCGGGTCGGGCGGCTCGGCGCAGTCCTCGGCCCACTGCTGGTCGGGGTTGGTGCAGTAGGTGCCCGACGCGCTCAGGTGGTGGACGTTCAGGCCGCCGAAGACGTGGGGCTCGATCCAGCGGTTCTTCAGGATGCGGATGTCGCCGGCGAGCTCGCCGCCGAAGCGTCTCGCCGAGTACGAGGCGCCGTTCTCCTCGTGGCTGGCCCTGGTGCCATAGAAGAAGCCGCCAAGCGACGCGACGCCGCCCTCGAGCGTGCGGCGATAACCGATCACCGGCTCGAGCGGCGTGTCACCTTCGTTGCCGAAGACGCGGGCCCCGAGCACCAGCCCGGGCAGGCCGATCAGCTCGTCATGCTGGAGCGCGGCCGAGAGCTGCTTGATGCTGTTGCCGTCGGGCGACTCGAGGACCGACGAGCTCAGGTTGTGGCCGGGTACGAGGCCGGCCTGGACGTCGACACCGGCGCGCGGCATGGGCCGGGCGGTGAAGCCGGTGGTCGCGGGCGTAGGGCCCATCGTGGTGCACGCGACCGCGCCGGCGGAGACGAGGAGGAGCAGGAGTTGGTGACGCATGCCCCTAGAACACGTGGCCGGACCAATCTGGGAACCGCGAGCGCCGGGCTTGCTGATTGTCACGTGATCTCGATGAGATGGCAACACTCACGACCTCGACCACCGGTCTCGACCTGAGCAATGTCGAGTCACGATCGCGACGGCGTCGCCCGCCGCAGCACCGCCGTCCCCACCTTCCACGTCCCGTCCTGTCCGGCGCCCGGACGGGTCAACCGATCCGCCGCCCTGCCGCCCCGCTCCGCCACGACCTCGGTGACCGACGAGACCGGCCCGGATCCGACCGCCGGGCTCCTGCGTGATGCCAACGGTGTCGCCTCGACTGCCGCCGCTCGGATCGATGCGCTGAGCACCGGCGGTGGCAGCGGGTTGCCGGCGGGACTGCGCGGCCGCTTCGAGAGCTCGCTCGGCGTCGACCTCGGCGACGTCCGCATCCACAGCGACGGCGACTCCGCCCGCGCCGCCGACGCCCTGGGCGCTCGCGCCTTCGCCCTGGGCGACGACGTCCGCTTCGCTGCCGGCCAGTACCGCCCCGACGATCCCTTCGGCCAGCACCTGATCGCCCACGAGGTCGCCCACACCGTGCAGCAGCGCGGCGCCGCGCCGGCGCCGCAATCCAAGCTCGAGGTCTCGACGCCCACCGACGCCGCCGAGCTCGAGGCCGATCGCGCGGCCGACGCGATGGTGGTAGGAGCTCCGGTCTCGCTGGCGGCGGGCCGGGGCGGCGCCATCGAACGCACGATCCACCGCGACGCCAAGCCGTCGGGAGCCAAGCCACCGGCAGCCAACCCGTCGGCGGCTGATACCGGCTCGCTCGGTTACGACCCCGACCAGAAGGACGCGCTGGACAAGGCCACGCTGGAGAAGCTGGGCAAGGAGTCGTGGAAGGCACTCAAGAAGACGCCGGCCGGAGCGGCCGCGCTGGAGGCCGTCGGCAGCAAGATGGAGACCCTGGTCAAGGGCACTCTGTCGACCAACGGCTCGGCGGTGCTCGCCAGCGGTGTACTCGCTGGATTCGTGAGCGTGATCCTCACGAGGATGGCGCAGGCGCTCAAGGAGAAGGAGCTTCCGGCCGAGATCTCGCTCGTGCTCAACGCCCTGGACATCGAGGAGCTGACCGCCGTCGGGCTGCCCGAGTTCGGGCTCAAGCTCGAGTACACGGGCCCGCTGGCTGCCAAGGGGCCCACCGAGACCAATGTGGCGCTCACCATCAGCTACACGCCGGGTGGTGGCCCCAAGAAGGAAGACGACGGCAAGGCCGCACTCGCCAAGGAGACCGCGGCGCTGGTGAAGACGATCAGACTGTACAGCGGTGGTGGCGCGACGAAGGACGATCTGAAGAAGGCCTGGAGCAAGTTGCCGTCGGAGAGCACGTACTCCGACGATGATCCGCTCCACCCCAAGGCGCCGCCTCCGAAGGGTCCACCCGGCCCGCCCGGTCCCATCGCGAATGCGCCATCGACGCCGACGCTGTTCGGCACCCTGGCCGGCTTCGCCGCCGGCAGCGCCACCGTGGTCGTGGCCGACGCGGCGCAGCTGCGATCGATGGCCGTCGAGATCAACGGCCTGGCCACGGCGCAGCACTCGATCACGATCATCGTTTATGGCCACGTCGCCGCCGGCGAGAAGGCCGAGCTCGCGACCGCGCGCGCCGAGGCCGCGGCCGGCATCCTGCGGGGCACGCTCGACCCGACGATCAAGTCGACCGCGAATCAAACCAAGGGGGATGGCGGTCGCAAGGTCGAGGTCATGCTCATGAAGCTCGCGAGCGTGCCGCACACCGAGCTGGCGCTGCCGAAGCACAAGAGCACGAGCTGAGCGACGCCAGGGAACTACCTGGAATCACTCAGGTTGAGGCGAACCGCTCAGGGCGGGTCGAGTGACAGGGCCGAGATCTTGCCCTCTTCCTTGGCGGCGTCGTCGGCGCCGGGGAGCGGCTTCTTCTGCTCGGTGATGTTGGGCCAGGTCGACGCACCGTCGATGGCGGCGGCGATGTTGGCCGGCATCGCGCTCTTGTCGGCGTCGGCGGCGGACTTCGCGCCCGAGACGATCGCGTTGATCTCCTTGTACACGGCCCACTTCGCGGGCAGCTCGCTCTCCTCGAAGATCGCGGTGGTCGGGCACTCGGGCTCGCACGCGCCGCAATCGATGCACTCGTCGGGATTGATCGCGAGCGAGTTCTTGCCTTCGTATGGTGTTTCCATCTTCTTCACGAAGTCAAACCGCCAGCGTTCCTTGCCGGTCTGCGCATCAAGGCAGACCAGCAGGTCGCGCATACCGGCGACGA
>SXJR01000462.1 GCA_005779305.1 Myxococcales bacterium
AACCGCTCCGGCGGTCCGTCAACCGTCGGCCCGAGCCGGCTAGCCCCTCTTCCCGTCAGCCGACCGCCCGGCGCGGCGGCCGTGGGCGCGCAGCGCGGCGAGCACGTCTGCCTCGGTGGGCGCGCCGCGACCACCGGCGCGGGGCTCGGCGTGGGTGAACACCAGCGCGCTGATCCCGGGTGCGCCGGCGGCGGCGTGGACGTAGACGCGATCGACCACCTCGGCGGTGGCCAGCGCCGACTCGACCCGCTCGGCGGCGACGAACTCGCCCTGGGCGAGCTTGACCGCGTTGCGCAGGCGCCCGATCACTCGCACCGAGCCATCGGCGGCGCGCTCGCCGAGATCGCCGGTGGCGAAGTAGCCGTCGCGATCGATGGCCGCGGCGGTGGCGGCCGCGTCGCCGAGATACCCGGTGATGACGTGCGGCGTGCGCACCCAGATCTCGCCGCGCTCGCCGTCGGCTGCCCGCGGCTCGACGCCGGGCAACGGCACCAGCTTCACGTCGACGTGGGCCTGGATGCGGCCGTCGACGGCGATGGTACCGACCTCGGTCGAGCCGTAGCCCTCGGTGACCCAGATGTCGGCGAAGCAGCGGCGCAGGAAGGCGAGCACCTCCGGGCTGACCGGCGCGCTGCCGACCGACAGCGATTGCAGGTGGCCACCGAAGGCTCGCCGTGACTCGGCGAGCGCACGTTCCTCGTGCACCGTGCGCGGCGTGTCGGGCTCGGCGGCGATCGCGGCCCGCAGGCGGCGCTGGAAGCCGGCGAACAGGACGTCGAAGAGCCGCGGCACCGAGCCCAGCACCGTCGGTTCGAACCTGCGCAGCTCGTCGAGGAGGTGAACGCCGCCGCGCGAGAAGGCGATGGCGGCGCCGTGCACGAGTAACGACGGCAGGAACATGCGCTCGCTCAGGTGCGACAGCGGCTGGAACGACAGGTGGCGCGCCGGCTGGCCAGCGCCGTAGGTGGCCAGCATGGCCTTGAACGTCGCGTAGCTGCGCATCGCGCCCCGGGGCGTGCCGGTGCTGCCGCTGGTGAACAGCACGGCGTAGACCTCGTCCTCGCGCCGCGGCTCGGGCGGAGGTACGTCGCGGGCGTCCGCGCCGACGGCGATCAGCTCCTCGATGCGCACTCGCGGCGGCGTCGCTGGCCACGCGCGGGCCGCTTCGGCAGTGGCGTCGCACACGACCAGCAGGCACGTCGCCGGCGCGAGCGCGGCCAGCCGATCAACATCCGCCGCCTCGCACACCACGCATCCCGGTCGCACGGCGTCGAGGATCCGGGCAGCGCGATCGTCGCCGTCGTCGGGCGCCATGGGTGCACCGACGTAGCCGCGGGCGAGCGCGGCCTGATCAGCCAGCACCCACTCGGGCCGGTTGCGGGTCACGATGGCGACGAAGATGCGGCCGTCGGTGCGCGCCGCCGCATCGCCTTCGAGCCGCAGCGCCAGGCCGCGGGAGAGCGCCATGGCCTGTGACCAGGTCTCGCCGTAGGTCTTCACCGGCTCGTACGCGCCCGCACCCGGCGCCATGAACAGCGGGCGATCGCGATGGAGCGCGAAGGCGCGCCGCATCGTCGCCCGCAGGGTCGGTGCGAACAGCTCGGCGGCCAGCACCTCGCAGGCGGCGACCGCGAGCACCGCGGTTGTGCCGGCCGGCGCGACCATCGTGAAACGCAGATAGCGGGCGATGCGCTGGTGGTCGACATCGATCCGCACCGGTCCCTCGCTGCCCACCTCGTGGATGTGAACCGTGCTCGCGGGTGGCGGCGTCCCGGCCGGCGTGGTGAAGCTGAAGCTGGCCACCTCGATGCGCGCGCCCGCCGGCACCGCGTCGAGGTGGGCGTGGATCGCCGCGACGTACATCCCGGCGCCCAGGTCGATCTCCCACCACGGCGCCGGTTCGGGTTCGGTGGGCGCGGCCCACGGCGGCAGCTCGGGCGCCACCGTCGCCAGCGCCCGGGACGACTGCCTCGTGTAGCGATGGAAAGCGATGTCGTGGATCGGCGTGACCTCGTCGTCGCCATCGAGCGCGCGGACCAGCGCCCGCCGCTGGTTGGCCAGCCGGGCCGTGAAGGTCGTCCGCCGCGCGTCAGCGATCTCGGCCGCTGGCCCACCGGCGACCAGCACGATCGGAGCGTGACCGGCTCGCACCAGCTCCAGCGCCCAGCCCGGACGCCACCGGTGTCCCTCCGCCATCGCACGCTCTGGCGCCAGCGCGATCGTAGCCCGCGCCGCATCGACGCGGACCTCGAGCATGAGCTCCTCCGTCCCCGCCATGATCTCGACCTGCGCGCCCCCGGGCGACACGACGATCGCGCGCCGCGCCATCTCGGCGAACAGCCACGCCTCGCTCGGCGTCCAGCTTACGACCGGCGGACTCACGCGAGCAGCGTATCGCAACGACGCGACCTTGACCTCGACCCGAGCCTTGACCCCACCGTTGACCTGAACCTCAACCTCGACCTGAACTCCACCGTCGAATTCGTCGACGTCAGTCAACAGTCAACGGTCAAGGGTGGGTCGAGACACGGTCAAGGCTCCTGCTCGAGCGTCAGCCCCTCGATCTCGGTCTGCACCTTGATGCGCGCCTCGATGGCGCGCGCGCTGGAGGTGGCGAGCGCGCGCGAGACGTCGTCGGCGCGCGTGGTGGCGGCGGTGAGCCCGGCCAGCAGGCGCTTGCGCAGCTCGGCGGCGTCGGCGCCGGGCAGCTTGGCGACGGTGGCGATGCTGCGCTCGAGGTCGCCGGCGCGCGCGGTCGCGTCGGCGAGCTGCTGGCGCAGCGAGACCTGCTCGGTCTCGATCTTGCCGAGCTCGCCGCGGGCCGCGGCGATGGCCTTCACCCGCGCCAGCATCGCCGGCGGCAGGTTGGTGCCTTCGAGGTACAGGCCGAGGGTGGCGCCGTCGCGATCGAGGATCGCGAGGCGGCGCTCGACCGGCTGCCGCTCTTCGATCACCAGCGTGCTGGTGCGCCCGGCTGCCAGCGGCAGCGGCACCAGCACCGCGTGATCGCCACGCTCGGCGCCGGGCGGCAGCTCGCCCATGGTGAAGCCGCTGGCCGGCACGTGGCGGACGAAGATGCGAGCCGCCGGGCGGGCGCCGGCCTCGATCACGTAGCGGGTCCGCCGGATCACGGCGTTCTCGACGAGGGCGACGCCGCGATCGATCGACACCAGGCGCTGCGGCTGCTCGTCGCCGTTGGTGCTGACCCGCACCCGGGTGCCGCCGTCGACGGCGTAGGGCAGGTACGTCACCTCGCCGCCAGCGGTGCGCTGCATCAGGCCCTCGCCGGCGAACGCGCCCTCGGCGTAGACCGCCACCGGGCCCGGCTCGAGGCCGAGCCCGGCCGGCAGCTCGATCCGGGCGGCGCGCAGCGGGTGCAGATCGCTGCCAGGCGCGCCGGGATCGGGGCGGAACAGGAAGACGTCGCCGCCGTCGAGGCGCCGGCTCAGCACCGACACCAGCGTCGAGGTGCCGGTCGGGACGGTGACCCGATCGCGGAGCTCGTGGCGGGTCGCGCCCGCGACCTCGACCGTCGTGGTGCTCGTCCGCACGCTGCGCTCGAGGCGCGTCGACGGCGAGACCGGCGGGGTCGCGTCCTCGCCGCCCTGGCGGATCTCGAACTCGACGCGAGGATCGTGGGTCGGGCCGCGGCCGGTCGGCAGCGTGTCCCCGAACGGACGGATCTCCAGGGCCTGGGTCACGCCGCGTTCGACCAGCGCGCCGCGCACGGCCGCCGCCCGGCGCGCCGACAGGCCCCATGGATCGCTCTCGCCGGTGGCGGCGTGGCCGGCGATGGCGACGGCCCGGATCTCGGGGTTGCCGCGCAGCACGGCCGCCACCGCGTCGAGGATCGGCCCGGCCGCCGGCGCGGGCGCGACCACGCCGGGACCGAAGTAGATCTTGTCCATGATCGCGATCTGCGACGAGGTCACCACGACCCGTCCGCGATCCGGACAGCCGTCCTCGTCTTCGAGTCCGTTCCAGGTCTCGGCCTCGTCGGGACAGCGATCCTCGAGATCGACGACGCGATCGTGGTCGCGGTCGCCGCCGGCCGCCGCGCTCTCCCCGGTCACCGGCGCCAGCGCGCCCGGCTGCACCAGGGTGCCGCTGGCGTCGGGCCGCGGCACGAAGTGGGGCGTGCGCAGGTCGGTCGCGAACGACAGCGGCGCGCCGGTGGCCAGGGTCAGGCGCACGCCGTCCCACGACTCCTCGGACACGTTGTCGACCATGGCCCAGGCCTGGAGCAGGACGTCGCCGCCGGGCTGATCGGGCAGGGCCACGCGATAGGTGGTCTTCCACGCCGCGGTCGGCACCGCGTAGGCCACGGTCAGGTTGCGTCCCGGTTTCGACAGCACCACCTCGACCACGACGCGTCCGCCCTCGCTCTGGTCGGGCGTGGGCAGGACCGCGGCGACCTGCTGGGCCTCGCCGCTCTCGTCGATCACGGTCAACGTCTTGATCACGTCGTCGACCTCGTGTGGGCGCAGCACCAGGCGCAGGCGATCGCCGGCGAGCTGGCCGGAGCGCTCGAAGTGACCGATGCCGCTCTGGAAGAGCACCACGCGATCGAGGCGCAGCGCGGGTGGACGGGTGGCGGCGCAGGCGACCAGGGTCGCGGCCGCGAGCGAGAACGTGCGCATGAGAGCCTCCGTCCGCTTCGTGGCGGCGGCGGCGGCGGCGGTTACATGAACCAGCCGGTGGCGATCATCGCGATCGCGACCACCGGCGCCAGCGCGACGGCGCTCCCCGCCGCGTAGTCGCGCAGCCGGATCTCTGTGATCGCCAGCGCGTACGAGAGCGGCGCGTTGAACCACACCACCAGGCGCATGACCAGGACCGAGCTGAAGGGATGGGTCTCGACCCGAGCGAAGGCGCGCGCCACGTACTTGTTCCTGGGGCGCATCGGCTCGGCCACCGCGCGCCGCAGGAGCCGGGCGGCGATGAACGGAGCCAGCACCGCGAGCAGGCCGCCGCCGTAGCCCACGAGGAAGCCGAGGTAGGGGCCGAACGCCAGGCGGCCACCGACCACGAAGACCATGCCGGGGACGCCGACGAAGGCGCCGGCGACGAAGGCGCCGACGAAGATGAGGGGCGCCGCCGGTCCCAGCGAATCGAGCCAGGTCTTCACCGCGGTCGGGCTCATGCCGCCGCTCCGCCACAGGTAGACAGCGCCGGCGATGAAGGCGGCGAGGAGCACGCCGAGGAGGACGCGCCAGGCGAGGCGGGATTTCGGCATGGCATCGCCCTCAGTCGGGGACGACCTGCAGGACGATGGAGAACGACGCCTCGGCGGCCTCGCCGTCGGCGTCCTTGGGGGCCGGGAACCTCCAGTTCGACATCAGTCCTTCGAGACAAGCCTCCAGGTCGGCGCTGACCCCGTCGGCCTTGCCGGCGGTGTTGCGGCCGTGCTCGTTGACCGTGAACGTCCGCGTGATCTTGCCGCGCAGCTCCGGGTCCTTCTTGAGCTCGTTCTTGTAGCAGCGCTTGAGGCCGGCCATGTACATGCTCTGCAGCTTGCGCAGCACGTCGTCGGCGGTCAGGGAGGTGTCGTCGAGCGCACGCTTGTTCGCGATCGAGATCCGGCCCGATGGCGTCGCCAGGCCCGAGCCCGATCCAGATCCGGGACCGTCCACCGTCGGGCCGATGCCAGCCCCGGTTCGCGGGTCGCCGTCGCCGCGAGTGCCGCGCGATCCGCCGCCGATCGCGACCTGGGCGCCGCTGTTGCGGACGTTGTCGATCTGGGTGGCGAGATCGCCGCCCGGCGCGGTCCTCGACATGTCTCGGTCGATGTAGCTATCGGATTCGCCGACGAGCGCGGCGGCGTAGCGCGAGGCCTCCTCCTCGAGCACGGCCATTTCAGCGCGGTCCCGTCCCGGCGCCGGTTCGGCCGGCGTGTCGGCGTCCGCGACCTTGCCGGGCACCTTCGGCGCCTGGAAGCCCGCCGCGAGCAACACGTCGGGGAACAGCCTGCCGCCCTGGGCGTCGTGGCGCACCGTCGCCGCCGCCGCCACCAGGTCCCCCGCCGCCAGCGCGTCCTCGAACTGGATGACGATGGACTCCTCGGTGGCGGGCCGGGTCTTGCCCTGCCAGCGCTTCTTGACGATGTCGGCGAGGTCGTCGCGCACGGTGGCGAGCCAGACCCCGCCCGCAGATGGCGTGAGGTCCAGCTTGGGGCTGCCCAGCGTGCCTTCGAGGCCCGACATCGACCACAGGAGCGCGCGCGCCGGCGTCATCGACAGGATCATCTGCAGCGGCTGCGCGCCATCGACGACGGGGACGGCGGGCGCGACCGGCAGGTGCAGCGGCACCGCGCCCGGACCGTCCGGAGTCCGGACGATCAGGCCGAAGTCGCGCGCGCCGGCCGCGTTGAACGATGCGAGCACCTGGACGAGCAGCGAGGACGGTACGCCGGGCGTGATCGCGATCGAGACCGCCGGCAGCGCGCCGGTGGTCCTCGCCGCCGTGGCCCATGACTCGGCCCAGGCCTTGACCGGCCTGATGTGGCCGCTCGCCGCGTCGAGCGACGCGGCCTCGATCGCGCCGCCGCTCACCGCCGCCAGCGCCATTCCGTCGATGACGATCGACTTGTCGGTCACCACCACCAGCGGACCAGCGGAGACCGCGTCGACGCGCGTGGTCGCCGACACCTCGGTCACCGCCAGCGCGCGCAGCACCTCGGCGCTGGGCGCCTTCGCCACCCCCGCGCCGCTCGCGACCCCCGAGGCCGCGCTGCCGCCGGCCGGCGGAGCCTTGTCGCCCTTGCCGCAAGCGGCGGCCAGGAGGAGAGCCATGGCGAAACGAGCACCCGAGTGCATCCCGAGAGGGTTACCCACGGCCGGCCGTTCGTCCACCTGATCCACCACCCGAACCGGCGATCAACGCACGTCGTCGAGGTCGTCCAGCGCGGCCGCGTCCATCCGCGCGCCCAGACGGGTGAAGACCGCCCGCGCCCGCTCGCGCGACGCCGCCGCGTCGTCGGGGCGCCCGGCCCGGTCGTGCAGCCGCGCCGCAGCGGCCTCGAGGCGCGCCCGTTCGAAGTCGTCGGCGTC
>SXJR01000463.1 GCA_005779305.1 Myxococcales bacterium
CAGCGCGCCGAGCGCGCGCATCTCGGCGGCCAGCTCGGGATCGCCCGAGACGTCGGCGCCCGCGCCCGCGGCGGCCGCCGCGGCGGCGCGCGCCGGATCGTGTAGCGAGTAGAGCCAGGCCTCGACCAGGTCGCGGACCAGATGTCCGCGTTCACGCCCGTCGGGGAGCGCGGCGATCATGCGGCCGGCGGTCTCGAGCGCCTTGGGATCGGACGCGGCGATGCCGTGCGAGATGAGGAGGCGAGCCGCCAGCGGGTGCTTCTCGGCCAGCTCGAGGTAGCGCGCGGCGTCCTCGGGATCGTCGAGGATGTCGGCGGTGATCAGCGAGAGCCGGACGTTGAGATCGGCGAGCCGTTCGTCGGCGTCGGCGCCGCCGGAGAGGAGCGCCTCGGCCTCGGCCGAGAGCAACTCGACGACCGAATCGATCATCGCCGCCGAGCCGGCCACCATCACGCGGCGCGTGAGATCGCCGGTCGAGTCGTCGTCGAGGGGCGACGCCGCCGGTTGAGCCTGGGCCGCGGGCGTCGGTGGCGGTGGCGGTGGCGGTGACGCCGTCGGAGGCGCCGGGCTGACGGAGCCGGTGCCAGAGGCCGACGGCGGACGCGGCACGGTCGGGAGCGATGGTAGAACTCCCCCGTCGGCGGTGCGTCGGGGCAACGCCGGCAAGGGAGGTGGCCGCGGTGGGCGGTCACCCGAAGGGGGTTCGGCCATCGCAAGTATCGTATCAGTGGTCGTAACTGGGGCGCCACTCGCCCCGGCGTGGGTGGTAGGTGCCCGTGCCCGAAGGTGACCGGTGTGGGGCGAACGTGACGAGAATTGACTGTGCGCTACCCCGCCGCCTCCCGAGGGTTGTTTGACCGGTACGCGCGGAAGGCCTTATCCTCCCGATCGATGTCGCCCACTGCGCGTGCCGTGTGCGTCACGTCGAGCGTGACGCTCCGGAGAACGCTGAAGCGGGCCTTCCATGCGACCGGCACCTTGGTCGAGTTCGTCGACGGCGTCGGCGGCACCGATCCCGTGGACGCGGTGGTGGTGATCGATCAGCCGACCTACGCGGTGCTGGCCGAAGAAGATCGCGCGTCGCTGGGCCGCGGCCGTGCCCTGATCGTGATGGGCGCGTCGCTCGAGGACGAGCAGGTGGTCGATGCGATGCGCCGCGATCGCTGGAACCACGTCATCCGCGACGCCGAGGATCCGGACGACGCCGAGCTGGTGGTGACCTCGGTGAAGCTGAGCTCGGGCGACATCTTCGGGCTGGAGAAGTACCTGGCCTGGGGCGTACGGGTGAACGATGCCACGGTGCAGACCTACGAGGCCAAGCGCGAGGCCCTCATCTCGGTCACCGCCTCGGCCCGCGACGCCGGCGCCCGCCGCCCGACCATCGCCCGCATCGAGAGCGTCGTCGACGAGCTGCTGATGAACGCGATGTACGACGCACCGGCGGTGGCCAACGGCACCGTGCCCCAGACGCCAAGCCGGATCAGCGATCAGATCGGCGACTCCGAAGCCCGCCTGCGCTGGGCGTCCGACGGCCGCTACTTCGCAGTCTCCGTCGAGGATCGCTACGGCGCCCTGGCCAAGGACGTCATCCTCGATCACCTGCAGCGGGCTCGCCAGGAGCGCGGCCGCCCGCGGGCATCGCAGAGCCAGGGCGGCGCCGGCCTCGGCCTCTACTTCATCCTCTCGTCGGTGACGCGCTTCATCGCCAACATCGATCCCGGCCTGCGCACCGAGGTCGTCTGCCTGTTCGATCTCAAGCAGGGCGGCCGCGACGCCGACGCTTGCACCCGCTCGCTGCACGTCTTCAAGCAGTGAGCCCCGAGGCAGCCCGGGGCCCCCTGGCCCCGCCCTACGGTGCCAGGCTCCTAGCCCCGATCCCAGCTCGCCACCGAGAAGCCGAGGCCGTGGCGCTCGCACAGGCTGCGGATGGAGGCGATGACCGGGATGGGATCGGCGGAGGGCTGGAAGGTGATCGAGGCGTGGCCCTTGTCGAAGGGGATCAGGAGCAGCCAGCAATCGGCGTAGCGGATGATGAGGTGCTCGAGGCCCTCGTGGCGAGCGGCGCCGCAGCGGCGGACCAGATCGAGCAGCGTCGGATTGACCACCGCTTCCTCCCAGTACTCGCCGCCGACCGCGCTGCGCTGGTCGGCGCCGGTGCGCAGGCGGAATACGGGCTCGCCGCTGCCGGGATAGACCGCAGCGGCCTTCACGGTCGGACCGAGCTCGAGGATCGCGTCGAGTAGCTCTTCAGCGCGCATCACCCCTCCTGGCTGGATCGTCTCACCGAAAGCCGGCGGCCGCAGCACAGTATCCCGCGGTTGATCACGGTCCAACCGCACAGTCCGGATCGCCGGCCTCGCAGCCCAGGACCACGAGCGTATACGGACCCGCTTGCTCGAGGCCGGCCATCACGAAGGTGTCGACGACGATGGTGACGTCCCCGGCGGGCAGCGTGCGATCGACCAACCGATCGGCTCGCTCGACACACGAGGCCGACGGATCGAGCACGTGGACGTCGACGTCGGTGCCGGCGCCGTCGAGAGCGATGACGCGAATGGCGGCCGCGGCCGGTAGGGTCAACCGGTAGACGATCTCGGGCCCGCCCTCGTTCTGGCCGGTGCCGCAGCCGGGATAATCATCGCGCAGGCGCTCGCCGGCGCTGGTGTCGAAGCTGTGGGTGAAGGGCAACAGATCGATCTCGAATGGATCGGCGGCGGTGCCGACGCCGGCGACTGGAGGCAAGACCTCGGCGTCGGGCGGCTCGCCGTCGACGGCGGCGGTCGCCGCGGCGAGGGCGTCGAGGTAGTGGAGGTTGCGCTGGTTATTGCCGAAGTCGAGGCCGGCGGCGGTGAGCAGACACGGCTGGGTCCGGCCGCCGGTGACGAAGGTGTTGTGGTGGAGCCCGTCGACGCCGAGGCCTTGCGCTGGCAGCCCGCGGGTCGCGATCCACATGCTGACGTAGGGGAGCTGGCGGCGCTCGGCGAGGGCGCGGGTGACCGCGTCGTAGGTCGAGATCCAGCGCGCGGCGGTGGCGCTGTCGGTGCGCGGCGGCAAGCCGACCACCACGCTGACCGCGCCGGCGGCGGCGAGCTGATCGAGCAGCTCGTTCATCGCATCCCAGAAGCCAGGCAAGGCCGAGGCGTGGGTCGAACCGAGCTCCATGTCGTTGGAGCCGTAGGCGACAAACGCGAACGCCGGCGTGGTCGCCGCGAGCTCCTGCGCGAGCGGCGACGGCGTGCCGGTCAGCGCCCAGCGCGCGCCGCGTCCGATCGCGGCGGCGGCGCTGATGCGGTCGAACGGCGTGGTGCCGCCGATCGAACCGGCGCGGAAGCGGGTCAGGGTCGGCGCCAGAGCGTCGCGCCCGTCGAGCTCGATCACGTACGGCGAGCCGGCGTTGTCGGCGAAGCAGTGGAGCAGGTTGGTGCTGGCCGTGTGCGAGTCGCCGACCTTGGCGAAGACGTCGTCGCTGGTGGTGCCGGCGCCGGCGGCGGCGATGGCTTCGAGCCGGGCGGCGACGGCGGCGGTGACCGGGGATCGGATCGCGGCCGGCGGGTAGCGGGTGGCGGTGAGGGTGACGGCGGCGTCGGGATCGAGCCCGGCGTCGGCGCCGAGATCGCCGTCGCCGTCGGTGCACGCCGCGAGGAACCCCAGGATCAGGACCACGCGCCACCGTTCGTCCCGAGCGGAGCCGCGCAGCCGCGGAGCAGGACGCGTTCGCGTCGACCTCACCGGGTCAGGTGCCCGAGCAGGAGTCCGGCGAGCGCACCGGCCGCGGCGGTGATGGAAGCGGCGAGCGGACGCCCCGAGAGCGCGACCGCGATCGTCGAAGGCACCAGCGCGAACATGACCGCCCAGGTCGCGACGTAGGCGGTGCGCGCCGTCGCGACGCTCTGTTCGCTCACCGGCAGGGTCGCGGTCAACCGCGGCAGCTCGAGAGGGGGCCGCGTCAGCGCTCGCACCAGCCAGCCGGCGAGGAAGCCGAGCGCGGCGGTGACCACGCCCAGCCACGCCACCAGCTCGGCCGGACGGGCCAGTCCGATGATGACCAGCGTGGCGCCGCCGGCCGCGCCCGCGAACACCACCAGCGGATAGCGGCGACGCACCAGGCGGGCCAGGCGATCGTGGATCGGCGCGGCGGCGCCCAGGCGATCGCGCACCAGCCGCTCGATCATCGTCGGCGGATGGATCTCGAGATGGGCGTGGATCTGACGATCGAGGGCGGCGACCTCGCGCATGGCGAGCGGATAGCTGCGCGGCGCCACCGAGGTCGCCCAGGCGCCAGCGGCCAGCGCCGCGACCCCGACGACGCCGAGACCGATCGGCCCGGCCTGGTCGACGCCGTCGACGATCCACGGCGCAGCGTAGATCGCCGCCACCACCACACCCGCGATCGCGGTGGCGGGCAGGCCCCCGAGCCACGTCGTCGTCGGCAGCGCGACCTCGCCGCCGCCGACCGCGGAGGCCAGGCCCGACGCCTTGCCGGTGGCCACCATGTGGGCCGCGGCCAGGCACACCGCCGGGACCAGCGCGATCGCCGCCAGAGCCATGAGCCCGGCCAGCGCCGCCGCTCGACGACAGAAACACGGAGCGCTACTGCTGTCTGGTGCAAAAGATGTCG
>SXJR01000464.1 GCA_005779305.1 Myxococcales bacterium
CAAAGCGCGCTGCTGGACGCTTCGCCGTTGTTCTTCGTGCTGACCAACACACGCGGCATGGACGCAGTACGCGCCGCAACCGTGACGCGCGAGGTGTGCCAGAACCTGAAGCTGGCGTTGGCCGATCTGGCGGCGGGCGGCCAGCGCGGCGCCGAGCCTGGTCGCCAGGTCCCGGGTGCGGCCGAGCTCGTGGGCGAGCCCGGTGAGCGCGGCGCGGGCATCGACGTCTGACGCGTCACCGGCGACCACGCGGGCGGCGGCGTCCCACGCCAGCTCGGGCTGGCCGAGGCCGTGGTGGAGGCCGATGAGCCGGCGATCGAGCTCGAGCGCCAGCGCGCTGCCCGGCTTCTCGCCGGTGGCGATGATCTCGAGGCAGCGAGCCAGCACCGGCGCCTCGCCGCCCTCGAGGTGAGGACGCAACGCGCGCGCGACCTCGCGGCGAAGCTCGATGTCGATCGCGGCGCCCGCGGCCTTCTCGTCGAGGAATCGGGCGCACGCGTCGATCGTGCCGGTCGGTCCCGGCACCCGGCACAGCAGCAGCGCGGCCAGGTAGTGCTCGAGCGCCTTGACCGGCCGCTCGAGGTTCTTCTCCTCGAGCGCGCCGAGCTGCATGAGCAAGCCGCGGCGATCATCGACCTGGCCGGGCGCCTCGAGCTGCTTGGTCAGCACCGCGGCCAGGGCGTCCCAGTCGCCGCGCGCGCCGTGCAGCCGAGCCAGCGCCGCCAGCCCGTCCGGATCGTCGGGGTTGTCGGCCAGGACCTGCTGCCAGGTCGCGGCGGCGTCGTCGAGATCGGCGAGCCGCTCCTCCTCCAGCGCGGCGATGCGGGCCAGGAGCCCGCGCCGGTCGGCGCCCTTGGCACCGTCGAGCCTCTGCCGCAACGACGCCAGCAAGGCCGGCCAGTCGCTCAGCCGCTCCGACAGATCCTCGTACGCCGTGGCCGCCTCGGTGTCCTTGGGCGTCAGCACCAGGATCTTGGCGTGGACATCGCGGGCCTGATCGAGATCGACCAGCTTGGCGCCGTACAGGTCGGCGAGCGCGCGCAGGAGCCGCAGCCGGGTGTCGCTGGGCCGCGCGCCGTCGTCGGCGTGGCGGCTGATGATGGCCGCGACCTCGCGCCAGTGCTCCGGAAGGTGTGCCAGGCGCAGGAGCTCGCCCAGGAGCCCGGCGTCGTCGGGCGACAGGTCGAAGGCGCGACCGGTCCAGGTCAGGGCCAGGGCCTTGGAGCCGAGCTTGCTCTCGCACAGTGTCCGGATCTCGGACATCCGGGCCAGCTTGTCGGCGGGCGTGACCGCGTGGGCGAGGACGACCTCGAGTACGGGCAGGAGCTTCGACCACTTCTCGGCCTTCTGGTACACCGGCGCCAGGGCCCGAGCCGCTTCGAGGTCGTGAGCCTCGACGGCGAGCACGCGCTCGTAGGTGCGGGCGACGCGATCGACCGAGCCCTTCTTCTCGGCCACCGCCGCGGCGCGGCGGAACAGGGCCAGTCGGGCGGCGCGATCGTCCTGGCGATCGCCGAGGCCGACCAGAGCGTCGGAAAGTTCGTCCCACTGGTTGAGGCCGCCGTAGAGGCGCTCGAGCCCGTCCCAGTCCGAGGCCGCGGCGTAGAGCTCGCGCAGCGTGCGCAAGGCTTTGCCGTGCGACGGATCGAGCTTGAGGATGTCGGCGAAGGCCTCGGCGGCCTGGGCTGGTGCGCCCACGCGATCGGCGAGCAGGGCGCCTTGCTTCTCGAGCAGCGCCACCGCCTCGGCCGGCGTCTTGGCCCGCTTGCGCTGGCGGCCGAGGATCTCGGCCAGCGCCAGCCAGCGCTTCTCGCGCTCGTACAGGCTGGCCAGCGCGACCAGGGTCTCCTCGTCGCCACCGTCGGCGTGTTCGGCGACCACGCGGTTGTGGATCTCGATCGAGAGCCGGGTGTCACCGACGCGCTCGGCCGCGAGCCGCGCCATCTCCGACAGCTTGTGCCTGCGATCGTCGCCCTGGGCGGCGTCGGCTTCCTTGCCGAGCAGCCCGATCAGCTGCCGCCACTGCCGGCGGCGGGTGTAGATGTCCTTCAGCTTGGTCAACGCATCGGCGACGAGGGCGCCGTCGGACGGGGATAGCTCGAGCAGGCGCTCGAGCGGGCGGATGGCCTGGGCGAAGTTGCCGAACCGATCGATCCACAGGTCGGCGGTCTCGCGCAGGATCGCCGCTCGCTCGTCGACCGGCACCGCGATCAGCTCGGCCTTCTTGCCGAGCACGCCGATCAGATCCTGCCAGCGCCCCATGGCGCGGTACTTGTCGGCCAGTTCGTCGACGGCCCGACGATCGTCGGGATCGAGCTTGAGGATCGCGTTGTAGGTGTTCAGGACCATCGGGTCCTGGCGCAGGCTGTCGCGATAGATCGCCACCACCTCGTAGAGGCGATCGACCTTGCCGCGCACGTCGCTCTCGGGGACGCGCTCGATCTCGTCCTTGAGCAGATCGAGCAGCGGGTTCCACTTCTCGGCCTTGCGATAGAGGCGCTTGAGCGCCTCCTTGGCCTCGGTCGAGGTCGGATCGCTGCGCAGGAGCTGCTTCCAGGCGTCGATCGCCTTGTCGGGCGTGGCGAGCTGGACCTCGGAGACCTCGGCGATCTCGAGGGCGAGCGCGCGGGCCCGGGCGTCGGCGGCGGGACTGGTCCCGGGCGGCGGCAGCGCCTTCTCGGCCTGGCGCAGGATCGCGACCAGCTTCTGACCCTCGCCGCGGCCGTGGTAGTAGGCGCGGTAGAAATCGAGGGCGGCGGGGTGGGCGGCGTCCTGCTTGCGGATGCGCTTGAAGTACTCCTCGGCGCCGTCGAGATCGTCGAGGCGCTTCCACAGGATCATGCCGACTTGCATGACCAGCCCGAGGTCGCCGGCCTCGCCCTTGGCCTTGAGCGCGCCGGAGTACAGCATCACCAGCGCTTGCCAGTTCTGCGCCAGCTCGAACGCATCGCCGAGGAGGCGGAGCGCTCGGGGCTGGGCCGGATCCATCGCCAGCACCTTCTTGCCGTGCTCGAGCGCGCGCTCGGGCTGGCCCAGGTGGGCGAGGACCTCGACCAGGCCGAGCAGCGCCGCGATCCGCTCGTCCTTGGACGAAGCGGCGTCGACGCGGCCCTCGAGCAGCGTGGCCAGCTCGGGCCAGCGTCCGCCAGCGCGCAGGAGGCGCTCGAGGTGAAGCGCGGCCTTGCGGTTGTGCGGATCGGCGTCGAGCGAGCGGCGCAGGTACTGCTCGATCTCGGGGCTGCCCGGCGCATAACGCGCCCAGTTCTCGGCGGCGGTGAGGTAGAGGCCGGTGGTCAGCTTGCGATCGGTCGAGGCCTTGGCCTCGTCGACGAACTTGGCGGCGAACTTCTTCCAGTTCTCGTTGGCGCGGTTGAGCGCCATCTGCTGCAGGGCCTCGGCCGCGACCTCGTCGTCGGGACGCACGCCCAGCGCCTCCTCGTAGCAGGCGGCGGCCGCCGGTTCATCGAGGAGCTCCTCGTCGAGGAGCTGGCCCTTCTCGACCAGGAGATCGGCGCGGCGCGGACCCTTGCTGGAGGCCAGCTCGAGCTCCAGGAGGCGCAGCGCCACGTCGTGGCGGCCGCGCTCGCGCAGGCTCTTCTTGGCGTTGCCCAGGGCCTGGGCGCCGCTGGAATCGAGACCACGATTGGCAGAATCGGCCAGCGCGGCAAGCACGTTGGCATCATCGGGATCGCTGTCGAGGAGAGCGAGGAACTGGAGAAGATCAGCCATTGCCCCGCTGCGATGCTACCGCCCATGGCCCGCGCGAAACAACGCAGGGCCGTGACGAAACGAGGACTTGGGCCGTAATCCGGATTCGATCAAGAATGCGAGCATCGAATGAAGATGCTCAGCCTGTGTTCCCTGTTTGCTGCACCATGGGTCGGTCGCGTGGGTGGGGGCTTCCGATGATCCCGAAGAAGGACAAGCATCGGCATTGCGGTTACTGCGGCACCGCGTACGAAGCGGAGTCCTGGCCGCGGGTCTGTGGGTGCGGCGAGACCACGTGGCGCAACCCGACGCCGGTCGCGGTGCTGATCGTGCCGGTTCGCAGCGGCGGCGTGCTGCTGATCCGTCGCAACAATGATCAGCGGGAAACCTTGCCCACGCGCTCAACCGGTGGTGCAGGAAGCGGGGAACACAGGCTGAGCATCCGGCCGGCGGGCCGGCTCGCGCTGCCCGGCGGCTTCATCGACTTCGGTGAGACCTGGCAGGCCGCCGCCGCCCGCGAGGCCCACGAGGAGGCCGGGATCACCATCGAGGTCGAGACGATCCGTCACCTGCGCACCGTGTCGCCGCCCGACGGCAGCGTCGTGCTCATCTTCGGCGCGGCCGCGCCCATTGACGGGATCGGCGACGACTGGGTGGCCAATGCGGAGGTGACGGAACGCCTGGTGGTCGACAAAGCCGTCGAGCTCGCGTTCCCGACCCACACCGACGTCCTGCGCGCCTGGTTTGCCGGGGAGCGGTAGAAGCGGTAAGCATCGGGCGCAGTGACCCGCGCGGACCGATCTGGAGGAGCGTGGGGTTATCTCGAGCGCTACCGCGCGGACATCGGCGGCGGCGTGGTGATGCTCTTGCTCACCAACGTCCTGTTCCTGGGCATCCCGGTCACGACCGGCATGACCGTCAACGCGCTCCAGGAAGGGCGGCACGACGACGTGCCGATCCTGGCCCTGGCCATGGTCGGGTTCGCGATCGGTACCGCGATCACGCGCATCCTGTCGCGGATCTGGATCTTCAACGCCGCCCGCGCCGCCGAGTACGACCTGCGCAGCGATCTGTTCCGCCACCTGCTCGGCCTCGATCTACCCTGGTACCGCGCTCATCCCACCGGCGACGTGATGTCGCGCCTCACCAACGACGTGCAGACCGTGCGCGCGATGTGGGGCGCCGGCGTGCTCAACGTGGTCAACACCGCGTTCGCTTTCGCCACCGTGCTGGTGATGATGATCCGGGTCGATCCGTGGCTGACCCTGTTGGCCTGCCTGCCCTACCCGACCATCGTGTTCCTGGGCCGGGTCTTCGGCCGCCGGGTCTACAAGACCAGTCAGGCGGTGCAGGCCCAGCTCGGCGCGCTCTCCAACGAGATCCAGGAGGACTTGACCTCGATCCAGGCCATCAAGTCGTACGGACTCGAGGGCGTGCGCAAGGAGCGCTTCCGCATCTCGTCGCAGAAGCTGCTCGAGAAGAACATGGCGCTGACCCGCGTGCGCGGCCAGCTCGGCCCCGCCTTCGCCGCGCTGGGCGCGCTGTCGTCGATCGTCGTGCTCTATGTCGGCGGCCGCTCGGTCATGCGTGGCGACATCGAGCTGGGCCAGCTCATCGAGATGAGCGGCTACCTCGCCCGCCTGGTGTGGCCGACCCTGGCCCTGGGCTGGATGCTGTCCTTGCTCCAGCGCGGGCGGGCCTCGTGGGGCCGCCTGGAGGCCCTGTTCGGCGAGACCGCCACCGTCGTCGATGGCACCGGCGGCCGGCTCGAGGCGGCCGCCGTGCGCGGCGGGCTCGAGGTCAAGGACCTGAGCGTCCGCATGGGCGAGCGCGCCATCCTCGATCACGTCAGCTTCGCGGTGCCGGCCGGCACCACCACCGCGATCGTCGGGCGCACCGGCGGCGGCAAGAGCACGCTGGTCGAGGCGGTGTGCCGCCTCATCGACATCCCGCCCGGCGCCGTGTTCCTCGACGGCCGGGACGTGACGTCGTTGCCGCTGGCCGACCTGCGCTCCGCCATCGGTTACGCGCCCCAGGAGGCGTTTCTGTTCTCGACCACGATCGCCGACAACGTCGCCTTCGGCTACGGGGCCGGCTCGAGCATTCCCAAGGCCCGCGCCGACGAGCTCGAGCGCGTCACCGGCGCCGGCGCGCCGGCGCTGACCCCGCCCGCGTTCGTCGATGGCGTGCCTGACTCGCGCATCGTCGCCGCCGCCGAGGCTGCCGGCCTGACCCGCGACCTCGCCGCCATGCCCGATCACTACGCCACCGTGGTCGGCGAGCGCGGCATCACGCTGTCGGGAGGCCAGCGCCAGTGCGTGGCCCTGGCCCGCGCCATCGCCAGCGATCCGCGCCTGCTCATCCTCGACGACTCGCTGTCGAGCGTCGATGCCGAGACCGAACGGGTCATCCTCGACCGGCTGGAGAAGGTGCTCGCCGGCCGCACCGCCCTGCTCATCTCCCACCGCGTGGCGGCGGTGAAGAACGCCCACCAGATCGTCGTGCTCGACGAGGGCAAGGTGGTCGAGCACGGCCGCCACGAGGAGCTCCTGGCCCGGGGCGGCCTCTACGCCGAGCTCTATCGCACCCAGATCCTGGCCGCGGCGCCGCCGACGGCGCTGAGCGAGGTGGCGTCGTGAGCACCCAGCCAGCCCGCGCCACCGTGGCTGAGAACGTCCTCGGCAAGGCCTACGACCTGCGCCTCATGCGCCAGCTGTGGCGCTTCGTGGTGCCCCACTGGCGCCTGCTGGTGATCTCGGCCTGCCTCATCCCCATCACCATCGCCTTCGAGCTGGCCCAGCCCTACCTGGTCAAGATCGCCATCGTCGATCACATCGCCGTCGGCAACGGCGACGGCCTGGAGTGGCTGGCGCTGGGCTTCCTCGGCCTGGTCGCGGCCCAGTCGGTGTCGTCGTTCTTCGAGCAATGGGCCATCCAGCTCCTGGGCCAGCGCTCCATGCACGATCTGCGGCTCACCATCTACGACCACGTCCTGGGTCGACGCGCCGCCTTCTTCGATCGCATGCCGGTCGGGCGCCTGATGACGCGCATGACCAACGACATCGAGAGCATCAACGAGATGTTCGCCGCCGGCGTGGTCACGCTCTTCGCCGACGCCATCAAGATGACGGCGATCGCCATCATCATGTTCTCGCTCGACTGGCAGCTCACGCTGCTCACCTTCACCACGCTGCCGCTCTTGATGATCCTGGTGAACTACGCCCGCAACGCCATGCGGACCTCGTTCCGGGTGATCCGGGTACGGCTGGCTGCCATGAACGCATTCGTGCAAGAGCACCTGCTCGGCATCAAGGTGGTGCAGGTCTTCCGCCGCGAGGACGCCGCCGCTGGCGAGTACGACCTCATCAACGCCGGCCACCGCGACGCCTACCTCAGCTCGATCCGGGCCGACTCCCTGATGTACGCGCTGGTCGAGGCCATCGGCATCCTGGCCATCGCCCTGGTGGCGTGGTGGGCGGCGCGCGACCTGGGCGCCTCGACCAGCACGATCGCGACCGTGGGTCTGGTCGTGGTGTTCATCGAGTACATCAACAAGTTCTTCATCCCGGTCCGCGACCTGTCGGCCAAGTACGCCGTCATGCAGGGCGCCATGGCCGCCACCGAGCGCATCGTCGAGCTGCTCGAGACCGAGGAGCCGGACGCGCCTGCCACCGAGATCAAGGCGGGCACGGGCCCCGACGCGGCGGTGGCCTTCGACCGCGTCGAGTTCGCCTACGGCGACGAGCCGGTGCTGCGCGGCGTTTCGTTCGAGATCCCGCGCGGCAAGACCGTGGCGATCGTCGGGGCCACCGGCTCGGGCAAGTCGACCCTCATCAAGCTGCTCACCCGGCTCTACGAGATCGGCGAGGGCGCCATCACCATCGCCGGCACCGACATCCGCGCGCTTCCGCCCGCCGACCTGCGCCGTCGCGTCACCGTGGTCTCGCAGGACGCGGCGCTGTTCGCCGGCTCGGTCTTCGACAACGTCGCGCTCGGCGCTGTGGCCTCGGGCCGCACCGCCACCCGCGAGGAAGTGCAGCAGGCGGTGTCCCGGGTCGGCCTCGATCGACTGCTGTCAAATCGCCCCGAGGGCCTCGACGCCCCGGTCGGCGATCGCGGCGGCGCCTTCTCGGCCGGCGAGCGCCAGCTCCTCGCCTTCGCCCGCGCCCTCGCCCGCGACCCGGAGATCCTGGTCCTCGACGAGGCCACCGCCCACGTCGACCCCGAGGCCGAGGAGCTGATCGAGCGCGGCGTCGACGAGCGCATGCGCGGCCGCACCACGCTGGGCAGCGCTCACCGCCTGTCGACGATCCGCCACGCCGATCAGATCGTCGTCCTCGAGCGCGGCCGCGTGGTCGAGCGCGGCACCCACGACGAGCTGGTCGCCCGGGGCGGCGTCTACGCCCAGCTCGAGCGCACCTTTCACCGCGCCGGCCGCTGAGGTTGCCTCACTTGAGCGCGAACGAGTTCACGAAGCACGCCGGCGTGGCCACGCCGCCCTCGCGGTAGGCCGTGTAGCGCCAGCCGCGGATCGAGCTGGCGAAGGCCTGGGCCAGCTCGCCGGTGACCTTGAGCACCTGCACCGACGCGACGGCGCCGCGCTCGTCGATGCAGATCTTGGCCGCCAGCGACTTCGGGACCTCCATGCCGGGACGGACCACGGCCTTGAGGGTCGGCAGCTCGCCCGAGGTGCGCTTGACCGCGTTGGGCGCGACGGTGACGGCGGGCCGGGCGACCGGGCGCGCGACCGCGGTCGGGGACGGGGGAGCGGGAACGGTGACGGACTTCGGAGCGCGCACGTCGGACGTCGGGTTCGGGGTCGGGGTCGGGTTCGGGCTCGGGCTCGGGCTCGAGCTCGGAGTCGGAGCCTGGATCGCAGGCACCGCCACCGTCGCCGGCTCGGCGATCGCGACCTCGGCCGGCGCCACCTCGGGGTCGGCGCTGACGTCGAGCGCTCCGGCGGCGCCCGTGCCCGCGGCCCGCACCGGCTTCTCGCGCATCGCCATCCGCTCGCGCTCGACACGCTCCTGCTGCTTGGCGGCGTCCATCGACGGCGCGAACTCGTACCGCGTGCGGGCCTCGGCGTTCCACGTATGCTTCCAGGCGATCGCGCCGCTGGTGTCGCGGAGCTGCACGGTGTGGGACCCGGCGGGCAACTGCGTCTTCCACGGCGTCATCTGCCCGATGTCGAGCCCGTCGAGCACGATGGCCAGGCCGACCGGCTGCGAGCCGAGCTCGAGCGTCGCCAGCGTCGGGTCGCCGACCGCCTCGGCCAGCGCCACGCGGATGGTCTTGTCCTCGCCCTTCGACAGCTCGACCGAGGTCTCCCAGGCCTGGTGGCCGTCGCGGCTCACCTTGATCTGCACCACGCCGGGATCGAGGTCGACCTTCCACGGCACACCGACGTGCGGCGGCATGCCGGCGATCTTGATGGTCGCGTCGGCGGGCTCGACGATGAACTTGAGGCTCGACAGCGCCGCCTCGGGCGCCGGCGTCGTCGTCATCGCCGCGTTGCTGGCGACCGCCTTGTTGCCGCGGCCCAGGAGCAGGAAGCCGCCACCACCGACGACGGCGAGGCCGCCGACGATCGCCAGCGCTCGGACCGCGGCGTTCCCCTTCGGCGGCGCCGCGATCGAGGCCGACGCCGACGACGGCGCCGGGGTGAACGACAGCGAGCGGCTCCTGCTGACCAGGTCGGGCAGCTCGTGCACGATCTCGGGCGACGCGCCGGCCGATCCGCCCCACGCGATCGCCGCCGCTTCGTCCTCGTCGGGCGTGGTCTCGGGCGGCTTCGCGTTCAGCGCCATCCGCTCGCCGGTGGGCAGCGGCGTGTGGGTCCGCGACATGCTGGTCAGCGAGCCGGTGGCGCCGGGATCACCGAAACTGCCGGCACGGTCGAGCGCGAACGCCCAGGTGCACCAGGTCTCGACCTCGCGGTTGGTCGCCGACAGGTTGTAGCGGGTGCGGACGCCGTGGAGGTCGTCGCGCATCTGGGCCGCGGTCTGGTAACGCTCGGCCGGGTTGCGGGCCAGGGCCTTGGCCACGATCGCGTCGAGCTCCGGCGGCACCGCCTGGTTGAACGACGACGGCGGCGCGACGTCGGAGCGCTGCACGTTGATGAGGGTCTGGTACTCGCTCTTGGACGCGAACAGCGTCCGCGCCGTGAGCAGCTCGTGGGCGATCACGCCGACCGAGAAGATGTCGGAGCGCGAGTCGACGGCGGCGCCGGTGACCGCCTCGGGCGCCATGTAGGCAAGCTTGCCCTTGACCTTGCCGTCCTGGGTCAAGAGCTGCTGCGACTGGGCCTTGGCGATGCCGAAATCGATGACCTTGAGGTGGCCCGAGCGGGTCACCAGCAGGTTCGAGGGCGACACGTCGCGGTGAACCAGGCCCAGCGGCACGCCGTGCTCGTCGCAGCGGGTGTGGGCGTATTCGAGCGCGTCGCAGAGCTGGATGAGCAGCGACAGCGCGACGTTGATGTTGGGCGGTCCGGCCGCGCGCCGCGCCTGGTGGAGGATCCGTCGCACATCGCGCCCGTCGATGTGCTCCATGGAGATGTAGTAGGTCGAGCCGACCCGGCCGAGCTCGTAGAGCTGGACGATGTTGGCGTGCTGCAGCATCGAGGCGAACTTGGCCTCGCGCACGAACGACTTCACGAAGCTGGCGTCCTCGGCCAGGTGCGGCAACAGCCGCTTGAGCGCGACGATGCGCTCGAAGCCCTCGATCCCGCGCTCCTTGGCGCGGTGGACCGTGGCCATGCCGCCGACGCCGAGACGCTCGTGGACGACGTAGGGGCCGAAGTCGACGGGCTCGGAGCCGGAACTGGTTTCGGGACGCTCGTGGTTCGCGGTCATGGACGGGTCGCATCCTGCACGAGCCGGGCATGCGCTCCGGGGTCGGTCGGGGTCCGGCCGGGGTCAGAGCCGGTGTCGCGACGGGTAGCGCTGGGGTCTCCCGTAGTACGATGCCGACGTGCCCCAGGGCGCTAAGCTCTCGCGAGCGTTCGAGGCGATGGCGGATGGTGTGGTCGTGGCCGACACCCGGACCGGCGAAGTGCTGGTCAACGCCGCCGCCCGCCGCTTCCTCGGCGTCGGTGACGGCGAGGTCACGACCCGATCGCTGGCCGAGAAGCTCGGCTTCTACCCGTTCGATCTCATCGCCGGCGCCGACGGCAGCGAGGTGCGCGAGGAGATCCGCATCGGCGACCAGCTCCTGCACTCGATCGTCACGCCGATCACCGAAGGCGGCGCCACCGTCGGCGCCGTGGTCGTGCTGCGCGACCTGGGCGCCACCCGCGACCTGGCCCAGCGCCACGGCGATCTGGTTCGCATCATGTCGCACGAGCTGCGCACGCCGCTGACCTCGGTGGCCGGCGCGCTCGACATCATCCTCACCGGCTACGCCGGCGAGCTCACCGACAAGCAGACCCGCTACGTCGAGATGGCCCGCCAGGCCGCCACCCGCATGAGCCTGGTGATCGACCAGCTCGTCGACACCGCCCGCGCCGCGACCGGCCCGCTCACCCTCAACCGGGTGCCGGTCATGATGGGCCGTCTCACCCGCGAGGTCGTCGATCGGTACCGCGACGCGGCCCGCGCCCGCGGCGTGAAGCTGGGCGTCACCACCGGCAACGAGGACGTCGCCGTCACCGGCGACCCCGAGAAGCTGGCCCGGGTGCTCGGCAACCTGCTCTCCAACTCGATCAACTTCGCCGGCCCCGGCGGCCACGTCGACGTCGACGTGTTCGGACCGCCGGTGGTCGCCGACGCCGTCGGGGTATCGGTGTGGAACGACGGCGAGCCCATCGCCGAGGCCGATCGCGAGCGCATCTTCGCGCCGCCCGACGCCGTGCCCCGCCGGGTCGCCGGCACCGGACTCGGCCTCGGCATCTCGCGCGCCGTCGTCGAGGCCCACGGTGGCCGCATCTGGGTCGAGTCGAGCCAGGAGGGCACCAAGTTCGTCTTCACCTTGCCGGCCCAGACCGCCGAGCCAGTCGAGACCCGGGTCGAGCCGGTGGTGCGGGCGATGACCGACGCGGTGCGGGCCCTCATCGTCGACGACGAGCCGCACTCGTCGTACCTGCTCAAGGGTCTGCTCATGGCCGCCGGCCACGACGTGGTGGTCACCGCCGATGTCGACAGCGCCCTGGCCGCGGCCCGCGCCGAGCCCATGGCGCTCATCGTCGTGGGCGGCCAGGTCGCCAACGCCGCCGCGCTGATCGCCATCCTCGAGCACGACCCCGAGACCCGCAACGCCGCCGTCCTGGCCCTGGCCGAGACCGAACGCCACGCCGAGCTCCTGGCCGCCGGCGCCGACGAGTGTCTCGAGCGCCCGGTGCAGCCGTCGGCCTTCCACGAGATCTGCGCCCGGGTCCTGCTCGAGGCCGGCCGCCGCGAGGCGCCGCGCATCATGGTGGTCGACGACGATTCGTCGGTACGGGCCATCTGCCGCGAGATCCTGACCCAGGCCGGGTACGCGGTGCGTGACGTCGGCAGCTCCGACCAGGCCCTGACCGAGGCTCGCCGCTTTCGTCCCGACATCGTACTGCTCGACGTGATGATGCCCATCCAGGACGGCTTCACCACCGCCGAGCGCATCCGCGCCGACACCTCGACCCGCATGACGCCGATCATCTTCCTGTCGGCCAAGGGCGAGACCGCCGACAAGGTACGCGCGTTCCGCTCCGGCGCCGAGGACTACGTGGTCAAGCCGTTCGACGCGGTCGAGCTGGTCGCCCGCGTCGGCAAGGCCCTGGCCCGCCAGGCCCGCGAGCTGGGCGCGTCGCCGACCACCCAGCTCCCCGGCGCCGACGCCATCGCCGCCGAGGTCGAGCGCCGCATCGGCGAGGGTGATCTCGCCGCGGTGTGCGCGTACCTCGACCTCGACAACTTCAAGGCCTTCAACGACCACGTCGGCCTGGCCCGCGCCGACGCCGTCATCCGCCAGACCGGCGATCTGATGCGCGAGGTGGTGACCCAGCTCGGCGCCGGCGGCGACTTCATCGGCCACATCGCCGGCGACGACTTCGTGATGGTCGTCGACGGCGACCGCGCCGACCTGGTGTGCCGCGCCTTCATCGAGCGCTTCGATCGGCTGATCCCGCTCTACTACGATCGCGACGATCGCCGCCGCGGCTTCATCCAGGCTCAAGATCGCTACGGCGTCGAGCGCCAGTTCCCGCTCATGACGGTCTCGATCGCCGCCATCGGCCTGACCGGCATGGGCTCCTTCGCCGACGTGGCCACCGCCGCCGCCGCCGCCAAGGCCGCCGCCAAGGCCCTGCCCTCCTCCGCCTACGTGCGCGACGGCGTCATCATCGTCCCGCCCCGGCCGTGACCGGCTCCGAGGCGAGCAACCTGGCGGCCGCGTCGGAGCCAGCGCCGGTTTGTCCCCGGTCTCCTTACCCACCTGGGCAATTTCGGCCGGCCGATTACCCATGTCAGGCGCCAGTCTGACCGCCTACCCGCCGGCCCACCGCCGGCGGAGCAACGCTTCAGGGTCGTAGGCTCAGCGCGCGACGCGGATGACGCCCCCGCATGGAATTCGAGGAGCGGGGTGTCCGATTCGCCAGCCCTCGCGCGTCGATGTTGGGTAGAAAGGAACCCATCCATGCCCACGTACATGTGCCTCATGCGAAGCGCGCCCGGCAGCCAAGGAAAGCAGGAGGCGCCGTCTCCTGCCCAGATGCAGGAGATGTACGCGTCGTTCAACGCGTGGCGAGAGAAGTTCAAAGATCAGATCGTGGATCTCGGCGGCAAGCTCAAGGGCGCCGGCAAGATCCTGACGACCTCCGGCGTGACCGATGGGCCGTTCGTCGAGATGAAGGAAGTCATCGGTGGCTACATGGTGATCTCGGCCGACAGCTACGACGGCGCGATCGAAGTCGCCCGTGAGAGCCCTGGCTTCAGGCCCGGCGCGAGCCTCGAGATCAGGGAGATTGCCTAGCCTGACGGCATCGGGCCTCGTCACGGATTTCTTCCGGCACGACTACGGCCGGCTGGTCTCGACACTCGTGCGTCGAGTCGGCATGCGCCACGTCGAGCTGGTCGAGGATGCCGTGCAGCACTCGATGGTCGCTGCGCTCGACGCCTGGAAGGAGCGCGTTCCCGACGAGCCGACGGCGTGGCTTTATCAGGTCGCGCACAACAAGCTCGTCCAAGATCTTCGGCGCGAACAGGGGCGTGCGCGCATCCTGGAACGTGCCACCGAGGACGCGCACGCCACCGAGTCGAACAGCGCGTTCTTCGCCGATGAGATCCCCGACGACATGTTGCGCATGGCGTTCGCGTGCTGCCACGAGACCATTCCGTGGGAGTCGCAGCTCGTGCTTGCGCTCAAAGTACTGTGCGGCTTCAGCACCTCGGAGATCGCGCTGCGACTGTTCACGTCGGAGGCGAACGTTCATAAGCGGCTCACTCGCGCGCGCGATCGACTGAGGCTGGGCGCACCGGAACTGGAAATGCCGCCACCGGAGACCCTGCGCGCTCGTCTCGGTGGAGTGCACGCCGTTCTTTACCTGCTGTTCAACGAGGGCTATCAGTCGGCGCACGCCGAGCACGCGATCCGCCACGAGCTTTGCGACGAGGCTGTGCGGCTCACGACGCTACTCGCCGAACATCCTGTCGGTGCAAGACCAGAGAGCTTCGCGCTCCTGGCCTTGATGCACCTGCACGCGGCGCGCCTTGGCTCGCGTGTCGACGCCGCCGGGGGACTGTTGCTCCTCGAGGAGCAGGATCGATCGCGATGGGACCAGGAGCGCATCGCGAGCGGCATGGCGTGGCTGCAGCGTTCTGCGGCTGGTGACGCGTTTTCGCGGTTCCACGCCGAAGCGGGGATCGCGGCCGAGCATTGCCTCGCGCCGTCGTTCGCAGCGACGCGCTGGAACGAGATTGCCGAGCTATACGCGATGCTCGAGCGCGTTGCGCCGTCGCCGCTGCACACACTGAATCGGGCGGTGGCGCTCGCCGAGGCGCATGGAGCGGCGGCCGGGCTCGCCGTCGTCGAGGACCTCGCACCGCCGTCGTGGCTGGCGGGTTCGTACCTCTGGGATGCGGTGCTCGCAGATCTGCATCGGCGTGTTGGACACGTCGATGTCGCTCACGTGCATCGCGAGCGTGCGGTCGAGTCGGCACCAACAGAAGCTGTTCGCGAGCTGCTGCGGCGGCGTCTCTCCTGACGGCGAGCCCTCACCCTGCACGTTTCCAGGGCCTTCCCGCCGCAGGCGAGGCGTCAGTCGCCGAGCTCGATGCCGACGGCGCGGGCGCTCCGGGCCAGCTCGCCATGGGGGTCGACGAGCTTGAGCTTCTTGACCGCCTTGGCGATGGGCTTGCCCACCAGCTTGTTGTTCTCGAGGGCGGCCACGTGTCCGAACTGACCGCTGGCGATGAGATCGACCGCCTTCACGCCGAAACGGGTGGCCAGCTCGCGATCGAACGCGCACGGCGTGCCGCCGCGCTGGATGTGGCCGAGCACGGTGGTGCGGACCTCGTACTCGGTGCGCTCGGTGATCACCTCGGCCAGCCGCTGGCCGGCGCCGCCCAGCTTGTCCTGCTTGGTGACGTCGCCCTTGACCGCGACCGCGTAGTCGCCGCCCTTGGGTTTGGCGCCCTCGGCGCAGACCACGATCGAGTAGGACACGCCGCGCGCCGAGCGGCGGTTGAACGCGGCGATGACCTTGTCGATGTCGTACTCGATCTCGGGGACCAGGACGACGTGGGCGCCGCCGGCCAGGCCGGCGGTCAAGGCGATCCAGCCGGCGTAGCGACCCATGACCTCGACGATCATGATGCGCTCGTGGCTCTCGGCGGTGGTCGCCAGGCGTTCGAGCGCCTCGACCACCACCTCGACCGCGGTCTGGAAGCCGATGGTGTAGTCGGTGGCCTCGAGATCGTTGTCGATGGTCTTGGGCACGCCGACGATGCGGGTGGCGCCCTTCTCGATGAACTTCTGGCCGAACGACATGGTGCCGTCGCCGCCGACCACGACCAGGCCCTGCAGATCGAGCCGCTCGAGGTTGGCGATGCAGCGCGACGACACGTCGTGGATCTCGACCCGGCCGTCGGGCATCCTGAGCGGGTAGCCGAAGGGGTTGGCGCGGTTCGACGAGCCGAGCATGGTGCCGCCGCGGGCCAGGATGGTCTGGACCTTGGCCGGATCGAGGTCGACGTACTGCTGCTCGTAGAGGCCCTCGAAGCCGTTGCGGATGCCGACCGTCTCCCAGCCATGGGTGTTGCGGGCGTGCAGCACGACCGCGCGGATGACGCCGTTCAAGCCAGGACAGTCGCCGCCGCCGGTGAGGATGCCGATGCGCTTGCTCATCGACGCGAGTATGCCCCGTCTCGCGCGGCCCGCGCGAGCGTGTTGCCTTTTGCAACGTCTGCGACCAAAACTGGTCGCCGTGAGAAAGTGGTTCA
>SXJR01000069.1 GCA_005779305.1 Myxococcales bacterium
CCGGCCGGGCCCGCCCCGGCGGCGGCGGCGAGCGCGGCGGCGACCTCGTCCGCGGAGGCGAAGCGATCGGCGGGGTCGGCGGCCAGGCAGCGCTCGATGCACGCGGCGACCGCGGCCGGCACCGTGGGTACCAGTTCGTCGAGCGGGGCCGCCACGTCGTTGAGGATGCGGTGCATCGTCTCGACGCTGGTCGCCCCGGCGAACGCCTGCTCGCCGCTGAGCAGCTCGTACAGCACCGCGCCGAACGCGAACACGTCGGTGCGCACATCGACCGACTCGCCGCGGAGCTGTTCGGGCGCCATGTAGCCGACGGTGCCGAGCAACATCCCGGCGTCGGTCTCCACGTCGACGGTCCGCGACCTCGGCGCGGCCATCGGGGTGACACGCTTGGCGAGCCCGAAGTCGAGCACCTTGAGCACGCCGGCTCGGGTCAGGAACAGGTTCTCGGGCTTGAGGTCGCGGTGGACGATGCCCCGCTCGTGCGCGGCGGCGAGCGCGGCCAGGATCGCCGCGGCGCAGCCGAGCGCGGTGGGCAGATCGAGCGGCCCTCGCCGCAGCCGCTTTCGCACGGTCTCGCCCTCGAGCAACTCGAGCGCGAGGAACGAGCGGTGGCGGTCTCGCCCGACGTCGTGGATCGCCACGATGCTGGGATGGCTGAGCGCGGCCAGCGCGCGCGCTTCTTGTTCGAAGCGCGCCCGGCGATCGTCGTGCGGCTCCTCGTGGAGCACCTTGAGCGCGACCTCACGGTCGAGCACGGGATCCCGGGCCCGATAGACGCTGGACATGCCGCCATCGCCGAGGTGCGCGACGACCTGGTAACGCCCGATGCGGGTGCCCGGAGCCAGACGCTGCCGCGGCGCCGGCGACCGCCGCTCCGGTGCATGCGCGAGCACCTCGAGCAGCGGACGAAGCGCGCTGTCGTCGTCAGCCGGTGATGACGCCATCACGTTCGGCCGCCTTGCGCAGGCGATCCTTGATCCGCTCGTAGCGTTTGCGTAGCCCGGCGACGGCGACGGCCGTGCTGCCGACGCCCATGACCTGCGCGACCTCGCCCCACGACATGTCGCGATCGAGCCGCAGCGTCAGCAGAGACTGATCGGCCGGGGTCAGCTCGGCCCGGATCCGTTCCAGCCACGCCAGCGTCGTGGTCCGGCGGTAGATCGCCGTCGACTGGCGCGCCTCGGCGGCCAGCTTTTCGGCGAGGCTCGATCGTAGCTCGATGGCGCGGCGGCGCCCGGGATCGTGGCGGTGGCGCATCGCCGTCCGCCACGCGATCCGGTACGTCCAGGTCTTCACGGTGCTGTCGCCCCGGAAGCGCGGCAAGGCCGTCAGCACGTGGACCGCGACGTCTGCCAGCACGTCCTGCGCGTCGTTCTCGTCGCGCAGGACCGCGATCAGGTAGCCGCACAGCCCCGGCCCGAGCTCGCGCAAGATCGCCGCCGTCGCCGCGCTGTGGTCGCCGCGAGCGCGAAGCGTCGCGACACGGCCCTCCAGCGTGTCGCTCCGAGCCTCCGAGACTGGCGGGCTCACTCGGGCATTCTAGACACGACGCCGGGCGAGAGTGATCGCATTCTAGAGCCGCGGGCACTGTGGTCCCGACGCCGACACCGGGACGATCCAGGTGGCTGCATGAAACGCGCGTAAGCACGAGCACGACCATCACATCCCTCGCGTCATCGACGCCTACGGCACGATGTTGGTGGTCCGCACCGCCGCGCCGGCCGGAGCGGCGAGCAAGAACGGCCGCCACCGCTCGTCGCTCTCGAGGAAGACCTTCTGAAAGGCGAGCGCGTACTTCCCCGACGTGCCGCCGCCGGCGTTCGTGGGCCCGAACCAGCCGAAGTGGTTCGCGCCCGGAATCGAGAGCATCAGCTTTGGGGTCGTCGCCGGGATCTGTCCATAGTCCTCCTGCGACATGCTGCACGGCGCCGTGGTGTCGGACTGTCCACACAGCAGCAGCGTGGGCACCTGCACCCCGGTGCCAACGCCGGAGTGAGCGGCCAGGCCTACGGAGGTCCGCAGCGTCGGCTCGCTGACCGACGCGAGGGTGGTCGCGCCGCCTCCCAGCGAGTAGCCCGACGTGCCGTAGCGGCCGCTGAGAGCCCCGTACAGCGGGCTGGCGGCGTCGGTGTTCTCGGCCTCGAGCTCGGCGATCGCGGCCAGGAGCTTGGCGGAGCGCGCGGCTGGTTGATCGGCGGCGCCGGTGGTGACGACGACCGTCACGATCCCGTGCGACGCGTAGAACGTTGCCCAGGGCGCCATCTCGGGCCCGGTGTTGAAGAAGCCGCCGCAGATCGCCACGGCGGCGAACGGCGGCTCGGCGTCGATCGGGTAGTGGACCGTGCCGGTCGAGATGGTGAAGCGGCCGGTCTCGAACGACCCGTTGCTCGAGGTCAGCTCGGTCGGATCAGGCCCGTGGCACAGGCAGTCGCCGCTCGGACAGCACAGCCCCGGGCCCGAGCCACCACCGTCCACGGCGGCGTCGTGAACCGCGGGATCGAGCGCGGCGTCGGGCCCTGCCCCACCGAGGCTGGCGTCCATCGCTCCGCCGTTGGCGCGCGCATCCGTCGCCGGGTCGTCGACCCCGGCGGGGCCGTCGCTGCTGGCGCAGGCCATCACCACACTGAAAGCGAGCGCGTTCCAGCACGACCGACGGTGCGTGGCCGCGCGTACGAATGTTTCCTTCTGCATGTCGTCCCCCCGGCTCTTGGTTCGGGGGCACAGTGCAGATCGCCTCCGAATGTGACGCGCCGTCGCGCGTCCTCGGCGGACAAGACAATCGATGCGTGGCCTCGCGCCCGACGCGGGCGCCACTGCAATCGAGCTGAGGAGAGCAACACACCTGCTCACCTGCTGTCGCGCCTCCGTCTCGGACGGCGTCCGAGACAGCGGGGGCGTGGGCGCGGCACCGAGAGGCAGCGCGCGGAACGATCTGGCACGAGCCGGCGTTCGCGGCGAAGCACTCGGTGGCACATCGCTCGCAATGGGGCGGGCCATGACGTTCCCCTCCAGCAACTCATCCCTCCTGGTCTTCCTCTCGGCGTCGGTACTCGCAAGCCTCCAGGGTGGCTGTGTCGAAGACGAGACCGAGGACGAGTCACCGTTCGGCAGCTACGAGCAACCGATCTGGGCCGGCATCGAGATCGACGCGGCCACGACCGGCTGCACGGCCAAGCAGCGCGACAACCTGGTCGGTGCGCTCTACCGGCTGCGCGACCAGGTCCATCCCACGTTCGGTGGCAACGCGTATCTGACCTGCCTCAAGGACGCGATCACCAACACCGCGTGGGACCTCGGCCGAACGCCCGAGCAGATGTACAAGTTCTCCAACGTACCCGGAAAGCTCACGATCTCGTGCGAGGACCTCGATCCCCCGGCCTGGGGCCAGGCCGAGCACGGCGACGGCGATCAGTACATCAAGATGGATCGGCGCCAGATCGACATGATCCGCAACGCCGACGGCACGCTCAACGCATGGCAGGAGCTCAACGTCGGCGCCGTCATCCTGCACGAGCTCTTTCATGTCAGCGCCGGCGGTGGCGCTGATCACTCGGTCACCACCGGCACGCGCGACTACAACACCACGATCAACAACATCGTGCAAAGTTGCGTGGTGAACCGCACGTCGGCCGCCATGCGCTCGACGATCCGCGGCAAGGTCGAGCTGGCCTGGGCCGGGGGTGGACGGCCGCACAACGTGCCGTCGGCTGACCTGGTCAGCTCCGCCACGTGCGACGACCGCCAGGCCGCCATGGGCCTGACCGTCACCCGCGATTCCGGCAATGTCTACCGGGTCGCGCTCCAGTGTGCGACGCCGTTGGCGTCGGGCTGGTCATCGTCGTCGATCGCCGGCACCGGCGTCGGCGGGGCGGGAGGGACCGAGGCGACTCAGTCGTGCCGCAGCGACAGCATGCTCGCCGGCCTGAGCCTGCGCTTCCGCGGCGACTACAACCAGGCCCAGCTCGAGCAGGTCGGCGGCACCTGCATGCCGGTGGCCCAGATCCGGTCGCCGGGCCCGTTCAGCTCGGTCTCCTTCCTCGGCCCGTGGGGTGGCACGACGGGCGAGGTGGCGCAGCGTGGCTGCCCTGCCGGCAGCGTCGTCGTCGGCGTGCGTGGACACCTGCGCGGCAGCGCGCGTCGGGTCCAGGCGCTGCAGCCGATCTGCCGGCCCATCGCCGAGGTCGGTCGCCGCGAGCGGCAGATGGTCGCCACTGGCACCCCCGTCGGCGGTGGTGGCGGCTCGCCCAGCCTGCTTCGCTGCCCGGGCAACAGCATCGCGACCGGCCTGACCGGCGACGCCGGCAGCGTCGTGCGCCGCCTGGGGCTTGTCTGCGTCGATCACGACATCGACAACCGCGACAGCCTGGGAACGAACTACACCATCAGCGAGATCGTCGGCGGTCAGACCGACGGCTCGTTCGAGCGCTATTGCAGCAGCCCGGACGTGCGGACCGCCCTGGTCGGGTTCGCTTTCCGCAGCGGTACCCGGATCGATCGCATCACGCCAGTGTGCGCGATCCCGTCCCAGTGGCGCGCCGGCGTGACCACCACCTTCGACGACGCGCCGGTCGGCGGCAGCGGCGGCGGTGTCTCGCGCCGCATCTGCCCGCAGGGACGGTTCGTGGTCGGGCTCAAGGCTCGCAGCGGCTCGGACATCGATCAGCTCCAGGTGCTCTGCTCGGACCAGTCGTCGCCGCGACTGCCGTGACTGGTCCTCGAGGATCTCGGTTGCGACCAGACCGTCCTCCTCGCCCGCCGGGCGTACGTTTACCCTGGGCAGCGCTCCCTGCGCGAGTCTCAGCGCGCCCACCGCGCCGGGCCCTGCCGGGACCGGCGGAACGCCGCCAGGCGCGGCGCGCCGGGACCTCGAGGTCCCAGCGCCAGCCCCCCAGCGACCCAGCGCGGGGGCCGGAGCGGTCTGCGACTTGCTATGTGCTGGCCGCGATGACCCGACTGCAACGTTCATGTCTCGTCCTGATGTCGTGGCTCGCCGCGTGCGTGGACGCCGATACTCACGCCGCGCCGCAGGCCGAGCTTGCACCGATCGACCCGATCGAACCGAGCGACCGGACCGTCCCACCCGCGCCGGCGGTGTCGTGCGGCGCCGCGATCGGCGCGCGCTGGAACGACCCTTCGGTCTGGACCGGCAACCCGACGCGGTCGCCGGTCTGGTACCCGACCGGGGGTGGCCTGCCGCAAGCCGGCCTGCCGCCGACGGGCGCAGTGGTCTCCATCGGCCCCGGGGTGCAGCTCCGGCTCGACGGCACACCGCGCGACCTGATGGGGACTCCGGTCGAGCTGGCCGGCCTCGAGATCGCCGGCGGCCTCTACGTCGACTGCGACGACCTGGAGCTCCGCGTCGACTGGATCGACGTGCTCGACCACGCGACGCTGCAGATCGGCACCGAGACGTATCCCTACACCGGTCGTGCGAACATCACGATGACCGACTCGTTCCCGAACCACGCCTGTAGCCGGAACCTGGCCGCGTGCCGCAACGGCAACGGCGACGCCGACGCCAAGGGCACCGGGCTCCCGATGATGATCCGCGCGTGGGGCGCAACCGTCGACCTGCACGGTCGCTCGTTCGGCCGGGCGTGGTCGACGCTCCGCGCGCCGGTCGCCGCCGGCGCCACCGATCTCGAGCTCGCCCACGCGGTGACCTGGGGCGATGGCATGGAGGTCGCGATCGCCTCGACCGACTTCGAGCCCGAGCAGGGCGAGCGATGCCGCATCCAGAACCTGGGCAACGGGCGGTTGCGGTGCGCCACGCCGCTGCGCGACGGTCACTGGGGTGGCACCGTGGGCGCCGGCGCCACGACGGTCGACGCCAGCGCCGAGGTGATGCTCCTCGACCGCAACATCGCGGTACGCATCGATCGCACCATCGACGATCCGGCCGGCCAGGTCTTGATCCAGCACGGGCACACGCCCGGGCGCGTCCGGATCGACTGGGTCGAGCTGGCCGGCCTGGGCCACGAGGGCACGCTAGGCGTCTACTCGCTCCACTTCCACCACGCCCACAGCCTGGCGGGCTCGTACGTCAAGCACAGCAGCATCCGCCACAGCAAGCACCGCGCGATCACGCTGCACTCGACGCAGGATCTCGAGCTGGTCGACAATGTCGCCTACGACATCCGCGGCCACGCCATCTATCTCGAGGACGGCAGCGAGCGCGGACACCTGATCGAGGGGAACGTCGTCGCCGGGACCCGCGCGATCGAGGGCGATCCCAACCGGGTCGGCGATGACAAGCCGGCCAGCTTCTACCTCTCGAACCTGGACAACCGGATCCGCAACAACCGCGCGGCTGGCTCGGCGGCGTATGGCTTCTACATCGTGTGCCTGACTGCGCACGCCCCGGTCGACGGTGACAACGGCTGCGTGTGGGCGCCGCCGACCGAGTTCAGCGGCAACGTCGCGCACTCCAACCGCTACAACGGCGTCCACCTCGACACGATGTTCTACGTCGACCCGTCGACGCCGGGCGCGGACAGCGTCCACCTGCACTGGCAGTGTCTCGACGACGGCGCCGGCGGCTGTCGGCCGGCCGAATTCAGCCGCTTCACGGCGTTCAAGAACGGCTACTACGGCGCGTGGATTCGCACCCACGGGGCGTCGCAGCAGCAACGGGTCGAGACCCGGCTCGCGGGTTGGCGGGTCGCTGACAACCGCACCGGCTTCTACCTCGCCAGCGGCGGCTGGCAGAACCCCGACGACTCGCGCAGCGTGATCACCGACGCCGTCGTCATCGGCGAGTCGGAGAACGTCGGCAACCCCGACACGCCGTTCGAGGCCAACACGGCCGGACGCAGTCTGCCCAACGTCCATCCCGACTGCGCCGGCGCGGTGTGTGAGCACGGAGGGCCGCTCGCGTCGAGCGAGCCCTACCGGCCGAGCGCGTGGAGCGATCCCTACCAGCCGATCGTCGGCGTCGATGTCTACGACGGCCATCTCCGGGTCGAGGCGAGCACCTTCAGCGACTTCACGACCCGGACCTGGCTCAACACCGTCCGCCCGGCCGCCGCGTTCAGCCAGACCAGCCCCCTGCAGTTCCACCTGAACACCGACGACAACCCGTGGGCAGTGGATCCGCGCAACGAGGCCGAGTCGATCACGCTCGTCCGCGCAAATCCGGTCTACATGCGGGCGCCGCTCTACTGGGGCGAATCGGGGGCGGCGACACCCGTGTTTCGCATCCTCGATGGGTCCGGCAGCAACACGCTGTGGAAGTGGATCGTCCCGCAGACCCCGCTGCTCGATCCCGGCGCGGGCCGGACCATCCTGGCGGGCGCCAACGCGTGGCTCGTCGACCGCGCCCACGCGTACGCGCAGCTGCAGGTGCAGAACAACAGCTTCGGCGCCGACACCATGCGCTACCTCGACGTGACCCGCCAGGACGGCGTCGAGCAGCTGATCCGCAGCCCGGAACTCGACCCGGACCGGTTCGGGTTCCAGGCGCTGGTCGGCGCAGGCTACGGCTACGACCTCGACTTCGTCGGCGGCGGTCAGTGCCCGTTCACCACACCGCGCGCGAACTGCCTCATGGCGGCCGTGCCGCCCGCCGCTCTGACCCACCTCGTCGTGACGCTGCGCTTCGGCAAGCCCGGCGACCGCCTCACCGTCACGCTGCCGTACACCGGCGCCGCGCAGCGGGTGACGTTCGCGTCGCCGCTCCACGGCGACTGCCGCTACGACGCGCTAACCGGTCGCCTGCGCGTCACGCTCATCCTGGGCCCCGGCGACATGTTCCGGCCGCTCGAGGCCAAGGCGACCATCACCCCCGGTAGCCAACTCGACCCGGGGTACTGCGGGCCGCCGTGACGGGCGCGTAGCGCTCCTGGTCGGGCGGCATGATGCGGCAACGCGTGGGTCGGCCCCATGGGGACGGGTGCTGCCGGTGTACAACTGAGCATGCATCCTCGCTTCCAGGCTCGCTGGTTCCTGGCCACGTTGCTCGCGGGCGTCGTCGCCTGCGACGAGCCCGATCCGGCGACGATCTCGATCGATTCGAACGGCACGGCCGTACTGGCGGTCGCGGATGAGGGTGACCCCTGGCGGATCGTCACGCCCGTGCTGGGCCGCGCGAGCTTCGAGGTCCGCGGGCCGTATGCGCTGGTGAGCGTGTGCACCCGCTTCCTGAACGACGTCGGCCGCGACACCGCCCACGTGACGGTCCAACTTCGCGACCCCGCCGATGAACCGCCGCGTGACGCCGGCTGTCCGCTCGAGGCGAGCGAGACCGGCATGGCCGTCGACGTGACGGTTGCAGGCGATTGGTTCACCGAGGTCCAGCTCGAGAACTATGTCCTAGGGCCGGGCGCGACCGCCGCCGTCGAGCGTGGTGTCCATGACCTTGTCGTCTTCGACGGCGTCCACGACCTCATGTCGATCGAGCGCGGGTTCCAGATCGACCGCCAGGTCACGTTGCGGCCCGACGCGTCCGTGGCTCGGCCGATCGTCCAGCGGCCGGCCCCGACGGTCGACGGCCTGGTGGCGACCGACACCTCCCCGGCGTTCTACGTCACCTACGCCACCGCCAACGGGCAGGACGCCTGGTACTACCAGTCGTCGCCCGGCCCGACGAGCGGAGTTCGCGACGTTCCCTTCGAGCTGACCGAGCCGGGCGACCATCACGCGATTGTCGGCTACGCCCAGCACCTGGCCACGGGAAGCGTCCGTGCCACCTCGGCGCCGATCACGTCGCCGACCGAGCCGACCTCGATCTCGCTCTCGCTCATCGATCCGCTGGTCCCGCCGATCGTATCCCACGCGCCCCTGCGAGCCACCTGGGACGGTCCCGGGTCCTGGGATCGGGCCACGCTCGAGTTCAACGACCTCGATGGCCTGCTGATCCTGACTGCCACAGCGACGGCCGCCTGGCTTGGTTCCAACGCTGACGGCGCAACGCTGTCCATCCCCGACCTGACCACGATCCCGGGTTGGCAGGCCTGGTGGTCGCCATTGCCCTCGACCACGACCAGCCTCGTTCGCCTGCGTCGTGGCAGCGGTGAGCGCTGGGACGAGGTGGCGGCGTACGGCAGAGCGGCTGACACCCCCGCGCTCGCCGGCATCGACTCGCTTCGCTTGGCTCCCGCTGCCAGGCCCGCACGGTAGCCCCTGTTCGAAGTCTCGTGAGACTATCGATTGACGGGTGCAAGCCAGGGCCTGTGTCATCGCCGTGCTGGTCGCCGCCTGTTGCGCAGCGTGCACGGATCACGACGCGCTGACATTGCGCAGCTGGACCGTGGTCGCCGGCGAGCAGTCCCACCCGGTCGAGCTGCCCGCACATGTCGATGACCTGGTCGGCGTGCGCGGGCGCGGCTACACGCTGACCACCACCGTCGCGCTGCCTGCGGCGCTGCGCGGCCGCTCGCTGACGCTGGCTTTCTCTCGGATGCCGGCGCTGGCGTCGCTCGAGGTCGACGGCACGCCGGTCGAGTCAGCGCTGAGCGGGCTGCTGCGCGGTTACCGCAGCCCGGGAGCGCAGCAGTGGCGCATTCCGGCCACGCTCACCGCTACTGACCGGCTGTCGCTGTCGATCGAGGTGCAGGACGCGTGGTTCCAGAGCACGTGGATCGGCTCGACGCCGCACCTGTCGCCTCGCCCGGACGGCGACCGCTGGTACCAGTTCGTGACCGCGTTCAACGCCAGCACCGCGATCGCGGCCGTCGCAGGCGTGTTCGTGCTTTCGGTCTCCTACCTGCTGGTGTTTCTGGGCGATCGTTCGCGCCATGACTACGCGTGGATCGCCGCCCAGGCGTTCGCCGCGATCACCTACCCGCTGTTCGTGCTCGGTGCCAGCCAGTGGGTGATCGGCCGGGCCGACGTCGTGCTGATGGACACGACCGCGCTGGCCGCCCTGATCAGCGTGGGCTACTCGCACGTTCACTTCCGCGTCAAGCGGTCGCCCTGGCCGTGGCTCGCGCTCGGCGCCGTCAACATCGTCGCCGCGCTCACGCTGTCCGGGCCGTTCACGGCGCGCTGGGGCCTGCTCCCAGTCGCCGTCGTCACGATCGCGGTGGTCGCAAGCTACCAGGTGTACTTCGCCCTTCGACTCGCGATGGGGCGCCACGACCGCGGCGACGCGATCGTCCAGCTGTTGTCGTGGGTGTTCCTGTCGGCGTTCGCCGGGCCCGACCTGGTGTACTGGCTCGGCTGGGGCAACTGGACGGAGGGGCTCTTCGGCGGCCCACTCGGCATCTTGACGTTCGCCATCCTGCAGGCCGCCGCGCTCAGCCGTGCCCACCGCAGCAACATGACCAACCTCGACGTGGCCAACACCGCGCTCGCCGAGCGCGTCGAGCAACTGGAAGCGCGCGACCGCGAAAACCAGCAGCTCGCGACCGAGCTGCGCCGGCAAGTCGGCGCGCGATCCCGCCAGCTCTCCCACGCCCTCAGCCGCCTCGGCCGGCCAGCGGCTCTGGTCGACGAGCTCGCGGAAGACACCGTGATCGACGATCGCTACCGCGTCGTGCGCCAGCTTGGCCACGGTGCGATGGCGATCGTGTACGAGGTCGAGCGCATCGAGGACGGCAAGCGCCTGGCGCTGAAGATCTTGCGGACTGCGACCGACGCCCACAAGCTGGCGAGGTTCGCGCGCGAAGCCCACATCGCCGCCGAAGTGGTCCACCCCAACGTCGTCGCGATCTACGACATCGACTTCGCCTCCGCGGGTTTCATGTACGTGGTCATGGAGCTGGTCGTTGGCGGGTCACTGCGCGAGGCGTCGGCGCAGCTGGGCGATGTCGACTGGGCGCTGGATGTACTGCTGCAGACCTGTCGCGGCCTGGCCGCGCTGCACGAGCGCGGGGTAATCCACCGCGATCTCAAGCCTGCCAATATCCTGCTCTCGGGACACGACGGCGCCCTGCTGGTGAAGATCGCTGACTTCGGCGTGTCGGGCCAGCTCGAGACCGGCGACCCCCAGCGGCGCGCACGGCCCATCACCGACGGCGCGCTCGACGCCGCCCTCGTCACCCGCGCGCCCGGCGGCGAGCCGCGAGCCCGCCCTGACTCGAGCGCCGAGGCCCCGGCCACGCAAGAGCCCGCGCAACCGACCGACGAGACGACGACGACGATCGGGCCCGACACGGTCCAGGACTCGCCCACCCGGACGATCGCGACCCTCAGATTGGCCTCGGGCGGCAACGCATCGGGCAAGCGCCAGCGCGGCCGCGGCGATGCTGGAATCCTGGGCTCGTCCGAGCTCACGCAGATGGGCGACCTGCTCGGCACACCCGCGTACATGGCCCCGGAGCTGGCCGAGGCCGCCGGCAATGACCCGAGCCGCGACGTCTACAGCCTGGGCGTGATCGCGTTCGAGATCCTGACCGGCCGCCGGCCGCACGCCGAGGCGCCGCTGTTGCGCAAGCTCAACGGCCGGCCCGTCACCGCGGCCACGGCGCTCGGCGCGGCCATGCCCGACCTCGACCCCGCGTTCGCCGCGGTCATCGACGCGACGCTCGCCCCGGTTCCAGCGGCTCGCCCATCGCTGCCGCGGCTCTTGGCGGCGATCGTCGCCTACCAGCGCCAGCGCGCGAGCGCCAGCGCCGGCGTGGCCGCGCACGGCGCGTAGGCTCACATCTCTGACTCGAGGTCCCGGGCGAGCTCGGCATAGAACGCGTCGTCGAGCAAGTAGTACGCCCACAGGGTCTCGACCGGCGCGACGCCGCGCTGTTGCTGCCAGAGCACGAGGTCGTCGAACTCGCCGTCGAACCATCCCCACAGGAAGCGGGCGCGGAACACATCGAGGTTGCGCGCGCGCAGCTCGGCGACCACCTCGGGAAGCTCGTCGTCATCGAACTCGTCGATGAGCGCCTCGGCTTCGTCGATCAACGCCGCGAGGTAGTCCAGGCCCTTGCGCGTGAGGTCCCAGCGTTCCTTGCGGTTGTTGATCACCACGAGCTCCTCGACCGCGAGCTGCATGAGGATCTCGTCGAGCGGCGACAGCTCCGAGGGCAGGACCACGGGGAGGACGAGGCCCCCGTCCGACGGCTTGAGGTCCATCCGCTTGAGCAGATAGATGCCGGCGTAGGCGTGTTTGTCTTCGTCGCTGAGGGTCGGACGCACGATCAACTCGGTCATGAGCTCCTCACGGGCACGACGGCGCGCCACGCCGCTGCGGTCAGGCGCAGCGAGGGCCCCTCGTCGGTGTCATCGAGCCACGAGTCGACGTCGCCCATCCCGTGGAACAGCGGAGCCGTTCCGGCGACGTCGGGCGCGCGCAGGCGCGCGTGGCCCGGGTTGCACATCGCGAGCACGATCGCGCCCGCGGCCGGCAGGCGCGGCAGCCAGCGATCGAGGAACGCCGAGGCCAGCACCGTGACCGAGCCGCCGGGCGTGGTCGGGCCGAGGACGAACTCGAGCTCGACGTCGTCGGCGAGGCGCTCGCCGTCGTCGGCAGAGTGGAGCGCCAGCACCAGCGCGTCCTCGACCTCGAACCGCGACGACGCATCGGCCAGCCACAGCCGACCGATGCGCGCCCAGCCGAAGCCGGTGAAGTCGACGTCGATGGCGTCCGCGCCCCGCTCGCCCCCCAGCTGGTGAGTGAGGCCAAGCAACTCGAGCTCCGGCCGCTCATGAAACGGCAGGTCGCCGATGTTCATGCCTCGAGACGCTGCGGACGCGGCGCCAACGCCGAGCGACGGATGCCGAAGCGGCTTCCGCCGCGCGAGCGCGCCGGCTGCTTGCTGGTGCCCGATGTGCCGCCGTACTTGCGACCGGTCTGCGACGTCTTGTTGAAGCGCTCGGGGTGCTGGGTGCGGTAGCCCGCGCGCTGGTTGCGGAGCTCGCCCTGCCGGGCTGCCGACGTCGTGTACGCCGTCGTGTACATCGGCGGTGCGAACATGCTCGACATCATCGAGCCCATGAGCATCCCGGTCATGATGCCCATCATCGGCGAGGCGTAGCCGACGTAGGCCCCGTGGCCATGGGTCTGGTACTGGCCGTTCCCATCCGGCTTGAGATCGCGCTGGATCGTGAAGATCTTCTCGCCCTCGGCGACCTGGCCGTCGGAGTTCTTGTCGAAGAAGCCGGTGACCACCTGGGTCTTGTCGTCGACGTCCTGGACCGAGATGCTGATGAGCTCCTCGCCCTCGTAGATCTCGTTGATGCGGCGCTCGAGGTCGGCCGGGCCGTCGGCCTCCTTGTACGCCGTGTTGACCTTGTCCCAGTCGATGGCGACCGTGGTGTTCTGGGTGGCCACCCAGCGTTCCTTGCCCTTGGGGGCCTCAACTCCGCAGCCCGGGCCAGCACCCAGCGCCACGACGGCGGTGATCAGAACAGCGACGAGGGACCGGGACCGGCTGAGCATGGGCTCACCGTAGCCACCATTCCCCCACACGTCAAACGCGCACGGCAGCCTGATCCCTGCCGCGGTGGAATCCAGCGTCCCGGCCCGCCACTCCAACGCGGACGCCGGCACCATACACCCATGATCGCCGTCTTCGTCGTGCAGTTCTGGTGGTTCTTCGCCTGCTGGACGGCGATCACGCTGCTCGTCATCGCGCCGTGGGCGCGCACGCGATCGCCCGAGGCGCAGCTCTCGATGTGGATCGCGCCCGAGATGTTTCGCGTGCTCGGGCTGGGGCTGCTCGTACCGACGCTCTCGCCCGGCATGCCCGACGAGTTCGCGATCTCGACCGCGATCGGTGACTCGGTGACGGCGACGCTGGCCCTGACGGCGTTCGTCGCCTTGCGCCGCGGCCACGCCGCGGGCCGCGGCCTCGCGTGGGCCGTCACTGTGGTTGGCCTCGCCGATCTGCTGTTCGCGTTTCCGCACGCGCTCCACACTGGCGCCATGCCGCACCTCCACGCGCAGTACTTCGTCCCCGTGTTCTGCGGGCCCGTCATGCTGCTCGCCCACGTGATGTGCCTGACGACGCTGGTCCGGACCGGCCGGCGCAGGCCGGCGCCGAATCCCTAGCCGATGTCGTCGAGGCTCGCGCTCCCGGCACACTGAACCTGGCCGCGCCGCGCGACGCGCTCCGCGACGCGCTCGCCGCCGAACGCCTCGAGCTCCAGGTCGAGGAGATCGACGTCGAGGCGCCGGACGCACCGGAGTGGGCGCGTGGCTGGGGGTCGCCGACGATCCTGATCGACAGGACGGACCTGACCGGCGCGACGCGCTCGACGGGCGCCTCGTGTCGGCTCTACCAGGGAGGCACGCCAGGCGTGGAGGAGATCCGCGCGCGGATCGGCGCCGCCCGCCGCGCGCCAGCGGCGACCGGCGTTGGCGTTGCGTTGCCGATGCTCGGCGCGATCACGGCCGCGCTGGCGGCGTCGGCGTGCTGCCTGGTGCCGGCCGTGCTCGCGGTGGTCGGGCTCTCGGGCGCGGGGGGCGGTGCGGCCCTCGCGCCGTATCGTGTCTGCTTCCTGACCGCGACCGCCGCCGCGCTCGGCGCCCGATCCGTCCCATCCCGCCCCGCGCCAGGACCCGCACCCGCTCGATGTTAGTCGAGCCACGCCTTCTCGGCCAGCCAGCGATGGAGCTCGGCGGTGATGGCCTTGAACTCGCCTGGGCCGTTGAACAGGAACACCACCAGCACGTCCTTGTCGGGGAGGATGAAGTACTGCGTGCTGAAACCGCCCTGGTGGCCGGTGTGGCCGATCTGGCGCACGCCGTCAACGTCGCCGATCCACCACGACCATCCGATCATCGGTGGCTCGGCGCTCGACCAGCGGTCAAACGTCTTCACCGTGCGCGCGTCGGCGATCGTGGCGGCGCGCAGGAAGCGCGCCTCGCGGTGGGCCTGCTCGTACTGGGCGAGCTCCTCGACCGAGCTCCACACACCGCCGTTGCCGGCGGCGGCGAACGTCGGGTACTCGCCGTAGTCGAACTCGCGGAGCGCCCCGTCGACGAGAACGTAGCCGTGCGACACGCCGGTTTCGGGATGCGGGCCGTCGGTGATGGTGCTGGTCGTCATCCCCGAGGGCAGGAAGATCTCGTCGCGCACGAAGGTTTGCCATTTCCGGCCGCTCACCTTCTCGACGATCAGCGCGAGACCGTTGAACGCCGGATTCGAGTACGCGAACTGCGCCCCCGGCTCGAACTCCAGTGCCTCGGCCTCCAGGATCGGCGCCCAGTTCTCGGCGTCGCGCGCGCTCAGGTAGAAGTCCGGGTTCTCGTCGACCTTCCGGATGTCGGGCAGCCCCGAGGTGTGGGTGAGCAGGTGGCGCAGCGTCACCTTGCGCGCCAGTTCTGGGCGTTTGAAGCCCGGGAAGTACTTCGACAGCGGATCGTCGACCGACAGCTTGCCGCGCTCGTGCAGGATCAGGATCGCGCTGGCGACGAACGTCTTGGACAGCGAGCCGACGTTGAACAGCGTCTTCGGGGTGATCGGCTCGCGCGTCTTCAGATCGGCCAGGCCGTATCCCGCGGCGAACACCGTCCTCCCACCTTTCGCGACCAGCACCGCGATGCCCGGCTGATCTGCCGGGAAGTGCTCGCGGAAATACGCGTCGAGCGCCGAGGTGTCGACCGGGGCCGGCGCCGGGGCCGCCGGCGCGACCGCCGTCGGCTCGACGGGGAGCGACGCCTTGTCGCCGCAAGCGAGCAGCAGCGTGGCGAGGAACAGCGAGCGGGACACGATGGCGCCGCGATGCTAGCACGGCGCATCGGTGTCAGTCGCCAGCCGTCGGCGTCGCCGGGACCAGCCGCGACTCGAGGAGTCGCCACGGCGAGCGGGCTTGCACCTCGGCCACCACGCCGGCGGCGGGGCGCGTCTCGAGCGACATGTCCCACAGACGAAACTGATCGACGGCGTCGAGCTCGCTCTCGAACGCGGCCAGGCGCGAACCATCAGGATGGATCGCCAGGTGATGGGCCAGGGTCGTGCTGTCGAACCGACTGGGCAGCTCGCCGAGGAGCCGGCCCGTGAGGTCCCACACCCGCATCGTGCCGCGACTCTCGGTCACCACGAACGCGCCGTCGCGCACGAACCACACGCCGCCGGCGCCGTGCTCGTGCGGGAGATGGACGACGAGGCGGCCCGTCGCGGGATCGAGGAGCCTGACCGAACCTTCGCCGCCGACCGCGGCGACCAGCCCGCTGTCGGGCGAGAACACCGGTCCGTCGACGATCGCCGCGTCCAACAGCGTGGTCGCGATCCGGCCGGAAGCAACATCGACCAGGAGCTGCGCCTTCGCGCTGGACACCAGGGCCAGCCAGCGGCCATCGGGGCTGAAGACCAGCCGCGCGAAATACGTCCCCGGCGCGTCGGGCGTCGGGGGAAGCCTGAACGGGCCGGCGACGAGCTGGCCGGTCGATGCGTTCCATAGCCGGGCCTCGTCGTTGGTGCACGTGGCGAGCATGGATCCATCCGGGCTGAACACCGCGTCACGGAAGAACACATCCGTGGCGACGTAGCGCCCGATGACGGTGCCCGTGCGCGTGCTCCACAGCCAGGCCTCGCCAGTGCGATCGCGCGCGACGAGGCGCTCGCCGGTCGGGTCGATCACCACGGTCGAGATCTCGAACGGATGCTCCAGCGCGTATCGGCGCTGTCCCGAGGCGGAGTCCCACAGGACGACGCGTCGCTCACCGGCCGTGGCGACCAGCGCGCCGTCGGCGCTGATCGCGGCCGTCGCCAGCGGACCACCATGCGCGAGCGTGGCGATGCTCTGTCCGCCACCGAGCTCCCACACCCGCGTGCCGCCGCGTTTGTCGGCTGACAACACGCGCCCCCGCCGGTCGGTGGCGAGCGCCACGATGTCGTCGCCGTGGCCGGCCAGCTCGTGGCGGAGCGCGCCGCTGGCCCCGTCGAGGATGCGGAGCCGCGATCGATCGGCGATCACGAGCGCTGCGCCGTCGTCGCTGTAGACCGCCCGCTCACCGGGCTGGCTGGCGACCAGCGCCTCGGGAGCGGCGTCATGGACCTCGAGGCGGCCACCGACCAGCGCGTGGACCGTCTTGCCATCGACTCCGAACCAAACGTCGGCGGGAGCCACGGAGGTCTCGATCGTGGCGAGCAAGCGGCCGGAGCTCGACTCCCAGACCCGCACCGTAGCGTCGTCGCCGCCGGTGACCAGGCGCGCGCCGGTCGCATCGAAGGCCACGACCTGGACCGGATCGCGGTGTCCGACGAATCCGGCGACGAGCTCGCCGGTGGCAGCGTCGCACACCCAGACGTCGGTGGAGTCGCCGGCGGTCATCGCGACGCGGGTGCCGTCAGGAGAGACCTCGATCGCAAAGACGTCGATCGGCCCGATGTCGATCTGGTTGCCGAGTGAACGCTCGGGCTTCCACAGCGTCACCAGCGCGCGAGCGGTGGCGGCGTCGATGACCTGGGGCGCGCCCTGCCCGGCGATCACGACGCGCTTGCTGTCGGGGAAGAAGGCCTCGTGGCTGAATCCTTCGCCGATCATCCCCAGCTCACGACCGGTGAGCGAGTCGTACAGGAAGTTCGAGCCGACCATGGACGCGAGCAGACGGCTGTCGTCAGGGATGAACGCGACATGCCCGGCCATCTCCGGCTCGGCCAGCACGCGCCCCGTGCCCCCGTCCCACAAGACACCTGACAGCGCGCTTCGACCCATCGCGACGCGTCCGCCTCCCGCCGTGAGCGCAACACTGTCAGCGCCGATGTCGGCTTCGCGTTCGCGCGGCGTGAAGGTGCGAAGCGCGGCGCCGCTGCGGCCGTCCCAAAGCCGGGCCACAGCGTCGACGCCGCCGGTGAGCAGCAAGATGCGGTCGCCCTGGACATCGACGGCCAACGCTGTCACCTCGGCGCCGTGATCGACGCGAGACAGCATCCGGCCATCCCGCCCGTCGAAGAGCCACACCGTCGCCCCTGCCTCCGCGGCGACCAGGGCGCCACCGGCGACCAGGTCGAGCACGGCGTCGGGCGGCAAGGCCGCTGCCAGCGGGACGCGGGCTGCGCCGTTCCCCGCGCGCGTGAGCGCGTATCCCGCGCCATCACGGATCACCAGCGTCCCACTGGGATGGCTCGCGGCAACGCCATCGACGGCGTGCACCCGGCGGCCGACGCGGCGAGCCGCCGACGCGACCAACAGGCGAAGCGACGGCGGCGGCGCGCGGTGCTGGGCGTAGGCCGCGGCGAGAAGCACGGCGGCGCGTTGCGCGCGCCCCGCGAGCAGCTCCTGCCGACCCTGTTCGTGCAGGAGATCCGCGACCCGCTCCTCGGCCACCGCGCGCTGGCGCTGCGCGTCCGCGCGCCCCGCTTCGGCGGCGGCGCGCTCGCGGACGACGCCGCTGATCGAGATGGTCGCGAGCACGGCGATGACCGCCACGGCGCCAGCGACGACCGTGACCACCGCTCGGTGGCGGGCCAGGAAGCGCCGCACCAGCTCCCAGGTCGAATACGCGTGGGCGGCGACCAGCTTCCCGGTCTGGAAGCGACGCAGCTCGTCGCCCAGCTCGCGCGCGCTCGGGCGCCGCCCGGCTTCGCGCTCCATCGCGCGCTCGACGATCGTCGCCAGATCGGGCGGAACGCCGGGCGCGCGCTCGACGATCGACACCGGCGGCCCGGCGACCACCTTGGCCAGCAGGACGTCGCTGGTCTTCCCGTCGTAAGGCGGAACGCCGGCGAGCACGTGGTAGAGCACCGCGCCGAGCGCGTAGACGTCGGCGCGCTCGTCGACGGCGTCGCCCAGCGCCTGTTCGGGCGGCATGTACGCCGGCGTGCCCATCACCGTGCCATCGACGGTGGCCCCCGGCGCCCCGGCGCTTTGCCGATACGGACCCGCGGACACGTCGGGCGCGCCTGACGTGTCGTTCAGGTCCTTGGCGAGGCCCCAGTCGATCACCACCGTCTCGCCGAAGTCGCCGACCAGCACGTTGGCCGGCTGGAGGTCGCGGTGGATCACGCGCCGGCTGTGGGCGTAGGCGAGCGCATCGACCACCGCCAGGACGTTGGACAGGATCCCGAGGCGTCCGGTCAGCGTCTTGGTTCGCGCGACGACCTTGTCGAGCGACTCGCCGGTCACCAGCTTCATCGCATAGAACGGCTCGCCACCCGGCCACGTACCGGCCTCGATGATGTTGACGATCGCCGGGTGCTGGAGACGCGCGGTGATGCGCGCCTCGCGCTCGAAGCGCGCGCGCAGCTCGCCGCTCGGCGCCAGCAGCTCCTTGAGGGCAACGGTGCGTCCGAGGCGAAGATCGCGGGCCTCGATGATGCGCCCCATGCCGCCGCGGGCGATCTCGGCGCCGCGCACATAGTGCCGCGGATCGACCTCGACCAGCTCGCGGTGATCGGCGTTCGCGGTGACCGGCCCTCCGGTCCCGGCCGCCAGCGTGACCTCGCCACCCGAAACTGGAGCTGGCAGGGTATCGTCCCGGCCGCTGTCCTGCACGCTCATCGCGGCGCGATCCTCGGCCTGGCTTCGACGATTGTCACCATGGGCACCCCGCTCACGCCGCTGAGTCTACCTCGCGGTCGGTCGAACAGCGCAGGGTGACATGGCCACGCAGCCGGTGTTACCGTAGACGATGAACTCGGCAAGCAGATCATGAGCAGGCTCACTGACACGTTGGCTCCCGCCTGGCAGAAGTTGCAGGCGGCGATCGCGAATCGCAGCGCGGACGGGGCCGCGACGCAGGCTCCAGCGCGCGCGGGCGTCCCGACCTCGCTCGACGATACCTGTGACATGAACGAACAAGCGGGGGATCGCATCGCCAGTACGAAGTCGTCACTGGGCAGCCTCGCTCGCCTCTTTCGGCCCTGGTCGTCCGGGCGCCAGCGACTGACACGCATGTACGACATGCTTGCGAGCTGCACGCCTACCCCACCGCCGTACGAATTTCAGCATCTGGCGCGCTGGGCGAAAACGATCGAGCACCTCGAGCCACTTGCGAGGCCCGGCGAACGGTGGCTCGACGTGGCAAGCGACCCGTGGTGCGCGGGGATCACGTCGGCCGAGCTTGCTCGTGTCGGACCGGTCGATCTGATTCCAACGGGGTTCATGCGCGAGGAGTTCACGCTCGAGTTCGGAGCCGGTAGAACATATCGCTACCAGCCGGCAGAGCTCCTGATCACCAAAGGCATGCTCGACTTCAACCTCGGCAACGACTTCGACCTTGTCATGTCGCTCGAGATGATCGAGCACTTGAAGTTCCATCCGGCGGGCTTCCTGGCGGGGATGAACAACGCGCTCCGCCCGGGCGGCTCGCTGGTGATCACGACTCCCAACGTCGCGTCGTGGGCCACGATCGATCGGATTCTCGAGGGAGCGACGCCACATCTCACGCCCCAGTACGGCGGCGACGCCCACCATCGCAAGGAGTACACGGTCTGGGAGATGAGTCAGCTCGTCGAGGCGGCCGGCTTCAAGGTCGCCAAGGTGACCACGTTCGACTGCTACGCGAGCGACTACCGCACCCTGCCGCGCAAGCTGCACTACGCCGGCACGCTGGCCTGGCAGGGGGCGACCCTGCAGGCCAAACGGGTCCGCAACATGCTGCTGCAGTTCGGGTCCACGATGCTGATCCACGCGGTCAAGACCGGGCCATGCGACGTCGAGCGCGTCGCGCGCATCGCGGTCTAGGGACAAGCGCGAGGGCGGCTCGCGTTCACCCGGCCGCTCTCCGTCCTCCCCTCTCTCGGCGACCGCCCTGAGGGCCTTCAAGTCCCCGGCCGGCGGCCGATGTACAGGGCATGGGACGACTGTCCGCGATCCTCCTGCTTCCGGCAATCGGCGCGTGCTCCATCGCACCCACCCTGGACGACACCAACGACACCGATCTCGATGTCGCACTCTGCGACGAGCTCAACGCCCACCGCACCGACCTCCGGTTGCCGGCGGTCCCCGTCTCGGCCGCGCTCATGACGGTCGCCCGCTACCACGCCGAAGACCTCGCGGCGAACGGCACGGGCGGCACGAGTTGCAACCTGCACAGCTGGTCGAGCAACGATCCGCACTGGACCGGCTGCTGCTACACCGCCGACAACGAGCAAGCCGCGTGCATGTGGAACAAGCCGCGCGAGATCGTGAGCTACGCGGCGCCGGGCGTCGAGATCGCGGCCCGCCAGGGTGCGCGCATTGCGCCGGCGACCGCCGTCGCAGCCTGGGCCGCCAGCGAGCACCACCGCGTCGTCATCGCCAACGACGGCGACTTCGCCGACGCCACGTGGCGCGCGATGGGCTGCGCGATCGAGGCCGGCTACGCCACCGCCTGGTTCGGCGAGCTCGCCGCGCGCTGACGTGCACCTGCCCGGCGGTCGTGACGAGAATGGAGCTCGTGTCGGACTGTCGACGTCGAGGCACGGCTGGGTGTCGTTGTCGTCACCTCCCAGGTCGGCGAGGGCGGTAGCCGCGCCGTGCTCGACAGCTACGAGCAGGAATCGTACCAAGCCGTCGTGCCGGCGTTCGTACGGTGCGACGGAGTACCCATCGTCCGTTCATCGCCGCCCGTGACGATTGTCGTGCGCCGGTCACCGGCGGCCTCCGTTGGAGAGGCATGACGAGAATACTGTTCGCACTCATCCTGGCGGCCTGTAACGGTGGCACTAGCCCCGCGGTCGCGGCCAAGCCGGCCGGCGACACGGTCCCGTGTGCCGAGCCGATCGAACGCACCGCCCACGGGCTGGGATGCGAGCTCGCAAGAGATCACACGTTCGGTTCCATTCGCGTTCCCGCGGGGGCGCATGTCCGTACACGCGATGGCGTGCTTCGCTTCGTGATGTCGGACGCGACGATCACGGTAGACGGACTCCCACTCACCCAGCGCGCGGTGACCTTCGACGCTGCCGGCGATCTCGAGTGCGCCTCGGGCGTGCACGAGACCTGCTCGCACCCCGCGCAACCGAGCGACGGGAGTCAGCGTAGCCTCACCGCGCACGAGATCTCGTGGTCGATCGTCGTTCCCGCCGCCGCCACGATCCAGACGGCTCAGCTGTTCAGTCGCCAAGCGGCCGTCGACATCGAGCTCGACAACAAGGTCTTCCTGCATATCCGCAAGGCCGATGAACACACCGAGCCAGCGGACCAACCCGGGTGGACGCTGGAGCGCCTCGAGCGGTGGAACGACGGCACGGCGTGGGTGGCGCTCTGGCAGCTCGACGGTGGAGGCTTCACGATCAGTGGGTCCGTCGGGGAGCTCTCGCTGATGAACCACTACGTCATGTCCCGCGACGACGCCAACCACGCGCTCCGCATCGCGCGCAGCCTGGCCCCAATCCGGTAGGTGTCCCGGCCAGGCCCTGCGGGCTCGCCGATTCTCGACGTGCGTGAACTGGCCTCGGGCGTGCGCAGCCGGCGTGAACGGAATCCTTGTCAGGTCCACGAACCTCCGCTACTGGTGGAACATGCCCACAGGCGTCAGGCACCTCTCGCTCGCCGCGGCGTGGATGCTGGGCTCGTCGTGCGCGAACCCGCCGGACCGCGTCCTCCCGATCGACTCTGGCGATCTCGCCGAGTGGCGGAAGGTCGATCCGGCGGCCGTAGGCCTCGACTCGTCGATGCTCGCGCTGGCCCGTAGCTACGCGTTCCGCCCCGAGCACCACACGCAGTCGGTCGTGATCATCCGCGATGGACACCTCGCTGCGGAATGGTACGCCGAAGGCTCCGGACCCGAATCGTTCGCGACCAGCTGGTCGGTGGGGAAGAGCTTTGCCGCGATCCTCGTGGGGCTCGCGATCGACAGCGGCGCGATCTCTTCCATCGACGCACCGATGACGACGTTCGTTCCCGAGTGGAGCGGCACCGATCGCGCCGACATCACGCTGCGCGATGTCCTCACGATGGCGTCGGGCCTCGACTGGAGCGAGGACTACTCGGACTTCAACTCCGATGTGGCGCGCATGGTCCTCGAGGCCAATCCGCTTGCCATCGTGCTCGCACAGCCGGTAGCGGTCCCGCGCGGCCAGCGCTGGTACTACTCGAGCGGTGACTCGATGCTGCTGTCTCGCGTGCTCGAACGCGCGACCGGCAAGCCCGCGGAGCAGCTCGCGCAGGAACAGCTCGCGGGACCGCTCTCGATGTCTCGCTTCGAGTGGTGGAAAGACGCGGGCAACAACACGTACACGTTCTGCTGCATCGATGCGCCCGCGCGTGACTTCGCCAGATTCGGACAGCTGCTCCTGCAACGCGGGTCGTGGGGCGGGCAGTCGCTCCTCTCGAGTGCCTGGGTCGATGCCGCGACATCCGCTCAGGCGCCGGGGAATCCCGGCTACGGGTACCAGTTCTGGACCAACCAGGCCACGGCGGTCGGCGGCAACTGGCCGTCGCTTCCGGAGAGCACGTACTTTGCCGTCGGAGTCGACGAGCAATACATCGCCGTCATCCCAGAGCTCAACATGGTGATCGTGCGCAACGGAACATACGTCAAACCAGATCGTCCACCGATCGCCGATCAGGGCCTGGCGATAGCCGGGCTCGTGCCGGACGGTCTGTTGCCGACCGGCTCCACAGCACCCGAAGACTCGTGGCGCGCCGACGAGCTCTTCAGGTTGATCCGTGCGTCGGTGATCGACTGATCGCGTTGCCGCCGGCGCGCACGCCGTAGCGTTCACCGGCGGCGCGCTGGGACGCGATGAGGACGATGAGCCGTCAGTCGTGGACGGAGATCTCAGCGAGACCGGCGTTCGCGATCGCCGACGTCAACAGCAACGAGGTGTCGCGCACCGGAGACAGGTCGAGGGTGTCGTCGCCGATCTGCGACCGGAGGTCCTCGTGAGGCACGCCGGCCGACGACGGCCATGGCTCGACCGGAACACAACCTGCGAGGACCAGCACCGCCACGTGCAAGCGCATAGCGTCGACACCCGGGCCGACGACCGCGGCCTGAAGCGCATTGTGCCTCGCCTGCGCCGCCACGCTACATCTCCGAGCAGTATCAGCTCTTGCGCCGGCGGAGGCCGAGAGCAAGTCCGACGATGATGACGCCGAAGCCACTCGCGCGACCGCCGGTCGAACAGCCACCGATCTCGTTCTCGAGCTCGGCCAGGTCGGCCTCGTCGCTCGCCTCGTCGCTCGCCTCGTCGATCGCCTCGTCGATCGTCTCGATCTCCGAGTCCGGACTCACGGCGTCGTCGATCTCGCGCGCCGAGAAAGCCTTGGTCCACGTAGCGAGGAGGAACTTCCGCTTCGGGTGCTGCGAGTCGTTCGACATCTCGCCGTTGAGCTTCGCGGAGATGAGCATCGCGTTCGATAACGAGTTCGGACCACACGCACATCCGAAGATGTCGACGCGCGGAATGATGTGGTCCACCTGAACCGAAGACATGTAGTTCACGACCGAGGCAGCGTTTAGCTTGTAGTAGTAATCGACGATCTGGCTGACCCCACCCGGGCCCGCCGGCGGCATGTACATCCACGCGTCGGAGTACCAGAAGTTGCTGCTCCCGTTGTTGACACTCTTGGCGTAGTTCTTCATCGACTGAGTGAAGTTCTTCCCTGGAATTCCGTACGTCGTGTACGGGTCGGTCGCGACGGTGTACGGTCCGTTCGGAACGCGGTCGCACATCGCCTCGGTCTGGCCCGCCATATCGATGTTGGCGTGATTCTGCGCCCAGTCATCGTATGCATTCGGAGGCGTCGGAACACCGGGAATCCCGTACACGTGGCCGTCGCGGTCGTAGTCGTAGGTGCATTGGTAGGTGGTCGCGTTCACCGGATACGCGATCGCCGAGTCCTTCTGCGCCTGCGTGAGCGGTTGCCCGAAATTCGTGTTCGCGACGTAGCTCGTGCAAGCTGCCTGCGGCGTGCGAGCGAAGACCTTCGAATAGTAGGTTCGCTGTTGGACGAACGTGTACGTCGTCGGATCGCAACTGCCTCCGAAGGCGCAGATCGACACCGAATTCCTCCAGCGGGGTGCGCCGAGTAGGCCGTCATCGGGCGAGACCTGCGGGTTCACGCATTGCTTCGCTGACGAGGGTTGATAGGAAACGAGGAGCCCGCCGACGGCGAGCACGAGTGTTTTTGTTTTCACGTCCGGAAGAGCCGGCGGTGCTCGTTCGTGACGAACAATCTCAGTCGGGCCAGCTCGACGCAGTGCGCTCGAGGCAAGCGACGTGCGCGGGTATTACTCCTGCAGCTTCGCGCCGGGCTTCGAGGCCCGGTGGATCGACTTCATGATGTCGATCGCTCGCGCGTCGTCCCAGTCATGAATGATGTGCTTCAGCAGGACACGCGGTGGGGTGACGATGGCCGTCATTCCTTAGTCGATGCCTCGGCGTCGTCGGCGGTGGCGGCCGCGCCTGGCGCTGGCGTGGCGGGAAGGAGCAGACGTCCCAGGATCAACGCCAGCACCGCCGCGCCCCCGGACGCGGCCAGGACGCCGACCTTCGCCGGTCGCTCCGCGAACGCGAGCCCGGCGATGAACAGCGACATGGTGAAGCCGATGCCCGCGACGGTGCCCACCACGACGATGCCGCGCCAGTCGGCGCCCTGGGGCAGTGACGCGATCCCGAGCCTCACTGCCAGGGCGCAGGCGCCGACGACGCCAACGAGCTTGCCGATGACAAGTCCGGCGGCGACGCCCGCGGCCACGTCGGGCGCCGCGCCGAGGTCGACGCCGCCGAGATCGACCCCCGCGTTTCGCGAAGCCCGTGAGCTCCACCCTGCTCGAGTAGAAGATGGCGATAACCAGGATCGCGCCGATGTCGTCGATGATCGCCAGGCGAGCAAGAGCACGCCCATCGCGGCGGGAACCCGCTTACCCAG
>SXJR01000070.1 GCA_005779305.1 Myxococcales bacterium
CACCGGCGCGGTGGCGCGGGTCGGCGGCGCGCTGCTCGCCGAGCTGGCGCGCTCGGCCGATCCCGACGCCGCCCTCCGCCACGCCGCCGACCTCATCGGCAAGCGTGGCGCGTCGTGGTCGGTATGGCGGCTGCTCGACGAGAAACGCGCGCTCCTGCGCCTGCTCGGCTCGATCCTCGGCGCCAGCGAGTACCTGGCCCGCAGCATCGTCGAACGCCCCGAGCTGATCGATCTGCTGGTCGAGGTCGGCCACACCGAGCGCCGCGGCCGCACCGCGCTCGAGCGCGACGCCGACAACCGGCTGGCCGCGGCCCACGCCGCCGACGCCGGCGACGCCGAGCTGGCGTGGAGCGCGCTGGCCGAGTTCAAGAACGGCCAGGTGCTGCGCGTGGGCCTGGCCGACTTCGCCGGCCGCCTCGACCCGCTCGAGGTCTGCGCCGATCTGACGGTGATCGCCGAGGTCTGCCTCGAGCGCGCCTTCGATCGCGTCGCCGCCGAGCTGCGCGCCCGCCACGGCACGGTGCGAGGCGGTGGCAGCGACGGCCACAAGCGCCGCCTGGCCGTGCTCGGTCTCGGCAAGCTGGGCGGCCGCGAGCTCGGCTACGCCGCCGATCTCGACGTGGTCTTCGTCCACGACGGCGACGGCGACTCCGACGGCGCGCGCCCGCTGCCGGCGGTCGAGTACTTCTCGCGCCTGGGCCAGCGCCTGGTCGGCGGCCTGCACGCGCGCACGCCGCGCGGCCGGCTCTACGAGGTCGACACCCGGCTGCGCCCGTCGGGCTCGCAAGGCCTGCTGGTCTCGTCGCTGGCCGGCTGGCGCCGCTACCACGCCACCGAGGCCCGGCTGTGGGAGCGGCAGGCGCTGATCAAACTGCGGCCGGTGGCCGGCGACGCCGCGCTCGGTGCCGAGGTGGCCGCCGAGGTCGCGAGCTGGTTGTGGTCAGCGCCGACCCAGCCGGCCCGCACCATCGCCGACGAGATCGTGGCCATGCGAGATCGCATGGAGCGCGAGCTGGGCAGCCCCAACGACCTCAAGATCGGCAAGGGCGGCATCATCGACGCCGAGTTCGCGGCGCAGTACCTGCAGCTCGCCCACGGCCACACCGTGGCCACGCTGCGCACGCCATCGACCGCGCCGGCCCTGCGCGCCGCCCGCGACGCCGGCCTGGCGCCGCGCCACGACCTCGAGGTGCTCGAGGAGGGATATCGCTTCCTGCGCCTCATCGAGCACCGCATGCGCGTCGTCCACGATCGCGCCGTCCACCGGCTGCCTGACGACGTCACCGAGCTGGGCCGGCTGGCCCGCCGCTGCGGGTTCGGCTCGGGCGACGCGCTGCGCGAACGTGTGGGGCGGTGGCAGACCGACATCCGAGGCGCGTTCGAGCGTGTGATGTCCTCGTCAGGTTGATCTGTGCCTTGCCCTGGCGCCCCGTGGTTGGTACGACCCCAGCATGGCCATCAAGAAGGTCGAATCGATCTGGGTCGACGGCAAGCTCGTTCCCTGGGACGACGCCACCGACCACATGCTCGCCCACACGCTGCACTACGGAGTGGGCGCGTTCGAGGGCATCCGCGCCTACCAGCGCGCCGACGGACGCACCGTGGTGTTTCGCCTGCGCGAGCACATCGATCGGCTCTTCGACTCGGCCCACATCTGCACGATGGACATCCCGTACACCCGCGAGCAGGTCATCAATGCCTGCGCCGAGGTGGTGCGCTCCAACAAGATGTCGTTCGCGTACCTGCGCCCGCTGGTCTACCTGGGCTCGGGCGCGCTCGGCCTGGGCTCGTTCGAGCCGCCGGTCCGTACCATCGTCGCCGCCTTCGAGTGGGGCGCGTATCTCGGTGACGACGGCCTGAAGAAGGGCATCAAGTGCCTGATCAGCGGCTTCACCCGGGCCAACTCGAGCTCGGTGATGAACAAGGGCAAGATCTGCGGCCAGTACGTCACCTCGGTGCTGGCCAAGCGGCTCGCCCTCAAGAGCGGCTACGACGAGGCCCTCATGCTCGACCCTCAGGGCTACGTGGCCGAGGGCACCGGCGAGAACATCTTCGTGGTCAAGAACGGCGTGGTCCGCACCCCGCCGACGTCGGCCGCGATCCTGGCCGGCATCACCCGCGACACCGCCATCACCCTCCTGCGCGAGCGGGGCATCGAGGTGCGCGAGGATATGGTCGCCCGCGACGAGCTCTACACCGCCGACGAGGTCTTCCTCACCGGCACCGCCGCTGAGATCACGCCGGTGCGCGAGATCGACACGCGCAAGGTCGGCAAGGGCGAGTGGCCGATCACCAAGGGCCTGCAGGAGTCGTTCTTCGCCGTGGTCAAGGGTGGCGACACCAAGCACGACCACTGGCTGCACCACGTCTGATCGCCGGAGCGCGACTCAGCGCGGCGTGAAGTCCTCGAGGCCGAGGTTGCCCAGCGGCGGCGACCCGACCTCGTTGGTCTGGCGCGGGTTGGTGGCGATGTAGATCGCCGCCGACGACGCCACAGTGGCACCGATGGCGGTCCAGAACCACCAGCGCTTGTAGACCGGACGCGACGCGACCTCCTTGGTGATGAACACCTTCTCGAGGTCGTCCTCGATCGTCACCAGCTCGATCTCGGGATGACCTCCGGCGAGGACGGTGATCCGCTTGCGCGCGACCAGGACCTCCTCCTGGTGCGCGGTGATCTCGTGGACGCCCGGAGCGACGGCCAGCGGCGCCGGCAACGGTGCGGTGCCGATGGCGAGGTCGTCGATGCGCAGGACCGCGCCGGAGAACGCCGGCGCCGTGATGGTGACCACGCCGACGTGGGGGGCCTCGTCAGCGAGCAGCGCCGCGGCCTCGGTCCGGCGATCGCGATCGGCCTCGCTGCCCTCGGTCTCGCGCAGGAACTGGGACAGGGCCCGGTGCGCGCGCACGTGGTCGGACAGGCCGGCGTAGGCCTTGCCGAGGTTGTAGAGGAGCGCCGGCGTCGGAAATAGCGCGTAGGCCTCCTCGAACCTGGCCGCCGCCGCGCGGCGGTTGCCGGCCTGGAAGAGCGTCGCGGCCTCGCGCGCGAGCTCACGAGCGCGGTCGCGCCGCTCGTCGGCGGGCTGGGCGATCACCGTCGCGAATGCGGAGGAGAGCACGAGCAGGATGGTGAGGATGCGAGTGCGCATGATCAGAAGTCGGTGATGAAGTCGCCTTCGCCGCCGGCGTCGGCGCGGGCGGCGGGTTTCGGATTCGGGACACCGGCGTCGGGGGACGGGGAGCGGGATCCGGTGACGGTGGGCGGTGGACGGGTGGTCGGAGTGCGTCCTTCGACGCGCCCTCGCTCGCGCTCGGGCTTGCTCAGGACGACCGGATCCTTGTCGGCGGGCGGTGGGGCGCCGGCGGCTGGCGGCTGCGGCTGCGGCTGCGGCTGCGGGCTGCGGTTGCGGTGTAGTCTCTCCTCGTGCCCTGGCTCGATCCAGACGTCACCGTCGTCGGCGGTGGCATGGCCGGCTGCGAGGCCGCCTTCCAGCTCGCCGAGCGCGGCTTCCGCGTCGCCCTCGTCGAGCAGAAGCCCGCCGCCATGTCGCCGGCCCACCAGACGCCGCTGCTCGGCGAGCTGGTTTGCTCCAATTCCCTCCGCTCCAACGACGTCGACACGCCGGCCGGCCTCCTGAAGGACGAGCTCCGCGGCGCCAGTTCCCTCGTGATCGCCTGCGCTGATCGCCATCGCGTGCCGGCCGGGCAGGCGCTCGCGGTCGAGCGCTTCGGCTTTGGCCGCGCCATCACCGTCGCCCTCGCGCTCCACCCCAACATCCGTCTCGAGCGCCGCCCGCTCGAGACCCTGCCGGCCGGGCCGGTCATCATCGCCACCGGGCCGCTCACCGGCGGGCCGCTGGGCGCCCTCATCCGCAAGCAGCTCGGCGGCGATCGCATGTACTTCTACGATGCGATCGCCCCCATCGTGGCCGCCGATTCGATCGACATGGACCACGCGTACCGGATGTCTCGCTGGGACAAGAAGAGCGACGTCGAGATCCCCGGCAGCGACGACAGCGTGGGCGACTACGTCAACTGCCCGCTCGACAAGGAGACCTACGCCGCGTTCATCGACGCGGTGCTCGCCGGGCGCAAGGTCACGCCGCACGAGTTCGAGGAGCCGCGTTACTTCGAGAGCTGCCTGCCCATCGAAGTCATGGCCGAACGCGGCGTGGACACGCTTCGCTTCGGGCCGATGCGTCCGGCCGGCCTGACCGATCCGCGCACCGGGCGCTGGCCCCACGCGGTCATCCAGCTCCGCCCCGAGAACCGCTACCTCACCGCCTATAACCTGGTCGGCTTCCAGACCCGGCTCGCGTACCCGGAGCAGCAGCGCATCTTCGCCATGGTGCCGGCGCTGGCCGGGGCCGAATGGCTGCGCTTCGGCTCGATCCATCGCAACACCTACGTCGACGCGCCGCGCGTGCTGGGCCCGTCACTCGAGCTCAAGAGCGAGCCGCGCGTGCGCCTGGCCGGGCTGCTCACCGGCGTCGAGGGCTACATCGAGAGCTGCGCCATGGGCCTGGTCTGCGCCCGGCTGCTCGCCGACGAGCTGGCCGGCCGGCCGCTGGCGCCGCCGCCGCCCACCACCATGATCGGCGCGCTGTACCACCACATCACCGCGCCGCGCGAGGGCGACTACAAGTACGCTCCCACCAACGTGAACTTCGGACTCCTGCCGCCCGCGACCATCAAGACCCACCCCAAGGACAAGCAGGGGCGTCGCATCTTCCAGATCGAGCGCGCGATGGCCGACGCCGCCGAGTGGAGCGCCGTGACCGGAACGGTCGGCGCTCCATGAGCCGGTTACTCGGCAAGGTCGCGGTGGTCACCGGTGGCTCGAGCGGCATCGGCCTGGCCATCGGTGCGGCCCTCGCCCGTGAGGGTGCCGCGGTGGTGTCGCTGGCGCGCCGCTTCCCGTCGCCAGCGCTGGCGGTGCGTCCGATCGCCGGCGAGGTCACCCAGGTCGCGCTCGACGTCACCAGCGAAGACGCGGTCAAGGCGCGCTTCGCCGAGATCGCGGTCAAGGGCGGCGCGCTCGACGTGCTGGTCTGCTCCGCAGGCATCGGCCACTTCGGCCCACTGCACAGCGCGCCGGCCGCCGACCTGCGCGAGATGCTCGACGTGCACGTTTACGGCACCTTCCTGTGCGCGCGCGAAGCGCTGCGCCTCATGCAGCCGCGGCGCAGCGGCCACATCGTCGCCATCGGCTCGCACGCCGCGGAGCGCGCCTTCACCGACTGCGGCGGCTACACCGCCGCCAAGGCGGCGCAGCTCGGCCTCATGCGCGTGCTCGCCGCCGAGGCTCGTGACTACGACATCCGCGCCACCACCGTGATGCCGGGCGCCACCGACACGCCGATCTGGGATGACCGCCCCGGCTTCGACCGCAGCAAGATGATGAAGCCCGACGACGTCGCCGGCTTCGTGGTGGCGATCATCGCCCGACCCGCCATCTCCGTCGAGGAAGTCGTCGTCACGCCCCCCGCGGGCGCGCTCTAGCCGCTCAGCCCAGCGGCCAGGGCAGGTTGGTGCTGTCGAGCAGCACCGCGCCGAGCATCGCGGCGAGGCCGTAGAGCTGGAGGAAGAAGGAGTCCTTGGCCTTCTGCCAGTGGATGACGAGGAACGCGAGCGTCGCGAACGGTACGAACAGGCAGGCCAGCCCCCACAACACGCCCTCGCGGAACGCGGCGATGAGGAAGGCGATCCCCCCGACGAGCACCAGCACCAAGCCCACGAGCACCAGCACGGTTGCGATCAGACTCAGCATGGTGCTCATTGTGCGCATTGCGCGGGGCTCGTGCCAGTGGAAATCGCAGGGCGCACGTCAGCCGACCGAGACCGACGCTTCGGCCGAGGCCTCGACCTCGACGTCGCCCACCGACGCCTCGGCGCCCGCGTCGGCGTCGATCGACAGCTCGGGCAGCTCGGGCAGCTCGACCTCGGGCGGCTCCTGACCCAGCGTCTGGAACTTGTGCTGCAGCGTCGTGAAGCGGCTCATGGCGCGGCGGCGCTCGTTGATCGCCACGCGGCGGGCGCGGCGGATCAGCCGCATGGCGCGACGGCGGGCGGCGGCCAGGGCGCGGCGGGCGCGGCGGCGAGCCTGGCGC
>SXJR01000071.1 GCA_005779305.1 Myxococcales bacterium
CCGCAGGTAGTTGAGGAACGCCCTGGAACGCGCCGTCGTTCTGGTAGTTCTTGGCCGCGTTGATGCCGACCCGGTGGAAGCCGTGGCGACGCGCCACTCCTTGCGGGCGCGGGCGGCGGCGTCAGCCTCGCTCACCTCGACGGTCCAGTTGACGTCGACGTGACCGTCGACGTGGGCGGTGAACGTGTGCGTGCCGGGACGCAACCACACCAGCGTCGGCGCCAGCATGGTCTCGTCGGACGGGAAGCTCGAGACGCTGATGATCGCGCCCGGGGGCTGGGTGGCGACGTCGACGGCGACGTGGCCGGTCGACACGGCGGTGGCGACCTCGTCATCGACGCCGCGGTAGCCGGCGACCTTGTCGGGGCTGACCGCGGCGAGCCGGGTCATGCAGCTGGTCAGGCGGGCGTGGGCGCGCGCGTCCTCACCGAGGTAGTGCAGGGCCAGGCCCAGATCGCACTCGTAGAGCGGCGAGCCGGTGAGCTGGAATGCTTCCTTGAACAGGCGCGCTGCCTCGTCGAGCTTGGTGGTGTCCTTGTCGGCGCGCCACGCGCGGGCGAGCTGCCGGCCGCGGGCGTGTTTCTCGGCGGCGGCGCTGTCGGGTGACGGCTGCGGGGGCGGCGGTGACGGCGCGGGCTGGGCGAACGCGCTGCCCGCAGCCACCCCGAGAGCCGCCACGATGGGAAGGAGGCGCACGCCACGATCATACGACGGTTCGAGCCGGGCTCAAGTTGCGGTGGCCCGGCCGGCCCCCCATGATGCGCCGATGTCCGAGCAGGTGCGCTTCGTCGTCCCCGACGCCGACGACGGGCTGCGCCTCGACCAGGCGCTGGCCCGAAACGTGCCAGGGCTGTCGAGGCGCCGGGCCAAGGTCCTGCTCGAGATCGGCGGGGTCTTCGTCGACAAGGCCCGGGTCAAGGTCGCGGGCCGCCTGGTCCGCGCCGGCCAGACCGTCGAGGCCAACCTGGGCGGCGCGCTCGAGCGGGCCGCGGCCGAGGGAGTCGGGGCCGCCGCCCGCGATCGCACCGACGCCGCGCTGCCGCCGTTCCGCGTGGTCTTCGAGGACGAACACCTCATCGTGGTCGACAAGCCGGCCGGGTTGGTGACCGCGCCGACACCCGAGAGCGATCGCGGCAACTTGCTCGACATGCTGCTGCGCCGGCCCGACGCCGGGACGGTCTACCTGGTGCACCGCATCGACCTACCGACCAGCGGCCTGGTGGTGTTCGCCCGCACCTCCGACGCCAACCGCGCCCTCGCCGATCGCTTCGCCGCCCACGACGTCGAGCGCGCCTACGTGGCGGTGGTCCGCGGGGTCTGGCCCGAGACGGTGACCACCGTCACCCAGCCGGTGCAGGGCAAGCGCGCGGTGACCCACGTGCTGGCCCGCGAGGTCGTCGCCGGCGGCGCCGCCACCATCATGCGCTTCGGCCTCGAGACCGGCCGCACCCACCAGATCCGTATCCACGCCACCGCCACCGGTCACCCGGTCTTCGGTGATCACCAGCACGGCGGTGGTGGCGCGATGCCCGAGGAGGTCCGGCGGGCGCCGCGGCCGCCGCGGCTGGCGTTGCACGCGGCCCTGCTCGGCTTCGTTCACCCCGCGACCGGCGAGACCGTGCGCTGGGAGAGCCCGCTGCCCGACGATCTGACGACCTGGCTGGACGCGCTACGCCTGGCGGCGCCCGCAGCCGAGGAGCCCGCATCATGAACGGCATGATCGATCGCTACTGCTTCGTACGACTGGCCGCCGAGCACGCCACGCCGGAAGGGCGGGCCGAGGCGCTCGCCGCCATGCGCGGCCGCCTCGCCGGCGTCCCCGGCCTGGTGCGTCTCACCACCGGCACTCCGGCCGACGACAGCGCGGCCCGCTGGGATCTCTCGCTGGTAGCGCGCTTTGCCTCGCTGGAGGCGCTCGCGGCCGCGATGGCCAGCCCGGCGTGGACCTCGATCTTCGACGAGTGGCTGCCGGCGCGCGCGGTGGTGATCAAGTCGTGGAGCTTCGCCGTCGACGAGTGACGGCGCGCGCGCTCACGTCAGATCGTCGAGCAACCAGCGCGGTACGTGAGCGGCGGGCTCGCCGTCGCGCCAGCGCGAGATGCCGGTGACCAGCGCCGCGTCGAGCCCGGCGCCGCCCGCGCCGGCGATGTCGGTCTCGAGCTGATCGCCGACCATGAGCAGCCGCGCCGCCGGCGGCAGCGACGTCCGCGCCAGCTCGAAGATCGCTGGCGCGGGCTTTCCCAGGTAGGCGAACCCGGGCGCGCCAGGGTGGCGGCGGCGGATGCCGGCCTCGAGGATCATGGCGAGCGCGCCGGCGGTGAAGCCGAGCGCGCCCGGGCCGCGCGGGTACGTGAGGTCGGGGTTGGGGCAGACCAGCGCGACCGTGCGCCCGTGATCGAGGGCGCGGACCGCGGCGGTGAGCGCGGCGTTGATGCCCTCGAGCAGCGCGAAGCCGGCGTCGTCGCAGGTCAAGATCGCGTCGACGTCGCCGTCGCCGAGCGACGCTGGCGTGATGGTCTTGAGGCCGGCGGCCGCGGCGTAGGCGCGGGCGTCGTCGGTGCCAAGCACCAGCGCGCGTGCGCCGGCGAGGCCGGCGGTGGCGACGTGGCCGGCGATGAGCTGGCCCGAGGTGACCACCTCGTCGGCGGCGATGGGCAGGCCGACCCGGGCGAAGCGCGCGGCCGCGTTCTGGGGCGAGCGCGACGCGTCGTTGGTGACGACGCGCAGCGGCTTGCCGGCCGTCCGCACCGCGGCGATGGCGCCAACCGCGCCCGGGCAGACGCCGCCAGCGTCGACCAGCACGCCGTAGGCATCGAACAGGAAGCCGTCGTAGCGGTCGACGAGGTCGAGGAAGCGCGCCGGAGCAGGCACCATGCGTGACCCCAGCTACCACGTATGGGAAGCTGGAGCACGATGCTCCGCGCCCTCGTGATCACGGCCGTCGCCGCGCTCGCCGCCTGCGAGGCCGAGGAGCGGGTCCTGCCCGCCGGCGATCCGGACGCGCTCCTGGCGCTGACCGCGGTGCGCGAGCACGCCTGTACGTGCAAGGACTCGGCGTGTGCGTACCGCGTGATGGCCGAGCTCCTCGAGTACAGCGACAAGGACCCCGATCTGCGCGACACCCAGGCCGGGGTCAAGCTCGCCGACGAGCTGACCGCGTGCCTGGGGGCAGCGGTGCGCAACGAGCCTGCGCCTGGCTCGGCACTCGACGGCGGGGTCGCCGCCGGCTCCACTGGCCTGCCGGCGTGTGACGAGTACGTCGCCCTGGTCGAGAGCTACCTGCGCTGTGACCAGTTCCCGGAGTCGGCCCGCGACTCCACGCGCCAGGCCGTCGAACAGATGCGGACGGGCTGGAGCGACATGGCCCACCTGTCGCCCGACATCCGCCGCACCGCCGAGGACGCGTGCAAGCAGGCCAGCGACGCCATGCGCCAGGCCGGGGACGCCATGGGCTGTCGATTGACGCCGTGAGGTCCGTCAGACCGCGACCGCGAACTTGATGAACGGGTGGTGCTGGTAGCCGTCGAGGCCGATGTCCTCGAAGCGCTGCTCGAGCACCGGCTTGTCGGCGAGCCGCAGGGTGGGCAGCGGCAGGGGCTCGCGCTCGAGCTGCTGCTTCACGCCGTCGACGTGGTTGAGATAGATGTGGGCGTCGCCCAGCGTGTGGACCAGGTGCCTGGCGCGTTTGCCGGTCTCCTTGGCGACCATCTCGAGCAGGAGCGCGTAGCTGGCGATGTTGAACGGC
>SXJR01000008.1 GCA_005779305.1 Myxococcales bacterium
CCGGTCGCAAGCCGTGCCAGCGCCGCCGCTTCGTCGCGCGGGGTCAGGGTCGAGTCGAGGCGCAACACCTCGATGCCGAGCTGGTCGAGCTTGTCGTGCTGATCCTTCATCAGCGCGATCAGCGGCGACACCACCAAGGTCACGCCGTTCATCTCGAGCGCGGGCAGCTGGTAGCACAGCGACTTGCCGGCGCCGGTCGGCATGATGGCCAGGGTGTCGATGCCGGCCATCACGTTGCGGATGGCGAGGGCCTGGCCGGGCCGGAACGCGCTGATGCCGAACCAGCGTTGCCCCACCGCCAGCATGTGGGCGTCGACGACGGCGCCCGGATCGACATCTCCGGTTTCGACCGGTTCGGTGGCATCGGGCACCGCGTCGGCGGCGAGCTCGTCGTGCCCCTCGGACCCTTCGGCCGCGTCGATGGCTTCCACCGGTCCGGTCAGGGTGCCGTCGGCGAGCTCCTCGGCCTCGTCGGCAAGGGCGTCGTCACCCAGGGCCGGCGGCAGGGTCCCGGTCGCGAGCCGGACCCGGCGCCGTGCTGGCGCGCCGTCCGTATCGTCCACGTCCCGTCCGGCCATCCCGGCGACGTTCGCCCGCACGCGAGCGCGAAGCAAGGGTCTTTCGCGATTTCCCTTCACACGTCGGTCCCAGAGGTGTGTTGCCTCACCGCTGGAGCGCGCCCCGATGGCCAGCGTCGAGCGAGACCAAGCGATCCGCGGCGGATCGGGGCGCACGCCCGAAGCGCAGCGAGGCGCGTGGTGCGCCCACGAAACGAACGAGCATCGGACGTACGCTCCGAGGCGCCCGGAGCGCGACGGTCGCAGCCGGCGGTGGCCATCGGGGCGCGCTCCCGGAATGAGGGAATACCGTCGAGGCCTTCGGGCGTTGCGCCGTCATCTGCTAAGGTCCGCGACGATATGACGAAGAAGCTCAAGGCCGGCGTCCTCGGCGCCACCGGCATGGTGGGGCAGCGCTTCGTGTCGCTGCTCGCCGATCATCCCTGGTTCGAGATCGCCGCGGTCGCGGCAAGTCCGGCATCGGCCGGCAAACCCTACGCGACCGCGGTCGCCGGCCGCTGGTCCCTTCCCGGCGCCGTGCCCGCGACCGCCGCCGGCCTCACCGTCCTCGACGCCTCCGACGTCGCCGCGGTGTCGTCGCAGGTCGACTTCGTCTTCTGCGCCGTCGACATGGACAAGGCCGCCACCGCCAAGCTCGAGGAGGACTACGCCCGGGCCGAGACGCCCCTGGTGTCGAACAACTCGGCCCACCGGTGGACGCCCGACGTGCCGATGATGATCCCCGAGATCAACGCCGATCACGCCGCCGTGATCGAGAGCCAGCGTCGTCGCCTGGGCGCTCGCCGTGGCTTCGTCGCGGTCAAGCCCAACTGCTCGATCCAGAGCTACGTGCCGGCCATCCACCCGCTCCTCAGCTTCGGGCCCACGCGTCTGGCGGTGTGCACGTACCAGGCGATCTCCGGCGCCGGCAAGACCTTCGAGTCGTGGCCCGAGATGGTCGACAACGTGATCCCGTTCATCAAGGGCGAGGAGGAGAAGAGCGAGCAGGAGCCGCTCAAGATCTGGGGCAAGCTCAGCGACGGCAAGATCAAGGCGGCGGCGACGCCGGCGATCACCGCACAGTGCATCCGGGTGCCGGTCTCCGACGGCCACATGGCGGCGGTGTTCGTGGCCTTCGACCGCAAGCCGGGCCACGACGAGATCCTCGCCGCCTGGCGGTCGTACCGCGGCCGGCCCCAGGAGCTGGCGCTGCCCAGCGCGCCGACGCCATTCCTCCACTACAGCGAGGAGGACAACCGGCCGCAGACCCGGCTCGATCGCGACGCCGGCCATGGCCAGGCGGTCACCATCGGCCGCCTGCGGCCCGACGCCGTCTTCGACTGGCGCTTCGTGGCGCTCTCGCACAACACCGTGCGTGGCGCGGCCGGCGGCGCGGTGCTCACCGCCGAGTTGCTCAAGGCCGACGGCTACCTGACCGCCAAGTAAGCAGGCCCGGCGACGATCAGATCCGGACCGCCAGGGCGCCGCCCAGGTTGAACGAGTTGTAGTCGTCGAGGGCGTTGAAGCCGACCTGCCCGATGAGATCGATCATCTTCTTGGGCGTGAACTGGACGTTCACCCGCAGGGCGGTGGCGCCCTTGTCGTCGGCGAAGTCGTTGAAGGTCACGCCGAAGCGGCCGCTCACCGCCATGTTGGGCTTGAGCTGGTAGACCACGCCGCCGTCGATGCGGATGAAGCCGTCCGAGTTGATCTCGTTGATGACGAGGCTGTCGGCCGCGGCCTCGTTGGCGCGCTCGTTTTCGAGGTCGGGGACGAACTTGTCGGAGAGCTTGAAGCCGACCACGTCCTCGAGACCGACGAAGGCCAGCTTGCCGAAGCGGAACTTCATCTGGGCGCCCAGCGTCATGCCGATGGCGAAGGGATCGACGTACATGGGGATGGTCACCCGAGGCGCGACCCATTCGGTGACCAGGTACTGGAACTCGAGCGCCACCGCCTTGCCGGTGTTGAACGTCGCCTTGTCGTCGGCGGCGTTGGGCTTGCCGTCCTCGTAGAAGCCGCCGATGTTGTAACGCACGCCGACCTGGGCCTGGCGGGTGATGCCGTAGCGGGCCCGCAGCCCGAACTCGACGTCGAGCGGATCGGGGAAGAGCCGGAGGTCCAGCCTCACCTCCGACGTGAAGTCGGGCAGGGTGATGGGCCGCTCGATCTCGGCGATCGGGTAGCCGGTCTTCTTGGCGACCGGCGCCTTGGGGCCGTCCTCCTCGGGGTTGGTGCCGAGGAGCGGCGCGTCGGGGTTCTCCTCGCTCCCGGTCTCGTCGCCGTCGGCCGGCGCGGGATCTTCATCGAGCTCGACCTCGCTGCCCGAGCCGCCGCCGGCGTCATCCCCGGGCTGGGCATGGGCCGTGGATCCGGGGACGACGAGGACGGCCCACGTCACGACCAGGGACGCGGGGAGCGCAGCGGCAAGGAGGCCGGAACGAACCATGGGCGGCACGATACACCGGGCGCGGGGTCATTTCCTGTTTCGCGCCAGCTCGCCGCGCCGGTGGCGCGATTTACGTTACCTTCAAGCCGATGCGCAGGATCGCCGTCGCCGGCGCGCTGTTGTCGGCCATCGCGCTGGACCCCACGCCCGCCCGCGGCGACAAGGTCGTGATCGATCGCGTCGAGACCCGCCCGTCGATCCTGCCCGGTCAGGTCCGGGTCCGGGCCCTGGTCTCGGCCACCGAGACCGGCGGCAACGTGGTCGAGCCGCCGCGCGACGAGAAGACCAAGTCCACCAGCCTCAAGATCAAGGCCGCCGGCACCTCGCCGCCCTTCCTGCTCGGCTCGTTCGAGCACGCCGAGGTCGAGCTGGCCCTGGTCGTGGCCATCCCCACCACCCTGGAGTTCGAGGCCGACTTCGAGGTCATGAAGGAGGCGCTCGACGCCGAGCTGTTCGCGCCCCTCGAGGCCATGGGCTCGAGGGTCCGGGTCCAGGTGATCGGGTACGGCTCCGAGATCACCGGCTCCAAGGGACTGCAGCGGGTGGCCGACGCCCGCAAGGCCTTCGCCCAGCTGTCCAACGACGGCAGCGAGCAGATGGACCTGGCCGAGGTGGTCGGCCGCAGCGTCAAGACCGCCAAGGCCCACCTCAAGAAGCCCAAGAACAAGGACGCCATGACCCGCGCCGCGGTGGTGCTGGTGTCGCGGGGCGTGCTCGCGCCTGACGACGACCTCAAGCGCGCGATCACCACCGCCGGCATCGACGCCGACAAGGCCCAGGTCCGCATCCACACCATGGGCTACAGCCCGTCCACCGACGGCAAGTACCACCCGGTGCGCCCGCTGCTCGCGCTGGGCGAGCTGTCGCGCCGCTCGCGTGGCACCTTCCGCTGGATCAAGACCGAGGGCGGCTGGCGCGCCGCCGCCGGCCAGGTCGCCCAGGAGATCGGCAAGGAGTCGGTGGTCACCTTCTTCGCCGCCGCCGGCGAGCTCGAGGGCAAGAAGCTCACCGTCAGCGTGCCGCTCGGTACCGAGGTCCTGACCTCCGATCCGGTCACCATCGTGGCGGCGAAGTGCGGGACCGACGAGTGCGACGCGCGCTCGTACTGCGTCAAGGCCGAGTGCGTGGCGCGAACCATCGAGCACCAGGGCGGGCTGCTGGGCACGGTGCTGCTGTTCGGCGGCGTCGGCGTGGGCGCGCTGGTGGTGCTGCTCGGCGTGGTCGCGCTGATCAAGCGCAAGAGGTCCGCCGGAGGTGCGCCCCATCCGGGGCCGACGCCGTATCCGGTGGCCGCGGGCGCGGCGGCGCCGAACGCCCCGGCGCCGGTGGCGGTCGCCGTCCCCCCGCCGGCCGGTGGCCCGGTGCTGATCGTGCTGACCGGTCCGGCGGCCGGGACCCGCATCCCGGTGCGCCACGGCCTCAACGTCGGCAAGGCGCCGGGCAACGACCTGGATCTCGCCCACGACGGCTACGCCTCCTCGAGCCACGCCCAGATCGTCCTCGAGGGAGGGGCGTGGATGGTCTACGATCGCAACTCCACCAACGGCACGTTCTCGAACGGGGTGCGGATCACCCACACCCGGCTCGATCACGGCATGACCATCCGCTTCGGCTCGACCGAGGTGCGTTTCTCGATAGGCTAAGGAGACCATGGGCTATCTCATGATCGGCGGTGAACCCGTGCAGGACATGGGGCCGACCTACAAGACCTGGGAGGAGACCGGCTGGGACGCGACCTTCGAGGGTTGCGTGCAGGCCACGCAGTGTGGCCCGGGCCAGGGCGCGTACGCCGCCGACGCCAAGAACAAGGGCCTGCGCCGTTACGCCCTGCGGCCGTCGCTCCGCCGCGTGAAGGACGTCAAGCACCCGCCGATGGACGCGGTGCAGAAGTCGATCAAGAAGTTCGTCCTCCACCACGACGGCCTCGACTCGTCGCGGCTGTGCTGGCACGTGCTCCACAACGAGCGCGGCCTGTCGTGTCACTTCCTCATCGACAACGACGGGACCATCCACCAGACCCTCGACCTGGCCTACATGGGCTTCCACGCCGCCAAGTACAACATCGACTCGATCGGCGTCGAGTTCTGCAACCGCGGCGACTACAGGAAGGACCCCGACTTCTACAAGAAGCGCGGCCTGACCCGCACCACCAAGCTCTGCAAGATCAACGACCACACCATCGAGGCGTGGGACTACACGCCGCAGCAGTACGCGGCGATGATCGAGCTGGCGGCGGTGCTGGTCCGCCACCTGCCCGAGCTGCCGCTCGAGTACCCGACCGAGCCCGGCTCGTCGAAGCCGCTCTGGGGAACGCTGGGGCCTGTCGATGCGGTGGGCGACAGCTTCCCGGCGATGGACTTCCGCGGCTACATCGCCCACTACCACCTGACCCGGCGAAAGTGGGATCCGGGGCCGTTCGACTTCAAGGTGTTCATCGACAAGCTGCGCGGGCAGCGCTCGTTCCCGCTGTGGATGCCGGGCATGGTCAAGGTCGGCGAGCGGCCGCTCATCCCCAGCGATCCCAGCCCCGACGTCGCGGCCAAGAAGATCATCGACGAGACCGCCAAGTACACCCAGCACAACGAGGCCCAGGCCGGCGGCGGCTTTTTCCCGGTCGGGCCGTGGGGCGCGACCCGGCTCTGGCACGGCGGCATCCACCTACCCGCCGACAAGGACTCGCCGGTGCACGCGCCGTTCGCGGGCCGCGTGGTGGCAGCGCGCACCGACGCGTCATCGACGATCGGCTCGACCAACTTCGTGCTGTTGCGCCACGACCTCAACATCGGCAAGCCGATCCGCTTCTTCTCCCTGTACATGCACCTCGCCAACGAGGCCGCCGGCGACACCGCGCCCAAGTGGCTGGGGGCGAAGATCAAGCGCGAGCTCGACGGCACCCGCTCGGTGTGGGGCTACGACCATCCGGTCGAGGCCGGCGAGGTGATCGGCCACGTCGGCGTGGTCGGCCCGGACGATCTCAGCGCGGCCCAGGTGCACTTCGAGATCTTCTCGCGCGACGAGCTGTTCCGCGGCGATCCCGAGTGGCAGATGGTCGACGGCGCCGCCGGCTTCCGCTTCTGCGACGTCGAGGAGATCAACAGCCTCATCGACAACGACAAGGACGGCCGGCTGTCGCGCGCCGAGCTGCTCGAGTTCTACGCCGGCGGCGAGGTCACCGACGATCTCCGCAAGCTGGTCACCTACCACGTGTCGGAGTGGACCGACGAGCCGTCGTGGTCCGAGGAGCTGGCCAAGTCGTGGCTCGACTTCCGCAAGCGCAGCAAGGCCAAGATCCAGACCAACGACGCCGACGACGAGGACCTCGACATCGGCGCCCTGGTCGCCGACCAGCTCGATCCGTTCATCTGGTGGACCGAGCCGGTCGCCGCCGCGCTCGGCCTGCCCAAGGACGGGACCGTCTACCACTATCACCCGATGCGCTTCATCGAGAAGATCAACCTCCGCCTGCTCGATCGCGGCGGGCAGGTAATCGACCCGTCGGCGGCCCAGCTGGTCGACACCACCAAGATCACCGACGACGGCCACGGCGACAACATGTTCGAGGAGGCGATCGAGAAGAAGATCGACGACCTCCACCTCACGATCGAGGATCTGGAGAAGGGTTGGGACGGCGATCGCCCCGCGCCCCCTGGCGGCGGCACCACCCCGGCTCCGGGAGGCACGCCATGAGCCAGCCGAAGCCGAAGGCGAAGGCGAAGACGAGCCGCCGTCGCTTCCTCGGCGGCGCCCTGGCCGCGACGCTGACCGCGGTGTTGCTACCGACCGATCGCGTGGTCCCGAAGCAGGCGAAGTGGGAGACCGGCAAGACCCGCTGGATCGGGCACTGGTAGCGCCGGTCCGGATCCGGATCCGAGGCCGAGCCCGAGCCCGAGCCCGAGTCCGAGTGCGGACGTGACACCCCGGTCGTCCTGAGCCGCGCGAGCGCGAGCGAGCGCGTGTCGAAGGACGCATTGCGCCGACGGCGCCAGCGCTCGCTGACGACGTTCTGTCGCGATGCCGCCCGTGGCAACGTGCGGTGAGCTGCACGGCGTCTCGCAAGCGGACCTGCGGTGTCTCCTGGCGGTTGGTTGGTCTCGCCCTGCTCGGCCGCCGCGCCCGCCTCATGCCGAGCGCCGATGGGGCGGTGGAAGCGCGAAGCGCCGCCGCAGAGGTGGTCGGTCGGGCGGCGCGAGCGGTGGTGTGGGCACTCGTCATGGGCCGGGCGCGTGGGCCTCGCGACGGGCGAGAGACCAGCCAACCAGCCAGGAGACACGCGTCATGTTCCAAGCACACGAGATCGCCATGCAGCTCATCGCCGCGGTTCGCCCCATCGTCGAGGCGGTGCTTCCGTACGACAAGAACCTCGCCGTGCAGCTGCGGAGCTCTGCGACCAGCGCCGCGGCCAACACCGCCGAGGGTGGCCGCCGCGTCACGCGCGACCGCCTCCACGCCTTCCGCGTCGCGTCGGCCGAGGCCGCCGAGACGCTGTCGCACGCGCGCATCGCCGTCGCCTGGGGCTTCGCGCCCGAGCCGCTTCTCGAACCGGTGCGCGTCGCCGAGGATCGGCTCCAGGCCATGCTCTGGCGGCTCATCCACCCGCGGCGCTAGCCGCGCCAGCGGCGCGCAGCCCGCTCGGGCGGCCGATCGGATTCGGGCACCCCGCTGACGGTTCGGGTTCGGGTTCGGATTCGGGTTCGGGCTCGGGTTCGGGTTCGGCTTCGGCTTCGGGTTCGGGTTCGGGTTCGGGCTCGGGCTCGGCTTCCGACCGCTACTTGATGCGGAACCGGTGCGTCACCGGCACCCAGCCGAGCAGCTCCATCTCCGCCGTGGTGGTGCCGTTGGTCCAGTTGTTGATGACGACGGGCAGGCCATCGGCGCCGACGCGGTCGCCGATGATGCCGATGTGATCGGGTCCGGGCTTGCTCGGGAACGTATCCATGAAGACGATGTCGCCGGGGCGCAGCGGGTCGGCCGGGTCGTCGAGGCGGGCGCTGCGCAGATCCATGTGGCGCTTGAACCAGGGCAGGATGGTCTTCACCCGCCGGTGATCGATGCTGGCCGAGCCCTTGCCCTTCACCATCGGGTAGGACCGAGGCGCGCGGCGGATGTCCTCGTGGACCGCGCGCTGGAGATCGAGCCCGGCGTTGCGCAGCGCGCGCACGATCACGTCGGTGCACACGCCCATCTCGCGTGGCACATCGCCGAGCGGATACGACATCGACACGTAGCCCTCGGTGTAGGCGTCGGCGTTGAGGCGGGTCTTGTGCGCGCCCATCAGGACGTCGAGCGGATCGGGGATGCCGTCCCGATCGCGATCGCGCGCCGCCGGGGTCACCGCGTCGCGGACGTTGTCGGCGGTGAGCATCGGCGCCAGCTCGGCCCGATCGCCGGGCCGCAGCGCCAGCGCGCGATCGCCGACGGTCAGGGTGGCGTCGCCGTGCAGCGGGTAGGGCTTGGTCGGCCAGCCGTCGACCGAGAGGATGAGGAGCGCGCGGTCGCGATCGATGGCGGCGCTCACCCGCGCCGCGGTGAGGCCGCGCGGCAGGGCGAGCTGGAGGTCGTCGTCGAGATCCGACCAGATACCCTTGTCGTGGACGCCCAGGCAGGTCTCGGCGGGGCGGGCCGGGGCCGGGGCCGCCGGGCCGGTGCGTTCGGCCGCGCCGGCCGGCTTCTCTGCCGGATCGGAGTGCGCCGAGGTGCCGCAACCCGTCGAGATCGCTGCGATCCAGAGCGCAGGCGCAAGAAGCCGGGAACCGTGGGCCAGAGCGGGTGTCCAACCCGCAGCCCGTCCGTTTCTCTGGCCCATGGACAGGTAACGCATCACCACTTGCAACGTCGGGTCACGATCCCTGGTCTCCCATCAGGGTCGCGTTGACGCAACCCTTACAACCGCACTACCGTACCCACGTCCCCGAGGGAGCGCAGCCATGCAACACGATTACACCGCCTTCACGTCGTTGCCGCCCGAGCAGGAGGCGCAGTTCGTGGTGTTCGAGCGCCACCAGAAGGAGAACCTCGACAAGGGGTTCAAGATCGGCGTCATCGTCGCCGCCATCTTCGGCGTGCTCGCGGTGGGCGTCTACTTCGGCATCACGCCCGAGGAAGACAACATCGGCAAGGACATGGACCTGAACCAGCTCAAGAAGAAGAGCAAGACCGACGCGCCGGCACCGACGCCGGAAGCGCCGGTCAAGTAGTCGCGCGGCGCGCGCGGCTCGCGATCAGCGAGAGTCCTTGTCCACGCGCTCCGCCCGCGGTGCGGGAAGCGGTCACCGCAAGCCGAGCTTCGTGTGCGGCTGTAGCGCGGTCCTGGCGGTGGCCTGTCGAGGGCCCGATCCGGCGCCGGTGCGTCGTGACCTCGCCGGACCCCCGCGCCTTGTGCTCACCGAGCGCTGGCGATCGGGCGGCCGCCTCATCATCGTCGACGAGACCGGCGATCGCCTGGCGCCGCTCCTGGTGCCCGGGACCACGTCGAGCGGCGGCCTGGCCACCGACGAGCACCCCTCGTTCTCGCCGGACGGGCGCTGGATCGTCTTCGCGTCGACGCGCGATCGCGGCGACCCCCGCACCAGCATCTGGATCGCCCGCGCCCAGCCCGAATCGCTGCCGGTGCGCCTCACCGAGGCCGCGGCCGCCGACGTCGATCCGACCTGGACCCCGGCCGGCGACGCGATCGTGTTCGCCAGCGATCGCGAGGGCTCGATGGATCTGTACCGGCTACCCGTCGAGCTCCGCGGTGGCCAGCCCCGCGCCTCGCACCCCGAGCGCCTCACCGACGCGCCGACCCACGAGCTGGCGCCGTCGCTGGTGGGGGAGCGCCTGGTGCTGCAGGTGGTCGATGCCACCGGTGGTCACAGCCGGATCGTCGAGCGCGCCGCCGACGGGGCGCTGGTCGCGCTGACCGAGGGCCCCGCCGATGGCTCGCCGGCGCTGGCGCCGGGCGGGATGGTGCTGGCGTACGCGGCCACGCGCCTGCGCGTCGACGGTGGCCGCGATCTCGACGTGATCGTCGTCGACGGCGAGGGTCGGGAACGGCCGGGCGTGGCGCTGGCCGGCAGCGACGAGGGCTCGCCGGCGTGGTCCGCCGACGGCCGCTGGCTGTTCGCGACCTCGATCGTGCGCGACGCCGACGGCGCGCCGCTGCTGCCGGCGGTGGTCCACTTCGACACCTGGGGGCGGCCCGACGAGCTGCGCATGCTGCGCGACGTGGCGGGGGCGGCGCCGCGGCTGGGCCCCGCCATCGCGCCCGGCGATCTCGATCAGACCGCGCTCCTGCGCAACCCGGACCACGCCACCGCCCTGCGGCTCGCCCTCCAGGAGCTGGCCGACGCCACCGCAGCCGCGGCCGAGCGTCGGCAGAAGCGGGACGGTAGTCTGGCGCCGTGAGCATCACGCCAACGTGGATGGCCCTCGGGCTCGTGGTGGCGGCGTGCGGCGGCGGCTTGAAGCTGTCGCCGGGCGTCCCGCCGGCGCCGATCGTCGATGGTCCCGGGCGCGAGGTCACCTGGCGCGGTGGCGCCGCGCCGCTCTCGGGCGCGGCTGACGCCCAGATGGTCGTGATCGCCGGCGGACGTTCGATCGCCGGCTCGACGCCCGAGGAGCGGGCGCTGGCCTACGAGGCCCACGAGCGCACGTCGAACGACAACGCGGCTCGGCGCGGCGGTTGGTTCGACAAGGAGGAGGAGCGCCACGTGGTGGCGCTGCCCACGTTCCGGATCGATCTCATGCCGGTCACCAACGCCGCCTACGCCGAGTTCGTCGCCGACGGCGGTGCGCCGGCGCCGGCCATGGACGAGGCGACCTGGAAGGCGCAGGGCTTCGTTCAGATCTGGCCCGACGAGATCGTGCGCCACGCCTGGGTGGACGGTCTTCCTCCCAGGGAGCGCGAGGATCATCCGGTCGTGCTGGTGAGCTGGGACGACGCGGCGGCGTACTGCGCCTGGCGCGGCCAGGTCGTCGGCCACCCGCGCCGGTTGCCGTCGGCGCACGAGTTCGAGAAGGCGGCGCGCGGCGACGACGGCCGCTTCTATCCCTGGGGCATCGACTTCGAATCGACCAAGCTCAACTCGGCGATCGGCGGCACCCGCGACACCGTACCGGTCGGCTCGTACCCGGAGGCGGCCAGCCCCTACGGTGTGCTCGACACCGCTGGCAACGTCTTCCAGTGGACGGCGACGCCGTGGCCGCCGGGGGGCACGGTCCGCGACCAGAAGATGACCGTGCGCGGCTCGGCGTGGGACGACTTCGCCGGGCTCGGCCGCGGGGCGTCGTGGCACGGGCGCCACCACGGCATCCGCCACGTCATCGTCGGCTTCCGCTGCGCCAGCGCCGGGGCCTCGTGAGGTCGGCCCGATGATCGCGATCGTCGTGCACGGCGGCGCCGGCGCCATCGCCGCCGAGCGCCACGCCCGCATCGCCAGCGGCTGCGCCAGGGCCGCCTCCGCCGGCTTCGAGGTGTTGACCGCCGGGGGCAGCGCACTCGATGCGGCTCAGGCGGCGGTGCGCGTGCTCGAGGACGATCCCGAGCTCAACGCCGCCACCGGCGCGGTGCTGACCCGCGACGGCACGGTCGAGCTCGACGCTGCGATCATGGACGGCGCCACGCTCGCGGTGGGCGCGGTGGCCGCGGTGCCCGACCTGCGCGCTCCCATCGACCTCGCCCGCGCCGTGCTCGACGACGGTGAGCACGTGCTCCTGGCCGGGCCGGCGGCGCTGCGCTTCGCCGCGGAGCGCGGCATCGCGCCGGTGCCGACCGAGACCCTCATCACCGAGCGGGCGCGCACGCGCTGGCAGGAGGAGCGGACCCGCCGGGCGTCGCCCGCCGCCCCGGCAACACCGGCGCTCTCCGCCGGCGAACGTGAAGGCGGCACCGTCGGCGCGGTCGCGCTCGACGCCGCCGGCCACGTCGCCGCCGCGACCTCGACCGGCGGTATCAACTACAAGCGCAGCGGTCGGGTCGGCGACACGCCGCTGCCTGGCTGCGGGACCTGGGCCGACGATCAGGGCGGGGCGGCGTCGGCCACCGGCGACGGCGAGGCCATCATCCGGGTCACGCTATGCCGCGCCCTCGTCGATCGCCTGGCCCGCGGCGAGGACGCCGACGCCGCGGCCGCCGCTGTGCTCGACGAGCTCATCCGCCGCGGTCGCGGCACGGGCGGCGTCATCGCCGTCGATCCCCGCGGCCACGTCCTCGCCGCCCACAGCTCGCCCACCATGGCCTTCGCCGCGGTCGTCGACGACGGCACCGGCCCGCGTCAGGCCAGCGGAGTCTCCACCGCCGGCACGACGCTCAGCCTGCAGCTCTGACCGAGGCCGCTACAAGAAGAAGGTGAAGCGCGCGCTCTCGTTGGCCTTGGGGGCCAGCCTGCGCTCGAGATCGTTGGCGAGGTCGATGACCTCGCCCAGCTTCTTCATGATGTTCTCGACCCGCTTCTGGTAAAGCGAGATCGACGCCGAGCCGCCGACGTTCTTGGCGCAGCCCTCACCGCCGGCGCCGGCGGCGCACTCGACGACGAAGTTCTGGAACGTGTCGGTGGGGTTCATGATCAGGATCTTCTTGGCCGGGATCGGGTCGCCGGGGTTGAGGCCGGCGGCGAAGTCGGCGCGCTGCCAGCCCGCGCCCGGACCGGTGCGAAAGGCCAGGGTGGTGGCGGGGTTGTCGTCGGGGCAGGTGCCACTCGCCGAATACTTCTCGTCACTGCCGCAGTAGGGCGGGCCGAGCTCGACCAGCTTGGCGCCGAAGCTGGGGTCGAGCTTGGCGTCCTCGACCGACGGGTTCCAGATGAGGATGCCGTAGCGGAAACCGACCTGCTTCGAGAACGGGTTGGTCGCGGGCAGGAGCGCCTTCTCCGAGTTGGCCCGCGAGGCGTTGATCATGGTGTCGTCGGACTTCGACTTGGCGAGGTGGTCCTTGACCATCGTCTGCAGCGTCGCGACCTCGCTGTAGAACTCCATCACCGCCACCGCGAGGGTGTCGCCGATGTTCTGCTTGCGCGAGATGGTGAGGCCCGGCTTGACCTCGAGCTTGTCGGGGGACAGCGGGCCCAGGGCCTGCGTGACCTCCTTGCCCATGGTGCCGGTCTTGCGGATGTTGTCCGCCTCGAGCTTGAGCTTGACCTCGTTGAGGCTCTTCTTCACCGACTTCACGTCGCCGATGATGGCCTTGGCGCCGACGATCCCGTCGTTGTAGGCGGCCGCGTCCTTGGAGATGCCGCGGATGGCGATGCCGAGGATGAACGGCACCAGCGCGATGGCGAGGTACTTGCCGATGGTCGCGGCCTGGGTGCCCGCCGAGACGCTCTCCACCGGCTTGCCGTCGTGGACGATGACGATCTCGGGCGCGCGCTGCATCGCGCCCTGGGCCGCCATCGCGTTCATCGCCCCGAACGGATCGTCGGCGGCGTTGGGGACCGGCGGTTGCTGCGGTCCCGCTCCCGGTGGTGGCGGTACGGCGAGACCCGGCGGCGGAACCATGCCGCCCGAGGGCGATCCGTTTGGCTTGCCGGCGGTGGCGGGCGCGGCGCCCTTCTTGAGGCCGAGCCGAGCCTTCAGCTCGTTGATGTCTCGGCTACCCGACTTCTTGGGGGGCTGCTGGCTCAATGGAATGCCTCCAGTGCGTCCGGGACTCTATGGAGCCCTCGAACCGGCGTCAAGCATAGCAAAGGAATTCGGGACACTTCGGACCTGATCGTGTCGCGGGACACAGCGCCCCGGTCCGTGTTGCACCGGCGGCACGCCGGGCGTGAAGCTGCATTCACACATCCGGCCAAAGTCCGCCTGGCGCCATGAGATCGGGCGTGTAACCTCAGGGGAACCGACCGGGTCGGAGGGATCGTCGGCGCAGTGTAAGCCTGCGACCGATGGCGCGATGGATGCAATGAACGCCGTGCAAACCACGGTAAACCGATCCTCGCGGTCGTTCGTCTGGTTGGTAGATGCTCCAAGGAGATCCGACGTGACCCGTACCTCGCCGCTCTCGATCGCGCTCGCAGCCCTCGTGCCGTCCATGGCGCTGTTCACTGCGATGTCCGCACTCACCGCGAACGAGGCCTCGGCCGACGTTCGGGTCCGTATCGGCGGCAGCGCCCACGTTCGCATCGGCGGCGGCGGCCACCATCGCCGGGTCGTGGTCCGTCCCTGGTGGCGGCCTCGCCATGTACACCGGCCGACCGTTTACGTCGGTGGCCACATCTGGGTCGGCGGCGGCGGATACTACGATCGCCCCTTCGCCCAGCCGCCTCCGCCTCCGCCGATCGAGTCGTGCAACTGCGACCCGCAGTACTACGGCCCCATCGCGCCGGCGCCCGCCACCTACCTCACGGCGCCCGTCGTCGCCGAACCCATCCTGCCCCGCTGGGGCATCGGCGTGTTCATGGGCGGCGTCTCGGTCGAGGGCGAGCAGGAAGGCGAGGACCTCGGCTTCGTCGGCCAGTTCCGCCTGACCCGCGGCCTCGTGCTCGAGGGTGAGATCGCCAAGAACACCCTGGCCGACGGCGGCCGCGTCGATCGCCGCATGATGGCCGGTCTCAACTACGAGCTGGGTGCCGAGCGGCGCTGGGCGCCGTACCTGGCCGCCGGCGTAGGCACCTCGCAGGTCGAGGTCGAGGGCGGCTGGCAGGACAACCAGGCGGTCGCCGAGATCGGCGCCGGCCTGCGCTGGCGGCTGTCGCCGCGCATCGCGCTGTTCGGCGACATGCGCCTCGGCTCGCGCGAGACCCTCGAGCAGAGCGCCGACGATCGCCCGACCGCGCCGCCCACCGACGCCAGCACCCGCGCCCTCGTGCCCGACGACGAGGAGTCGTACTCGCGCGTCCGCTTCGGTGCTCTGCTGACCTTCTGAAACAGAGGCCTCGGACCTCGGACCTCGGGCCTCGGTCAGAAAGACCGAGGCCTTCTCGTCTTTCGGGGATCTGGCCGAGGCCGGTTTCGTTTCTGCGGTCTGGCCGAGGCCCGAGGCCCGAGGCCCAGCCTGCTACTCTCTTCCAATCCAATGGTGCCCGGCCTTCTCCAGCGTCACCTCGTCGTCCGGGACGGCACGCGCATCGGCTACCAGGAGCGGCCGGGGGCCGCGCCCGACGCGCCGGTGGTGGTGCTGGCCAATGGCCTGGGAGGCACGTTCGAGGCCTTCCGCCACATCTACGCGGCGTTGCCCGGCTACCGCGTGTTGTGCTGGGACTACCGAGGGCTGTACACGTCGGCGCAGCCGCGGGATCCGCTGGCCAACACCGTGGTCGACCAGGTCGACGATCTGGTCGAGATCCTCGAGCGCGAGGGCGTCCCCCGGGCTGTGTTCATCGGCTGGTCGATGGGCGTGCAGGTCGTGTTCGAGCTGTGCCGCCGCCACGCCGCGCGCGTGGCCGGCATCATGGTGGTGAACGGCACCTCGGGGCGGCCGTTCCGCACCGTGCTCTCGTCGCAGTTCGTCGAACGCGTCATCCCCGTGCTCCTGCGTATGGTCAAGGCCCAGGCCGAGCTGGTCGGACGTGCCGCCGGCGTGGTCGCCGGCTCGGACACCCTCATCGCGGCCATGAAGCGCTTCGGGATGGTGTCGCGGACTCTCGATGACGACGCCTTCCGCGACGTCGCTGCCGGTTTTCGCACCATCGACTGGGCCATCTACTCCGACCTGCTCGATCGCCTGAACCAGCATGACGCCGAGGACGTCCTGGCCTCGATCACCGCGCCGACCTCGATCGTCACCGGCGACAAGGACATCCTCACTCCGCCCGCTACCGCCGAGCGCATCCATCGCGCCATTGCCGGCTCGCGCCTCCACGTCATCCGCGGTGGCACGCACTACACCCCGGTCGAGTACCCGGCCATCGTCCGTGACGAGCTCCATCGCCTCCTGGCCCGCGTCCCGGGCTGGCAGATGGCGCCGGCTCGCGCCGCGTCCTGATAGTATATCCGCGACCGATGCCGAACTGCCCGAGCTGCGACGCCGAGGTGCTCGACATCGACGTCAAGTGCAAGGGGTGTGGCGCCAACCTGGTCTCCACCGGCGCCCACCGCATGGTCGGCACCACCGTGCTCGGCCAGTACGAGATCGTCGACGTGCTGGGGCAGGGCGGCATGAGCGTGGTCTTCCGCGCCCGCCACACCATGACCGAGCAGGAAGTGGCACTGAAGGTTCTGCCGCCCGATCTCGCCGCGTACAGCCAGGTCAAATCGCGCTTCCTCGAGGAGGCCAAGGCGCTGGCCCAGCTCGATCACCCCAACATCGTCCACCTCTACAACTTCGGACAGGAGAACGGCAGCTTCGTCCTGGCCATGCAGTACGTGCACGGCCACACCTGGGAGCGGATGATTCTCGAGCACGGCAAGCAGCCGTGGCCGGCGGCGACTCGCATCGCCATCGACGTGTTGCGCGCCCTCGAGTACGCCCACGGCCGCGGCGTCGTGCATCGCGACATGAAGCCGTCCAACGTGCTGGTCCGCGACGATGACGGCACCGCGACGGTGATGGACTTCGGCATCGCCAAGATGACGACGTCGACGCGGCTCACCGCCACCGGCCAGACCATGGGCACGGTCCGCTACATGTCGCCCGAGCAGGTCCGCGGCCAGGAGGTGGACCTGCGCAGCGACATCTATTCGCTGGGCGCCACCTTGTACGAGGCGCTCACCGGCGAGACGCCGTTCGACGGCAACACCCACTTCGAGATCATGAGCAAGCACCTGTCGCAGGCCCCGGCCTTGCCCAGCACGTCCGGGGTCGAGGTGCCGGCCGTGCTCGAAGCGGCGGTCATGAGGTCCCTGGCCAAGAAGGCCGACGACCGCTTCGAGAGCGCGCGCGACTTCCGCAAGGAGCTGGAGGCCGTCCTCAAGGACGCCGACCTCGGTCACGCCGAGACCATGCGCATGTCGCGCGACGCAATGGCCGAGGCTCGCGCCCGCGTGCCCGCCGGCCCGGTGGCCGCGCGACCGTCGAAGCCGAGCCCGAGCCCCGAGAGCCCGGCGTCGGCCGCGGTCACTCGTAACCTGCGCGACAGCGTCACCGGCCTCGCCGATCGGCTCGAGCCGGGCGAGTCGGGCGCTGCGGACACGGTGCCGCGCAAGCGGAGCGGTCTGTGGCTGGGGCTGGGCCTCCTGGTCCTGGTCGCCGGCGCCGCGGTCGCCTTCGTGGTGACCCGGGGCGAGGGGGCCAGCGGCGGCGCCGCCATCGACGCCGCGGCCACCGCAGTCCCCAGGGAATTCCAGCCCGCCGGGGTGACCTGGAAAGGCTCGGGGGAGTTCCCGGCCGACGGACTGGTGGTGCGAGTGGCCGCGCCGCTCGACTGGCCGCCGGCGGACGTCGCCGCCGCCTTCCGCAAGGTCCGCCGCGTGCTTCCGTCGGTGCTGGCCCAGAAGGCCCCAGGCGCGGCGACGTTCCCCGAGCGGATCACGGTCCAGATCGTCCCCCGCGAGGTGTTCTGCGATCGCCGGATCCTCGAGGGCGCGCAGACCGTCGATGGCTGCAAGACCCTCTCCATCTACTTCCGGGTCGCTGATCGCACGCTCCTGGTCACCGACGACAAGGCCCAGCTCGAGACCAACTTGGCCCAGGGCGTGGCCGAGATCGTCTGCATCTACAACGAGCTCGCCGCCTGTTTCCAACCCGAGCTGGTGGACGCGGTCAAGCGGGCCGGCCCCTGAACCGCGCGGCGTGTTCAGCGGTGAACATCTGCCCCCTCGATTGACACCATGATCCGGCGGTATCGATAATCCGCGAAGGCTGGAGGCCACATGAGTCGCACGATCATCGGGGCGATCGTCGCAGTCGCGATCGCGGTCCTGACCGCAGTGTCGTACCTCGTCGTCACGGCGGGGCTCGCCGAGCGCGTGAAGGTGGACGCCAAGGTGCAGATGAACGCGTCGCGGCTGCCGTCGCAGGCGCTCAACAACGCGCGACTCGACCTGCTCAACATCTCGGCCCGGGTCGAGGCCCTGGCCGGCGACGAGGGCGTGATGGCCGCGTTGCGGGCCGGCACGCCGCCGGCTGATCGAATCCGCGAGGCCGATCTCGGCTTCGAGCGCTTCCACAGCAACACCAAGGATCCGACCGCGCCCGACGTGCTGGCCCTGGTCGACACCACCGGCAACATCCTGGCGATGGATGGAGTCAACAACCCGGTCGCCAGCGAGCTCAAGAGCAAGGACGGCAAGCTGACCTGGCCCGGGCTGGCTCTGGCCATCCAGCAGACCACCCCGGTGCGGCGCCACGTGATCGCCGAGATCTACAACTACCCCGGCCGCGGCCTCATGCGGGTCGGCATCGCCACCGTGGTCGACACCCGCACCGCCGACGGCGTGAACAAGGTCACCGGCGCGGTGGTGCTGGCTTACTCGCAGTCGTCCAAGGTGGCCCGCGAGGAGCAAGGCGTGCTCGGCGTCGAGGTCGCGTACTTCGACGGCGACAAGGTGTACGCCACCAGCTTCCGCCGCGGCGACGGCAGCGAGGATGCGCGCATGCAGCAGGTGATCGCGCCGCTGCTCGGCCAGGGCGAGCTGGTGAAGCAGGCGTTCGCGGCCGACGGCGGCATCGCCTCGCCGCTGTCGGTCTCGGTCGGCGGCAAGTCGTACCTGGTCGGCGCCCTGCGCATGCCGCGCTACCCGGCGACCAAGAACTTGCCCGCCGACTACCCGGCCGTCACCGCCGGCGCGCTGGTGCTGGCTCCGGCCAGCCGCAACGTGCCCGAGCACGCCACCGCCGGCCGGCTGGTGCTGGTGCTGGGCATCGTGGCGCTGGTGCTGGCGCTGGGCGCGATGTGGCTGTCGAGCCGCCGCATCCTCGACCAGGTCGACGAGCTCGAGGTCGGTGTGGCCGAGATCATCAACGGCAACCTCGAGCGCACCTTCCGCCCGGTCGGCGCCGATCTCGACGGACTGGCCAACGGCCTCAACGTCATGCTCGCCCGTCTGCTCGGCCGCCCCGAACCCGGCGAAGAGGAGATGGACGATGACGGCAACCCGATCGTCCCCGGCCGCGTCGAGTTCGACGAGGACGCCGAAGCGTCGATCGGATCCCGGGCCTCCGCCGACACCAACAGCCCCGAGCTGGCGGCGCTCGCCCGAGAGCCCGAGCCCGACTACTACAAGCGGGTGTACACCGAGTACCTCGATGCGCGGCGCGCCACCGGTAACCCCGACGAGGTCAGCTTCGAAGGCTTCATCGCCAAGTTGCGGGTCAACGAGGGCAAGCTCAAGGCCCAGCACCAGTGCAAGGCCGTGCGCTTCCGGGTGGTCACCAAGGACAACAAGGTGACCCTGAAGCCGGTACCGATCTTCTGATGAGGGGACGTTCCCGTCCCCTCCGGCCGGGGCACAGGTCCCCGGCCATTCACCCCCGCCGCGCGCTTCCCGCGCGAGCGGACTGAGGAGAAGCGGCATGGCGCGCGTCGCGTCGGGCCTGGAACGGATTCTCGACGACGATCGCGCGCTGCGCGGGCGGCGGGTCGGGCTCATCGCCAACCCCACCGCCGTCGACTTCGAGCTGCGGCACGCCGCCGATCTGCTGGCAGCGCGAAGCGGGGTGACGCTGACCGCCCTGTTCGGGCCCGAGCACGGCGTGCGCGGCGACGCCCAGGACATGATCGGCGTGGGCGCCGCCGTCGACGCGCGCACGCGCCTGCCGGTGCACAGCCTGTATGGCCACGACGCGGCCTCGCTGGCGCCGACCGCGGCCATGCTCGACGACGTCGACGTGCTCGTCTACGACGTGCAGGACGTCGGCAGCCGTTACTACACGTTCGTGTGGACCATGGTGCTGGCCATGCGCGCCTGCGCGAGGGCGGGCAAGGCCTTCGTGGTGCTCGATCGCCCGAACCCGATCGGCGGGGCGCTGGTCGAGGGCGGCGCGATCGCGCCCGGCCACGACTCGTTCGTGGGGCTGGTCTCGTGTCCCAACCGCCACGGACTCACCGCCGGCGAGATCGCGCGCTGGCGCGCCGCCGAGGAGCAGCTCGATCTGGAGCTCGAGGTCGTGGGGATGACCGGCTGGCGTCGCGACATGATGTTCGGCGACACCGGGCTGCCGTGGGTGATGCCGTCGCCCAACATGCCCACGGTCGACACGGCGCTGGTCTACCCCGGCATGTGCCTGGTCGAGGGCAGCGAGCTGTCCGAGGGCCGCGGCACCACCCGCCCGTTCGAGCTGGCCGGCGCGCCCGAGCTCGACGGCCACGCCCTGGCCGAGGCGCTGGCCGAGCTGCCCGGTGCTCGCTTCCGGCCGGTGACCTTCACCCCGACGTTCCAGAAACACGCCGGCCAGGCCTGCGGCGGCGTGCAGATCCACGTCACCGACGCCCGCACCTTCCGCCCCTACCTCACCGGCGTGGCCTGGCTGCGCGCGGCCCGCGGGCTGCTCGGCGATCGCTTCGCCTGGCGCACGCGCGCCTACGAGTTCGTCGACACCATCCCCGCCATCGATCTGCTCACTGGCTCGGCGCAGGTGCGCGAGGGTATCGACGCCGGCGCCTCGATCGCCGACCTGGCCGCCAGCTGGGCCGTGGCAGAGGGTGAGTTCGTCGACGCCCGGCGTCCGCACTTGCTGTACTAGGACTCGGCCCTCGGACCTCTGGCCTCTGGCCTCGGCCAGACGAACCCAGTTCTCGTCGACGGTGTCGCTCTGGCCGAGGCCGAGCGCCGATGCGCTACCATCGAGCCGTGCCCTCCACCGTCGCGCTCTTTGGCGGCAGCTTCAACCCGCCGCACGCGGCACACGCGCTGCTCGCGCTCTACGTGCTCGAAACCGCGCCCGTCGACGCGCTGTGGTTCGCGCCGACGTATCGCCACGCGTTCGGCAAGGACCTGGCACCGTTCGACGACCGGATCGCCATGTGCGAGCTGGCGGCGGCGCCGCTGGGTTCGCGGGTGGCGGTGACGCGCATCGAGCAGGACGTGTTCCAGGCCCGGGGCGAGAACCGCACGCTCTACACGCTCGAGCACCTCGCCGAGGCCCACCCCGAGCTGTCGTTTCGCCTGCTGGTCGGCGCCGATATCCTCGGCGAGGCCGCCAAGTGGCACCGCTGGGACGAGGTCTGCCGGCGCGCGCCGCTGATCGTCGTCGGGCGCGGCGGCGTCGAGGCGCCGCCCGGTGCCACGCTCACCGAGCTGACGATGCCGGCGGTGTCGTCGACCGAGGTTCGCCGCCGGATCGGCGTCGGCGAGGACGCGTCGGGGCTGGTGAGCCGCGCCGTTCTCGGCTATATCGACCGACGAGGTCTCTACCGTTGACGACGCGTTCGCCCAACACCTTCGTGGTCGGTGCCGGCCCGGTCGCCACTGCGCTCGCCGGCGGTCTCCGTCTCGCCGGCGTGCCCGTGCTCGGGCTCTGGAGCCGGCGGCCCGGCGCCGCCCGCGCCGCCGCGTCCTTGGCCGGGGTGGCTGCGTTCTCGCCGGCGCCGCCCGATCTGGTGCTCGAGGCCGAGGTCCTGATCCTCGCCGTGCGTGACGACGCCGTGGCTGCCGTCGCCCACCAGCTGGTGGGCACCGGCCTGGTCGGCGAGCGCCATGTGCTGCTCCACTGCTCGGGCGCGCACGCCGCCGCCGAGGCCTTCACGCCGGTGGCCGGCAAGGTTGGCGGCGTCGGCACGTTGCACCCGCTGCGTGCCATCTCCGATCCCAAGGCGACGATGCGGGCCTGGAAGGGCACCGTCTTCGGCGTCGAGGGCGACGGCCGTGGCCGCGGCGCCGCCACCCAGCTCGCGCAGTTGCTGGGCGGAACCGCGCTCGCGCTCGACGGCGCGGCCATGGTCCGCTACCACGCCGCCGCGGCCATCGCCTCCAACTACGTGGTCGCCTTGCTCGACGCCGCCGCCGGGCTCCTTCGTGCCGCAGGCGTCGACGAGGCCGCCGCCCTCGCGGCGCTGGTGCCGCTGGCGCAGAGCGCCGTCGCCAATGTCGGCGAAAAGGGCCTGGCCCACGGCCTCACCGGACCCATCCGTCGCGGGGACGCTGGCACCGTCGCGCGCCACCTGGCCGCGCTGTCGGCGGATCCCGCGCTGAGCGAGCTGTATCTCGTGCTCGGCCGCCGCGCCCTGGGGCTGGCCCACGTCGCCGGCGTCGCCAACCCCGAGGATCTCGCGGCCATCTCGGCCCTCCTCGCCGATTCCGCTGGCACCGCCTGAATCGAGGCGGCTATCTTCTCGTCACATCTGCGTTCGGCCCGGGAGGACTCATGTCGCTGCGCTCGATCTCCGTCCTTGTGATCTCCGCCGTCGTCGGCCTCGCCCTGTTCGCGGGCACCGCCGAGGCCCAGAAGGGCCCGGAGCGGACCTTCGGAGGCAAGATCATGCTCAGCGACAAGAAGTTCCCCAGCTACGCCAAGAGCGTGCCGGCCTATGTCGCGGCGATCAAGAAGCAGTCGAAGAACCAGTTCTGGGAGGACAAGACCAAGCAGACCTGGAAGATCCACTTCGCGGCCTTCTTCAAGAAGCCGCTCAACGACATCGAGGTGGTGGTCAAGCTCTACGACACCTCGAGCGGCAACCGGATGCTGCTGGCCAGCTTCGAGCAGTTCCTCGACCAGCGCGGCCAGACCGCGCTGCTCTCCCAGTTCACCCTCGACCGCAAGCTGGTGGGCGTGAACAAGCACGTCCTCATGGTGCTCGAGGTCCAGGGCCGCGCCGTCGCCTCGGGCAAGTTCAAGATCCTCGGCACCGAAGAGCGGCTGTCGGGCAAGGTCGACTTCAGCGACGAAGATACGAAGAAGAACGACGACGAGTGATGCACGCCCGCTGGGGCTGACCCGGGGGCGACGGCTGCGGAGCCCGCTGGCTTCGTTGCCGGAATCCCACGCGAGATCTGGACGCCCGGTCGTGGGCTCTTTTCCAGTGATCTCGCGTTGATCCGCGTAGGGACCTCTGCTACGCCGTCGCCATAGCGATGGAGCAGGGGGCACCCATGCGTTCGAAGTCTTCACTGACGTTCAGTTGTCGCCAAGCCGGCTTCGCCGGCTTCCGTCCGCTTCGCGTCCGGGGCCACTTCGTGGCCGGCTCGAAGTCTTGGCGGCGAGTCATCGCCGCGGTCGTTCTAGGGATCGGGCTTGGCGGCGGCATCGCCGTGGCGCAACCGCGCCCGGCGCCGCGGCCCAAGAAGGTGAAGGTCGATGTCGCCGCGCAGAAGGCGGCGCTCCTCGGCGGTGACGTCGATAAGGGCACGGTCGCCGCCGTCGAGCTGGGTAAGTCCGACGACGCCGCCGCTCACGGCGCGCTGCTCGAAGGCCTCGCCACCGGCCTCCATCCCGATACCGCCGCGGCGGCGCTGACGTCGCTGGCGTCCTCGCCGCGCCCTGGCGACGTCACCACGCTCGGCCGCTACGTGCGCGCCCGCAACGTCGCGGTGCGGGCCGCGGCCGTCCGTGCGCTCGGCGGTCACGCCGACGCCGGCGAGAAGATCCTCGCCGCGCTCCGCGATCAGGAAGAGTCGGTTCGCGCCGCCGCCGCCGAGGCGGTGGTCGCGCGCAAGCCCAAGGGTGCGGCCGAGCCGCTGCTGGCGCTGCTCGACAAGGGCGAGGTCCCGGCCGCCAAGGCGCTGGCCGCGCTCGCCGACGCCGAGCTGGCCCGCGTTGTCGCCGAACACCTCGGCACGGCGCCCGACGGCGTGCTGGCCCAGTGCCTGGGCGGCATCCTGGTCCGCCCTGACTTCGGCCCCGAGCCAGCTCGCGTCCAGGTCGTGCGCGCGCTGGCCAAGCTCGCCGGTCCCGAGGCCATCACCGCGCTCGGCGACTACGTCGACGCCACGCCGGCCACGCCGGTCAAGCAGTCGCGGCGCGAGGCCGAGGCGGCGCTCAAAGAAAAGCTGGGGGGCGAGTGATGGGCAGCTCAGTGCGCGATCTATCCTTCGACTCGCCTTCGCTGCGCTCGGGCGGCTCGGGACGAACGCTCGTCGCCTTCGGGCTGGGGCTGATCCTGCTGGCGGCCTGCGGGCCCAAGTCGGTCTTCGGCCTCACCTCCGACGACAACAACGCCGATGCGCTCGGTAAGGCGCTTGCGGTGCGCAAGCTGCCATCGGCGCCCAGGTACCACAACGCGCTCGGCAAGCCGCTGGTGCTGGCCGTGGTCAGCGGCACGCCCAAGAAGCTGGTGGCGTGGGACGCCGACGCCGGCGCCGCCCTGTGGACCGTCGACGCCGACGTGCAGTCGCGGGTCTCGGTCGCCGGTGAGCTGGTGGTCGCGCGCGAGGGCAAGCAGATCGTCGTCCGCAACGTGCGCGACGGCAAGCAGCGCGGCGCCATCTCGGTCGGCGGCGACCTGGTGGGCGCCACCACCGACGGCGACCAGGTATACGTGACCTGGCAAAGCCAGGGCGCGACCAAGCCCAAGTGGACCCTGGCCGCGTTCGGCCCCGACGGCGGCGAGCGCTGGCGCAACGACGCGCCCGGTGCGCTCGGCGCGCCCGCCGCCCAGGGTGGCCTGGTGTTCTCGCCCTTCCTCAAGCAGTGGTTGTCGGTGCTCGACGCCCGGAGCGGCGCTCAGCTCACCCGCGTCCGCGGGATCGACGAGGAGATCGCCTTCGTCCGCATCACCAGCGACGCGACGTGGTTCGGCTCCAAGGCCGGCATCTTCCGCCTCGACGTGAAGGCCGCGTCCGGCACTCGCACCGGCTCGACCTACGGCACCACCCAGCTGCCCGCGCAGCTCACCTCGGCCACCTACGATCGCGACGCCTTCGATCCGGTCCAGGCCGGCTACACGGCGTTCGATCGCAAGCGCATCCTCTGGCGCGCCGCCGCCAGCGGCGACGGCTTCGCCTTCGAGGGCGACATCGTGGCCGTGCACTTCTTCCGCTTCCTGTTCGGCATGACCCGGACCGGAGAACTGAAGTGGGCCTACAGCCACCCGCGCGTCGAGCTGGTGGCGTCGGAGCACGCCGGCAACGTCGTCGTCGCCGTCGGCGCCGACGGCTCGCTGGTCGCGCTCGATCCGGCCAGCGGCGCGACCCGCGCGTCGAGCAAGCTGTCCGCCGGCGGCCAGATCCTGGGCGCCACCTTCGACTGCGACGGCTGGGCGCCGGCCAGCGCCGGTGACCCGCCCGCCACCGTGCAGGCGCTGGTGGCCATCGCCCGCGATCGCGACGCCCGCTTCGACGAGATCAAGCAGTTCGCCGTGGGCGTGCTGGCCAAGCTCGAGGGCCCCGATGTGGCCAAGGACCTGCTCGCCATCGTGCAGGACGGCCGCACGCCGGCCAAGCTGCGCGAGTCCGTGATCGAGCTCCTGGTCGCCCGCAAGGACCCGGCCGGGCTGCCGTCGCTCCTCGCCGCGCTCGAGCCGCGCTACGACTTCATCACCGGCTCCGAGCCGGTGGCCGTGGCGGTGGTGGCGCGCGCCGTCGGCGCCCTGGGCGATCGCGGTATCTCCGACGACGATCGGGCCAAGGCGATCAAGGTGCTGGCGGCGCAAGCCGACGATCCGGCGACGCCGGCCGGCGATCGCTTCGAGCTGGTGCGCGCCATGATCGCGGTCGGGCAGGGCGCCGAGCGTCCGCGGCTGCGCAGCCTGCTGATGATGGAGCGCGCCGATCCGGCGCTGGGCCGCGAGGCCAAGCTGGTCGAGGTCATCGCGCTGGCCCTGGCTGCCGGCAGCGCCGAGGATCGGGAGACGCTGCGCTTCGTGGCCAGCGACGCCCGCACTGTCGACGCCGTGGCCGAGGTCGCCCGCGCTGCCCTGGCCACGCCGTAGCGCGCTGGGTTCGCCGCGAGCCCGGCGGGCTCGCCCCGACTCGGTTGTGAGATACGCTGGGGACGTGGCCGAGCGGCGCTTCCGGGTGATCGTCTGCCGCGGGCCCGAGTGCGGCGACAAGCGCGACTCGCGCTCGATCCACGCGGCGTTCGTCGCCCAGATCGACGCCCGCGGCGTCGGTCACCGCTGCGAGCTGGACTGGCAGAGCTGTTTCGGGCGCTGCTCGCAGGGGCCCAATGTCCTGGTTCGCGAGCTGCCGGCCGCTGTCCAGGCCCCGCGACGATTTGCCCTGGCCGATCTGCCGCCGTCGCGCGGAGGTGGGCCGCGACTGGCAACCGCGCTGTATAATCGCCTGGATCCCGTGAAAGTCGTCGAGGTCGTCGCCAGCCACGTGGTCCAGGGCACGGTCGTGGGTCGCTTCATCGAGCGCCCCGATGCCCTCGTCAAGCCGCCCGGAGAACCCGATGTCTAGACTGCATCTGCTGACCGTCGCCGCCCTTGCGACGGTTGCCTGCAAGAGCCCCGCACCCAAGGACAAGCCCGAGACCCTCGCCCGCCTCGACGATTGCGAGAAGCGCGCCGCCAACCTCGGTGACAAGGATCGCCTCATCCAGAGCTACGAGGCCGAGATCGCGCGGCTCAAGCTCGAAGGTGGCGCGAAGGAGATCGTGCTCACGATCGAGGGTGACGCGTTGACCATCAAGTCGCGGCCCCAGGGCGCTGGCGGCCCGCCCATCGACGACAAGGTCGCGGCGGCGCTGTCGCAGAACTACATCGACATGGTCAACAAGTCGCGCGGCTCGATCCAGAAGTGCTACGAGCAGGCGCTCAAGAAGAACGCCGGCCTGCAGGCCCGCACGATCACCTTGAAGGTGTCGTCGAGCTTCACGCCGGCCGGCGCTCACACCCGCAGCTCGTTCGTCGCCGACGGTCGTTCGCTCGGCGACGTCTTCGACAGCTGCATGAAGAGCATCGCCAGCCGCTGGAAGCTGGCGCCGGCCTCGCAGGGCATGACCTTCCAGGCGACGGTGTCGTTGTCGCCCAGCTGACGGCGCCGCCATGACCGCCAAGCGCACCATCCGCGATCTCGAGCGCGACCTCAAGCGCGAGCCCGGCAACCTGGCGCTCCGCTTGACCCTGGCCGCGGCCCTTCGCGAGGCTGGACGCGCGGCGGACGCGGTCGAGCTCTACCGCTCGGTCGCGCGCGCGTACCTCGAGCAGGGACGGCCGGGGCAGGCGGGCGCGGTGTGCCGCAGCGCGCTCGAGATCGCGCCCCTGGACAGCGAGCTCTACGGGATGCTGCAGCACATCGATCGCAGCGGCTCTCAGACCATGCCACCCCCGATGGGGACGCCGATCGGGAGTCCGCCGTCGATGCCGGTGTGGGGCGTGTCGCCGCCGCACGCGCCGCCGGTGCCGTCGTCCAGCGTCGGGCCGGCGGGCACGACCATGCTGGGGATGGTGGCGCCGTCAGCGATGGCCCACGCGCCGTCGCCCGCGCCCGCGCACGACCCGAGCCCTCCGTCGCGGCCAGCGCGCGTACTCGACGCCGATCTGGCGGCCCTGCGCGAGGTGGCGCCGGTGGCGCCGACGGTGAAACACGTGCCACCGCCGCCGCCGCGGCCGCATACGCCGACCGGCCGCAACAGCTTGATGGACGTCGACACGCCGCTGCCGGATCCGCTGCCGCTGCACGACAGCACCCACGACAGCCTGGTCGAGATGGCCGAGGTCCTCACCGGACCGTCGCGCCCGTCGTCGCCCTCGTCGCCGTCGCTGCCGATGCCGCCGGCGCCGCCGATGCCGCCCGCCATGCTGGCACCGTTGCCGGCCGCGGCGCAAGCGACCTCGGCGCCGCGGCCACCGCCGCCGCGGCGAGCGACCGCGTCCGACGACGACAGCGAGACCATCGTGCCGCTCACCCAGGTGCGCGGCACCAGCACCGAGGCAGAGCGTTCGCCCCGTCCGTTTCATCCTCCGGTGCTCGATCGCCCGACGCCGTCGAGCCTCTCGGCCGAGGTCGTGCGCGGTGCGATCGCGCCGCGCACCGGTTCGATGGCGGCGGCGACGCCGCCGTCGTTGCGCCGCCCCGCGCCCACGCAGCCGCCACCGTCGCGCCAGGCGCCGCCCACCCGGCCACCACCTGCGGGGCCCGTGACTCGCCCG
>SXJR01000465.1 GCA_005779305.1 Myxococcales bacterium
CGGCGCCCGACGCCGGCGGCGGGCTCGCGGTCGGGCCCGAACCCGCCGCCTGCGTCACCGCCGCCCGCGCCGCCGCGCTCAGCTCGCTCACCGCGGGCGTGCGCGTCGTGCGCTCGCCGTCCTCCGCCACGTGCATCCTCATGGTCGCGTGATCGGGCCCCACCGGCCGCACCACCGGCGAGCGCACGTCGACCACTGTGTGCTCCTCGCCGTCGACGATCACGGTGCGGGCGCGCCCCACCGGCGACGTGATCGGCGACGCATCGGCGGTGCGCGCCAGCGTCGAGAACCGCGCCGAGGTCTGGCCGCCGTAGTTACGGGTGAACACCACGTGCCAGCGGTATTCGGGCACGATCAGCGGCTGCACCGGCGAGTCGACCTGATCGGCCAGCTCCTCGAGTAGCCCCATGTCGACCGGATCGTGGACCAGCACGCGCAGCGAGCCGTCCTCGAGCGACAGCGGCACCACCCGGTATCGCACCGCCGCCTCCTGCGGACAGAGGCGCACCGCGTCGGCGTCGAAGACGTTGCACTCGGTGCGGGTGGCCGGCGGCAGGCCCGATGCCAGGGCCAGGTACTGGGTGAGCCGATCCTCGGAGACCAGGCCCATCTCGAGCAGTGTGGTGTCGAGGCTGCCGCCGTAGATCACCTGGCGCTGGTACGCCTTCTCCATGCGCTTCACTCCGACGAGCCCGTCGCGGACGAGGAGGGAGCTCAGGCGGGAGGACATGGTTGGGTTCGAGACGCGATCAGACGCGGACGACGTACGTCCCGGCGATCCAGTCGTGGAGGCCCCGCTTCTCGGCGTCGAAGCCGATCCACAGGAAGCCGAGGAAGAGCGTGGCCAGCGACGCGAGATAACCAGCGGTGCGCAGGCCCACCCGCGGGTACGACGGCGCATCGCCGTAGACGTCGATCACGCGGATCTTCATCACCCGCATGCCGAGGGTCTGGGCGATGGTCGCCTGGAACACGAACAGGTAGATGGTCGTCACCGCCAGCGTGATGATGACGGCGGTCATCACCGCCGGATCGCTGGTCAGCATCAGATCGAGCCAGAAGTCGAGATCGCGGCTCCTGCCGGGCGGCAGGTGGATGCTGGCGATGGTGCCGGCGAACCAGGTGAGGAGCAGCGAGACCGGCAGGATCACCCCGACGTCGATCGCCGCGCCGCCGAGGCGACGCCAGAAGCCAGCGACGATGACGGTGGCGGCGCCGGCGCGCGGGCGCGACGTGGCGCGCTCGCCGGTGCGATCGGGCACCTTCTCGGCCAAACGCTCGCGCACGCCCGCAGGCGGCTCGCTGGCCATGACTCCGTCGCCCATTAGAAGGTTTATACGGCCGCGCCGCCCTCGGGTGCAAATCCCTGAAAACCGGGCCCCATCGCCGCCCGGACGGCCCGGACGGCAAACACCGCGGCGGCCCCGGCGGTCTCGGCGCGCAGGACCGTCTCACCCAGGGACACCGCGACGAACCCTGCCGCCGCCGCCTGAACCAGCTCGTCGGCGGCGAGGCCGCCCTCGGGCCCGATCAGCAGCGCCACCATCATCGCCGACGGCGGCACCGCGCGTAGCAGCGGCCCCTCGGCCGCCGGATCCGCGACCAGCTTGACCCCGGCGCCGGCGACCGGGGCCAGGGCCAGAGCCTGGGCCAACGACGCGGCGGCGTCGATGGGCGGGACGTCTGCGCGCCCGCACTGCCGGGCGGCCTCCTGTGCGATGCGCCGGTGCCGGATCAATCGCTTCTCCCGCCGCTCGTCGTCGAGGCGCACCACCGCGCGCTCGGTCTCGGCTACCACCACCGCGTCGGCGCCGACCTCCACCAGCTTCTCGAGGCACCAGTCCATGCGCTCACCCTTGAGCACCGCCTGCACCACCGTGACGTGCGGCGCCGGGCGGAGCACCGCGCGCGGCGCCTCGAGCTCGAGCACCGCCGAGGTCGCGCCGACCTCGATCGCCACCGCCGGGGCCTCGCCGCCGGCGCCGTCGAAGATCAACACGGCGTCACCGACGGCCAGGCGGCGCACCCGGAACAGGTAGGCGTGATCGTCGCCGTCGACGGTGAGGCGGCCCGCCGCGAGCCGCGACGGCGCGACCCACAGCCGCGCGGTCACGATCCGCCTGCCGCCGGTCGGGTGAGGGTGACGCTCGACCACGCCGGATCGTCGGGGCTCTCGAGGATCGTGGCGAGGACCAGGCCACGCGCGACGTACTCCTCGGCGACGGCGGGCGCCTGCGGCGAGAGCAACCCGGACAGGACCAGGGTGCCGCCCGGGGCGACTCGGACGCAGATGGCGTCGGCGAGCGCGCGCAGCACGTGCGCCTGGATGTTGGCCAGCACCAGCGGCCAGCCCCCGCCCACGTCCTCGACCGACGTGCCGGCACTGGCCACGCGCGTATCGACGCCGTTGTGGCGGACGTTCTCGGCGCAGGCCGCGACCGCGATGGGATCGTTGTCGACGGCGAGCGCAGTCACGCCCGGCCACAGCTTGGCGGCGGCGATGGCGAGGATGCCGGACCCGGCGCCGACGTCGAGCACCCGGGCCGGCACGAAGCCGCCGGCGGCGAGCTGATCGAGCGCGGCCAGCACCAGGCGCGTCGAGGCGTGGGTGCCGGTGCCGAACGCCATGCCGGGATCGAGATCGATGATGACCTCACCCGCCGCAGGTGCGTAGGTCTCCCAGCTCGGCACCACGACGATGCGCGGCGTGATCCGGGTGACGTGGAAGTACTTCTTCCATGCGTCGCGCCACTCGGCCTCGGGCAGGCCGGGCTGCGCGCGCACGCGCGCCGCATCGACGCCAAGCCCGGCCTCCGCGAAGGCCGCGACGGCGGCGCGGACCTCGGCCAGCGCAGCCTCGCTGGTCGCGAGCGGCGCCCAGATCACGACCTCGTCGCCGCGGATCTCGGTACCCTCGCGGGCCGGTTCGCACGCGTCGGCGAGCAACGCCGCGACCTCGTCGACGTCGACGGCGGCGGCGGGAACGATGATCTCGATCCAGTCAGTCACGTTCAGCTCGTGCTCGACCGGATCGAGTCAATCACATGCGGCCCGGACCGCCGGTGCCCTGCCCGGGACCACCCATGCCGGACTTGCGCTTCATCTCGCGACGCAGCCGCTTGCGGGCCTCGCGGGTCTTCCGCTTCTTCTTGACCGAGGGCTTCTCGTAGAAGCGACGACGCTTGAGCTCTTGCAGGATGCCTTCCTTGGACATCTTCTGCTTGAGGATCTTCATCGCCTTCTCGAGGCTGTCCCGGACTTCGACCTCGACGGGCTTACCGAACGCGTTTTCCATGGAGGTCGGAAGGGGTACCCGATCGCTGACGGGAGATCAAGCCCCGAAGAACAGCTGGAACGCTCGTAACGGCCCGAAAATGCGAAAGGACACCCTCGGCGTACCGGGGGCGCCCTCGCAGCGGGCTCGCCTCGCGGCGAGGGTTACGACTTGTGCTTGTAGAAGAGCGTGATGGTCAGGCAGTGGAACTCGGAGTCCGACGACTGCGTGACGATCTTGTCGACGATGTCGACGTCCTGATGAGAGCGAATCCAGTCGGTGATGATCTCACCCAGCAGCTCCCGTTCCTTGGCCTTGGTTGCAGAGAACACCTTGACGCCAGTGACATCCAGCACGCGGGGTCCTCCTTCATCGTGAGTTGGTTGCGAGATAGCAGCTGAGGCTCTGGCCACGTCCACCTCGTTCGTTCTTCGCGAGTTTCGATACAGCGTTCACACATACTCGATGAACGCCACCTTTCCAGTCAAGTGGAAAAATAACAGTAATGACAGAATTGAGGAACGCCCAAGCGGCCTCAAAGGCTCGGAAAAGGTCTCAGGCAACGGAAACCGGGGCTGGAGGGTCCAGCGCTTGTGCGCAGCGGTCCTGGCCCTGGTGGCCGACTACTTGAGACCTGCTCTAGCCGCCCAAGTCCTGGCCGGGGTAGCTTGCGCGCGCTAACGGAGAACCCGATGTTCAGCCTGCAAACACCGATTTCTGCACCGCCGGTTGGGCGCGTGGGCAAAGGCTTCCGCTGATGCAGAACCGAACGCTCCTGGGCACCGCGATCCTCACGCTCGCGGGAACGGTGGCCCTGGCCACCGCGCAGCCGGCCCGCCCTGCTCCTCCTCCTCGCGGCCCGGTCTCGCCGGTCGACCTCCCGGCCCGACCGACCGGCCCCAAGCTGCCGGCGCTGGAGACGTTCACGCTGGAGAACGGCCTCAAGGGCGTGTTCCTCCGCCACGACGCCGCCCCGGTGGTGGCGATCGAGATCTGGTACCACGTCGGCTCGAAGGACGAACCTCGCGACAAGCGCGGCTCGGCCCACATGTTCGAGCACATCATGTTCAAGGGCACCAAGCGGATGCGCTCCGAGGAGCACGCCCGCTTCGTCAACGGCGTCGGCGGCACCGTGAACGCCCACACCAGTGAGGACGCGACCGCCTTCCTCCAGATCGTCCCCTCGGACTACCTCGACTTCGTGTTCCAGCTCGAGGCCGAGCGCATGCGCAACCTGATCTTCCACGGACCGACCATCGACACCGAGCGCGAGGTCGTGAAGGAGGAGATCCGGCAGCAGGAGAACGATCCGGTCTCGGTCGGGCTGCTCCGCTTCCTGGCGATCGCCTACAGCAAGCACCCGTACGCGTGGACCGCCGGGGGCACCAAGGCCGATCTCGATCGCACCAAGCCCGCCGACCTCAAGAGCTTCTACGACACCTATTACCAGCCCGGCAACGCGCTCGTCGTCGTGGTCGGGCAATCGACGCTCGCCGACGTCAAGGCCGCCGCCGAGAAGCACTTCGGCGCCATCCCCAGCGGGCCACCGCCGCCGCGCCCGGCCGAAGCCGCGCCCGAGCCCCCGCAGACGGCCAAGCGCCGCGAGGTAGTCGAGGCCGGGCGGATCGGTATCGTGTTCGCCGGCTGGAAGATCCCCGAGGCCAAGGCCGACGACATCTATGCGCTCCAGGTGCTGTCCGTGGTGATGGGCGGCGGCGAGTCGGCGCGTCTGCGCCAGCGCATCAAGAACCCGGACCCCAAGACGCGCATGGAAATCGGGGTCGAGGCCGCGACGCCGATCCTCGTACGCGAGCACCCGGGCCTGTTCCTGGCCATCGGCGTCTATCGCGATCCCAAGGGCGGTGACGCCGTCGAGGCCGCGATCCTCGACGAGATGGCCAAGGCCGCCAGCAAGCCGCCCACCGGCGACGAGCTGCGCAAGGCCAAGAACCAGATCCTGGCCGGCTTCGTGTTCGGCCTCGATAGCCCGATCGGGCTGGCCGAGCAGATCGGGCAGTCGTGGATCCTCACCGGCGATCCCACGCAGTGGGTGCGCGACCTCGCGGCCTTCGAGAAGATCACCTCGGCCGACCTGGCGCGCGTCGCCAAGACCTACCTGACTCCCGAGCGCGCCACCATCGTGGTCGTGCCGCCCATGGAGGCGCCGTGAAGTCTTCGCTAGCGCTCAGTTGCCGCCTCGCCCGCTTCTCCTCCCTGCTCGCCGCCGCGGTGGCGCTCGCGGCCGTGGCCTGCGGGCCCAAGGCGTCGACGCCGATCATCCCCAACCTTCCCGGCGACGGCGACACCAACGTCACCCACCCGCCCGATGACAACAAGCCCCCCGTGGTCGACGATCCGTGGAGCGGTCGCAGCGACATGATCGTCGCGCCGGCGCCCACGCCGCCGAAGGCGGTCTCGCTGCCGCCCATCGATCGCTTCACGCTGCCCAATGGCCTGTCGGTGGTGGTGGTGAAGAACGACCGGCTGCCGGTGGTGTCGATGCAGCTCATGGTCCGTGCCGGCCGCTCCGAGGAGCCGCTGGCACGCCAGGGCGTCGCCGAGCTCACCGCCGATCTGCTGCCCAAGGGCACCAAGAAGAAGAACGCGCTCGCCATCGCCAAGGCCATCGACTTCGTCGGCGGCAGCATCACCGCCGACGCCGGCTTCGAAGCGACCTGGGTGACGTGCACGACGATGACCAAGGACACCAAGGTCTGTCTCGAGCTCCTGCCCGAGATGCTGACCCAGCCGAGCTTCCCCGAGGACGAGATCAAGTCCGCCAAGTCGCGCGAGCTCGCCGGCGTGTCGCGCCGGCTCGACGACGCGTCGGCCATGGCCGACGTCCAGGCCCAGAACCTCTTGTGGGGCGACGACCACGTGCGCGGCCGGGTGACGTCGGCAGCCTGGATCAACCAGCTCACTCGCGCCGACGTGGTGGCCTGGCACAAGACCTGGTTCGTGCCCGGCAACGCCACCCTCGCCGTCTCGGGCGACGTCGACGCCGTCAGGCTCAAGAAGGACCTCACCACCGCGTTCGCGGGCTGGAAGAAGGCCCCGGTGCCGGCGCGGCCGAAACACGTCGAGGCGCCGTTCAACGGCGTCAGGGTGCGGCTGGTCGACAAGCCCGGCCAGACTCAGACCCAGATCCGGATCGCGCAGTACGGCATCCGTCACGACGACTCCCGCTTCTTCCCGACCCTGGTGTGGAACTACGCGCTGGGCGGCGGCGCCTTCAGCTCGCGGCTCATGAAGGTCGTGCGCTCCGAGGGCGGCAAGACCTACGGCGCGTCGTCGGCGTTCGATCGCAACCTCGATCGCGGCTCGGTGATGGTCTCGACCTTCACCCGCACCGCCGAGACCCTGGCGACGCTCGAGCTGGTCGCGGGCGAGGTCGCGCGCATGCAGGCAACCGGGCCGACCGACGACGAGGTCGCGGCAGCGATCGCCAACCTGGCCGGCAGCTACGCCATGCGCGTCGCTGGCGCCGACGATCTCGCCGGCGCCCTGGTGACCGCGGACCTGCACGGTCTCTCGCAGCAATACGTCAGCGACTTCCCGCTCCTGGTCGGTCGGGTGACCCGCGCCGAGGCCGCCGAGGCGGCCGCGTCGGTGCTGAACTCCAAGTCGTTCGTGGTGGTGCTGGTCGGCGACGGCGACGCCCTCGCCAAGCAGCTCGATCAAGCCAAGGTCCCGTTCGAACGCGTGCTCTTCACCGATCCCATCGGCCCCCAGCCGGCCAAGGACGAGGCGCCGGTCGATCCCAGGTCGGCAGCGGCGGCGATCGCGCTGCTCGATCAGGCGCTGGCCGCCAAGGGCGGCGCCAAGGTGACGAGCTTGAAGAGCCTGCGCATGGAGGCCAAGGGCACGCTGGCGGCGCAGGGTCAGACCCTCGCGGTCGTCTTCAAACGCACCCTGGTCCTGCCCGGCAGCATGCGCATGGACATCGAGCTCGACAAGCAGTTCCAGGTCGCGCTGGTGGTGACCGGCGACAAGGGCTGGCAGTCGGGCCCGGCTGGCATCGACGACCTGCCGGCGTCGATGCTGCCGCAGCTCGCGCTGCAGCGCTTCGTCGATCCCGAGCTCCTGCTCACCCGCCACAAGGAGCCGGGGACCAAGGTCGCGATCCTGCCCGGCGAGAAGGTCGACGGCGTGGTCCACGACGCCGTGCGCATCACCAGCAAGGCCGGCTTCGAGGTCACGGTGTTGCTCGACCCGACGTCCCACCTGCTACGCCAGAGTCGCTACACGAGCGGCGGCGCGACCACCAAGGAGTCCTTCCACGACTACAAGGAGTTCGACGGCATCCAGGTCGCGCAGCGCCGGGTCAGCCAGGGCGGCGGCGAGACCAGCGACCTCACCGTGACCGCGGTCGAGATCAACCCGACCGTCGACGCCAAGATCTTCGACAAGCCGGCCAGCTGATGCGCGCGCTGGTCGTGGCGATCGTGGTGATGCTCGCGCTCGGCGCCGGCACCGGCCGCGCCCACGCCCAGGAAGGACGCATGGGCGAGGTGTGGAACCTGGCGCCGGCGGCGACCCCGCCGGTGATCGAGCTGTTCACCTTCGGCCGCGGCGAGCTGATCTTCGAGAAGTTCGGCCACACCGCGCTGTGCATCAACTACAAGGAGCCAGGGCGCGAGACCGTCTGCTTCAACTACGGCGTCACCGACTTCACGATGGGCGGACCGACGCTCACCTGGAACTTCATCCGCGGCAAGCAGAAGTTCTATGTCGAGCCGGTGCCGCTGGGCGGCATGGTCCAGTTCTACCGGCACGAGGACCGGACGATCTGGCGTCAGGCGCTGCCGCTTTCCGACGAGCAGGCCCGCGCCATCGAGGCCCGGCTACTCCACGACATCAAGCTCGAGAACCGCTTCTACCTCTACGATCACTTCGCAGACAACTGCACCACGAGGCTGCGCGACATCATCGAC
>SXJR01000466.1 GCA_005779305.1 Myxococcales bacterium
CGGATCACCAGATCGCCGCGGCGATCACCGGAGCACCAGGTCGCCGTGGCGGTCACCAGACCACGATCACGTCGTCACCAGTCGCCGGGGACGAGCGTGATGTCGACGCTGCGCTGATCGGGATCGTCGTCGTTGATGGGCAGCTCGCTGGTGCCCGAGGAGTGAGCGAAGATCACGACGTCGCCGCCGTGAGCCTCGATGCTGAAGCGGCCGTCGACGTCGGTGGAGGTCTGGATGCTGTCGTGGTCGCTGGTGAGCGTGGCCACGCTGGCCCCCGCCACCGGGGCGCCGTTCTCGTCGCGGACCACGCCGGTCACGACCTTGGCCCGCGGCGGCGACAGATCGAGATCGAGGCTGGTCACGCCGCCGGCGGTGATGGTGGCGTCGAAGCCGCGCTGGCGGACGCGGCTGGCGACCTCGCCGCGCATGGCGCAGGCGGGCAGGCCGTCGACGCGGTAGGTGCCGTCGTGCACGGTCACCAGCTTCTTGCTGCGCGGCGAGAGCATGGCGTGCTCGGTCTCGCACGCGGTCACGGTCAGGGTGAAGCTGCCGTGGTCGATGCCGGTGGCGCGGCCGATCAGCGTGCCGGTGCCCGACAGGCGCAGCGTGCCGGCGCCGCCCGGTGAGGTCACCACCGCCGACACCGCGCCCTCGCCCTCGACGTAGGCCGTGATCTGGTACTGGCCGGGCGGCAGCGCGAACACGCCCCAGCGGCCCTGGTCGTCGGCGCGCTCCTGCTGGTTCATGGTGCCCTCCGACAGACCGGCGATGTCGATGAAGGCGCGGGCGGCCGGGGCGCCGCCGGCGGTGACGATCTCGCCGACCAGATCGGGCGGGACATCCGGGATCACGAACTCGACGTCGTCGAAGCGCGCGCCGTCCTTGCACGCGAAGGTCCGCGATTGCGACGGCGGCGCCTTCCACGGCCACGCCCGCAGGGTCACCTCGCCTTCTTCGGTCGTGGTCCACCGGAAGCTACCGTCGTCGTCGAAGGTGCCGCTGGGGTAGTAGCCGCCGGAGCCGTCGCTCGACCACGAGCGCTCGAGCGCGCCGTCGCCCGGCTCGTCCCCGTCGTAGCGGACGATGTGCCCGCTGACGATGCAGCCGCCGATCATCGTGAGGTCGGTGGTGGCGGTGTCGCCGGCGACCAGCGATACCATCGGCGTCGACTCGGTGGCCCCGTAGTCATCGTGGAAGGCCTCCATCACGTAGAGGGCCTCGCCCAGCTCGAGACGGAAGGTGCCGTCGAGGTCGGTCTCGGCGACGTCGGTGCCCAGCACCGGGCGCAGCGTGCCGCCGTCGGACGGCGTGGCCCGCACCAGGGCGCCGGCGATGGGGCGGCCGTCGCGATCGAAGACGCGTCCCGCGATCACGCCGGCGCGCACCACCTCGAGATCCGCGCCGGCCAGGTTGGTGAACACGGCGAGCTCGGGCGCGACCTCGAGCCGCGACGCCGCGACCTGATCGGTTGACGGCCGCCGGGGCAGGCGCTCGCGCGGCGGCTCGCCGACCGAGATGATGCCGGAGGCGCGCACGAACGGACGGTAATGGCCGGGGTGGACGTCGATGCTGTAACGGCCGGCCGGGTCGCTCTGGGTGGTCGACTCGCTCAGGCCGTCGGCGAAGACCACCTCGACGTCGGGCACTGACTTGCCGCTGGCGGCATCGACGACGGTGCCGGTGACTCGGACCAGGCCGTCGGCCGGCGGCGCGATCGCGATCGGGCCCAGCCCGCGTCGGCCGGCCCGTTGCCAGCGCCCGTCCCGGAACCGCATCGGCCCCGAGCGGTCGCCCGGGCGGTTCGCGATCTCGGTGCGACCACGCGCCGAGATCGCGGCGTCCTCACCACCGCTCTGCCACGCCACCACGCAGATGCCGAGCACGGTGGCCACGGCGAAGAGGGCGAGGGTGCGGCGGGAGCGAGTGGGAGGGAGCGCGGCCATCGGCCTCTCTTGGGACGCACGAACGCCCCGTCGGTTTCATCTTTCAACCCGCGACCCGCCCCGGGAATTCCACCGCGACTCCGGAGGTTAGACCTGATCGAAGCCAGGTCGGTGTCAGGTCGGCGTCAGACCGAGAGCACTTCGACGACGAGCGCCGTGATGTTGTCGCGGCCGCCGCGCTGGTTGGCCAGGTCGATCGACGCCGACGCGCCGGCGTCGATGGGATCGTCGGCGCACAGCTCCAGGATCTCCTCATCGCTCTTGATGTAGCCGTGGAGCCCATCGGTGCACATCAGGAAGCGATCGCCGGCGGCGACATCGACGTCGGCGGTGTCGACCTGGACGTAGTCCTTGTGGCCGACAGCGCGCGTGATCACGTTCTTCGCAGTGGAGCGCTCGGCTTCCTCGGCGGTGATCAGGCCGTGCTTGAGCTTGTAGTTGATGAGTGTGTGGTCCTCGGTGATCTGGAGGACCGAGCGGCGGCGCAGGCGGTACACGCGCGAATCGCCCACATGAGCAGCGAAGGCGTAGCCGCCGCCCACCAGCAAGGCCGAGCAGGTGGTCGACATTCCGCGCTTGTCGGGCGACAGCTCGGCCATGCCGAAGACCATGTAGCAGGCCGACTGCAGCCCGCTCTCGAGCAAGCGGCGGATCTCCCAGTTGGCTTCGCTGTCTCCGGCGATGCAGCGCGCGGTCAGGCGATCGATGTCGCGGGCTGCGCCACGCACCCACATGTGCAACTGGTCGATGCACTCGCGGCTGGCAACCTCGCCCTTGTTGTGGCCGCCGACCCCGTCGGCCACCACGTAGAAGCCCATATCATCATCGCGGAAGAAGGCATCTTCGTTGATGGCTCGCTTTCGCCCGACATCGCTGACGGCGACCGAGCGCGTCCTCACCGGCACACGCTGCAGCATCGAGGAGGATAGTAGCAGGTTGGGCCCGGGGGATGTAGCTTGAGGGGGTGAGTACCCCATTGGCCGACGCGCTGGTCGGCACCCGCGATTCGATCGTGGCGAGCTGGTCGCACCGTTTCGATCGCTCCGGCCTGCGCGGCCCCGCGGCCTCGCTGGCCAGCCAGCACGCGGCCATGGCCGGTGGTCTGATCGAGTCCCTGGCGGTCGCGGTCTCGTCCGGTGCCGAGCAGCTGCGCCCAGGCTCGCACGCGTTGCGCGATCTGGAGAAGGCCACCGCGTTCGCCGGCGCATCGCTGGCGAGCGGTGGCGCGACCGGCTTCGAGGTCGCGGCGCTCTTGCTCGCGCTGCGCGACGCCGTGCTCGAGCACACCGAGATGGAGCTCACGCGCCCGATCGAGGGGCTGTTCGAGTGGTTGACCGTGATCGCCCTCGACGCCTTCGCCAGCTCCGGCCGCCGCGCCGCCGCCGAGCGCGCCGCCGAACAGCTCGAGGCTGGTACGCCGGTGGTGCTGCTCACGCCCGAGATCCCCGCCGTGTTCCTGGTCGGCGCGCCACCCGAGGAGGCGCTCGACAGCATCTTCGCCCGCGCGATGCTGCTCGTGGTCCGGGTGGGTGCAGCATCGCTCCTGGTCGACGTATCCGGCCTCACCGACGTCGCGGCGCCACCGGTGAGGGCCTCGGTGGAGCGCCTGCTGGGCCACCGGCGCATGTCGACGGTCGAGCTGCTGATGGTGGGCGCCGGGCCCGAGATCCTCGCGCGCTGGCGGGACCTGGCGGGTAGCCACAACGTCAAGCTGCGCGACTTCGATCGTTTCGATGGGGCGCTGGCCCACGCCTTCCAGAACGCCGGCTTCAATGTGATCCGCCGGACCTCCTGAGCGCCTCGCCGGGGTACACTTTGGGTGAAGGTGGGCGCTTCCTCCCCCATCCCCTTCGGGCGGTACACGTTGGTCGAGCGCCTGGCGGTCGGCGGCATGGCGGAGCTGTTCCTTGGAACGGCGCCGGGCGAGCACGGCTTCCAGCGCAAGGTCGTGATCAAGCGTCTGTTGCCGGCCCTGGCTCGCGAGCCGGTCTACACGGCCATGTTCATCGACGAGGCCAAGCTCACGGCGCGACTGGCCCATCCCAAGATCGCCCAGACCTACGAGCTGGGTAAGGTCGGCACCGAGCTCTTCATCGCCATGGAGTTCGTCGATGGCGTCGATGTCCTGGCCATGCTGCGTGAGCAGGCCTGGCAGCGCCGGCGCATGCCGACCGAGCTGGCGGTGTGGGTGGCCCACGAGGTGCTCGATGCCCTCGACTTCGCGCACAACCTGAACGACGAGAACGGCCACCCGCTCGGCATCGTGCACCGCGACATCTCGCCGTCGAACATCCTCCTGTCGCGGCGCGGCGACGTGAAGCTGGTCGACTTCGGCATCGCTCGCGCCAGCGGCCCCGGCCGCCACCACCGCACCAAGTCGGGCACGCTCAAAGGCAAGTACGGCTACATGTCGCCCGAGCAGGTCATTGAGCAGCCGGTCGACGCGCGCTCGGATCTGTTCTCGATCGGCGTGGTCCTGGCCGAGATGTTGTGCGGTCGGCGCCTGTTCGCGGCCTCGGCCGAGATCGACGTCTTGCTCATGGTGCGCGACGCCAAGCTGTCGCGGCTCGATCAGTACGGCGCTCACATCCCGGCCTCGCTCGACGTCATCCTGCGCCGGTCGCTGTCCAAGGATCCCGCGGAGCGCCACGCCAGCGCCGCCGAGATGCGGGACGCGCTTGCCGAGTGGTTGTACGAGGAGCGGCGCCGGGTCACACCCCGCCAGCTCGGCGAGCTCGTCGACTCCCTCTACGAGGCGGCGTGGAAGCGGCGGCGCGAATCCATGGCCCAGTCCGCCGCCGAGCAGGCGACGGCGGCGCAGGCGGCGGAGGAGGCCGTCGCGGCCGGCCTCGACGTGAACAACGGCATCGACGGGATCCCCGGCGGCGAGCTGCACATCGGCGATAGCCTGCCGATCATCTCGATCGAGACCCCGCCGGCCGGCGACGACCGCGGCCTCGAGCTCGGTCTCGCCGCTGAACGTGACGGCCTCGACCTCGAGCTGGGCCCGATCGTTCGCACCAGCCCGCCCAGTCCGCCCAGCCCGCCCAGGCCGCCCAGCCCGCCCAGGCCTCCCAGCCCGCCGCGCTCGTCGCGCCACGTGGTCGTGATCCCGCCCTTGAACGAGGACTCGAGCGGCAAGGTGTCGATGGTGACCCAGGCCACCGTGGCGGCCGCCGGCTTCCTCGACACCGACTTCGGCGAGCTGGCCCACGACATCGAGAACGCGGTGCAGCAGCTCCAGTCGCCGGTGCCAGCGGAGGTCGAGCTCGACGCCTCGGTGCGCTACGCCTCCATCGAGGACGCGATCTCGTCGATCTCGCCCGACGCGGCCGCCGCCGAGTCGACGGTGAGCGACTTCGACGACATGCAGCTCGAGGAGGAGGCGCGGCGCTCGCGCCCGGTGCCTCTCCCGTCGCCGGCGGAGATCGCGCAGGCCGCGGTGAAGGCCGAACCGCCGCCGATGACCGAGATCGTCGCCGAGGCGACGATGTCGGGCGACTTCTCGATGACGGCGCCGATCACCGTGCTCTACCGGCTCACCACCGGACGGGCCAACGGTCTCCTGTCGTGCGAGGTCGGTGGCATCAAGAAGGAGATCTACGTGCGCGGCGGCATCGCCGAGTACGTGAGCTCCAACATGGCCAGCGAGTTGCTCGGCAACTACCTGGTCGGCCGCGGCGCGCTGTCGCCGGGCGAGCTGGCCATGGCGCTGGCCATGATGCCGCACTACGGCGGCAAGCTCGGCGACACCCTGGTCGGCCTCGGCCTGCTCAAGCCGCTCGAGGTCTTCCGCCACCTCACCTACCAGGTGCGGCAAAAGCTCATCGACGTTTGCACGTGGACCAAGGGCACGTTCGCCTGGTACGAGGGCACCGAGAACCAGCGCACCGCGTTCCCGCTCGATCTCAACTCGTTCGAGGTGCTGGGTGCCGGCGCCATGGCCATGCGCGACGACGCCATCGCCCATTGGATGATCGAGCGCGCCGCCTCGACGGTGGTGCGGACCCGGCCGCGTCCGGCGATCGAGCTCGAGCGCTTCGAGATCGCTGGGCTGCCGACCCTGTTCACCCACATCGACGGCGAGCGCACGGTGGGCCAGATCATCACCGAGTCGCTCGATCCCACGGCGCAGCGCCGCACCGCGCGCATGCTCATCCTGCTCGAGCAGTGCGAGATGGTGCGCACCGCGTCGCTCGGGCTCTGATCGGTCAGTCGTCGGTCTTCGCTTTGAGGCGCGCTCGCTGGGCGGGGTCTTCCTCGAAGGTTCCGCTCCACTCGATCAGCGGGATCCATCCCGCCGCGGCCCAGGCCAGGAACGTCGCCGCGCCGCGCTTCGCGAAGTCGACGGTGCGGCGGTCCTGCGCGGTGGGCTCGTCGGGCGCGGGCCGCGCCTCGCCGGGCGGCGGGATGCGGTCCTCGGTCTCGGTGGCCCACGGGTTCCCGGTCGGCTCCGCCGTGGGATTCCTGGTGGGGTCCGGATCACGCCGAGGCTGGTTCCAGTCCTCGCGCAGAACGCCAGGCGCGAGGCGATTGCTCACACACGCGCCGCTCAGGGCGGCCGCCAGTGCCAGCGCGGCGGGCACGATGCGCACGCCGGTAGGACCCGGCGCGCGGTCGGTCGGTTGCCCCGGTTAGCGAACCCGGTACGAGATCTCGACCTTCTGGCAGGCCTTGGCCTCGGAGGCGGCGAGCGGCTCGTAGCGCCAGCTGCGAGCCTCGTCGACGAAGGCTGCGTCGAGGGCCTCGATGCCGCTCGAGCGTGCGACCGACGCCGAGGCGACGCTGCCGTCACCGCCGACGCACAGGCGAAGGTCGGCGCGGGCCTCGCCACCGAGCTCGCTGGTCACGCGGTGGGCGAGCCGATCCGCGGCGCGCGGCGTGCTGGGCTGGGTGAGGCGGGCCGGGAACGACGGCGACGTGGCCTCGTCCTCGACGAGGTTGACGTCGAGACCGGCGCGCGGCTCCGACGAGACGTCGGGGCCGCGTGTCGCCGATGCGCCGGCGCACGCGGCGGCAGGAAGGAACGCGAGGGCGATGGCGAGAGTTTTCATGGTGGATACCTCGACGAGCCGCCACTGCGAGCGACGTGCCACCACCCGCGACGCGACAACGTCGCGTCATCGCACGCCGCACCGCCTCCTGAGCTCGACACATCGCGCGCCCCGCGACGTCGCACGCCGTCGCACGTCGCAGCCCGGATGAAACCGACGGGCACCGTCGGTGTCCGGACGACATGACGCCGGCGCCGGAAGCCAAGACGACGCCGGAGACCGAATGGACGCCGGAGGCCGTCCGCGAATTCTGGGGGAGGCGTCAACCGATCGATGATCCCTGGGCATCGATCGCCGTGAGCGCGGGCGTGCTGGTCACGTTCGGCCTCCTGGTCGTGATGTACGACCTCGTCATCGGCCATCCCGGCCAGGCGCGATGGCAGGCCCGCGCCGTCACCGGCGCGACCCTCGGCCTGGTCACCGCCGCCGGCTCCCTGACGACCTGGTGGTCGTGGCGCCAGCGCGACGTCTCGGTGGCCGCGCGCGCCGCCGTGGTTCTGGTCGCCGTACACCTGGCCATCGCGGTCAGCGCGTGGGGGCTGTGGGCGGTGCTCGGCGACTACTTCCGCTACGACGGCACCGCGTTGCCGCTGATCGACGAGATGCCGGTGGCCGAGATCACCCTGGCGCTCGCCCTGACCCTGATGCTGATCGTCCTCGGCACGGGGGCGCCGCGCCGGGGCACCGCGCCGCGCTGGCTCGCCGGCGTCGTGGTCTACGCGCTCGCGTTCCTCCTGCTCCTCGCCGTGTGGACGCCGCTCGTCATCCCCGACCTCGGCATGCCGTTCATCGTGGATCCACGCGCGACGCTGCTGGCCATGGCGCCGTCGGTCGTGATCCCGCCGGCGATCTACGCGCTGGTGCCGACGCTCCTGGTCGTACTCCGGCCGGCGTGGATCGGGTGGGTCTGGCCGCTGGTCGTGGCCGCCACTGGGATGCTGTTCGTCGCCGCCATCGGCGCCCGCTCGCATCCGCAGCCCGAGCAGTTGCTCGCCCACGGCAACTTCGTGCCGCTCCTGGTCGGCACGGCGGTGTTCGCCGCGGCGGCGATCGCGCTGCTCGCCTTCGCCCACGCCCGCGCGCTCCTCGCCAGCCGCGACGACGCCGCCCGCCCGGCGCCGTGGGTGCAGCGCGGCCTGGTGGTGCCGGTGTACGGCGACGAGGTCGCGCAGTTGATCGTCGATGGTTACCTGGGCGGCATGCGCACGCAGGTCGACGCCTTCACCCTGCGCACCGCGCGCGGTGATCACCTGATCGTCGCCGCCGGCGCACGCCTGGTCGCGCCGGTGCCGGCGTGGACGATGACGGCCCGGGCCGGCGAGCGCCGGCCGATCCTGCGCGCCGGCGACGAGGTGATCGTCAGTGGCTTCGTCGAGAGCGGCGGCGACGGGCCGTTCCGAGCCGGCGCGCTGCCCATCGCCGGCGACGCCGGCCTGGTCGTCACCGTGCCGCGCCGCGGCCACGAGACCATCAGCCGCGACGTGCTCCTGCTGGTGTGGCGCTCGTGTGTCGTCTTCGTGGCGGTGGTGTTGCTCGCCGCGCTGCCCGGCCTCGTCGGCGCTGCGCCGTAAACTGTCGCTGGTTCGGCGGCATTCCCGAGGTCCGGTTGCCAGGGGTCGCCACTTGCGAGGAACTCGCATCGTGACGACGGTGACGCGCGATGAAGGCAGCATCTGTGGTCGTTGTCGCGGCGGTGATCTCGGTGTCGCTTGTGGGATGCGGAGCAAAGGCTGGAACACCGAGTGACACTCGGATTCCGAAACAGTCCGATCTGCTGACGTACGTGCCGGCGGACACACCGTACGTGGTCCATCTCGTGCCAGAGCAGCTGGCCATGATGGGGCCGGGCTTGACCCGAGAATTCGTCGAGGGCGTCGCCGGCAGGGTGCTGGGCCGCGAGGAGCTGCCGACGGCAGAGCCCGGTGCTCGCCTGCGCTCGGAGCTGGCCCGCGAGCTCATGCCGCTCGACGCCAAGGCCCTGGCCCGCGTCGGCTGGGACCCCGAGCGTAGCGAGGCGGTCCTCTACGGACACGGCCTGGTGCCGGTGCTGCGGGCGTCGCTCGACGGTGCCAAGGCTCGTGCAGCGCTCGAGCGTGCGGCGGCCCGCGCCAAGATCACGATCGACGCCCGCGAGCAAGACGGGGTTCCGTACGTCATCCTGCCACCCTACGGTGAGCAGAAGCTGTCGGTCGTGATCGCGTTCCATGCGACCCAGGTGACAGCCGCGATCACCCTCGAGCCGGAGCAGATCATCATCCAACTGGTCTCGCTCGAGCCGGCCGCGACCTCGCTCGCCACGTCGTACGGCAAGAAGCCGCGCGATCCCGGCGCGCCCACATCGGCGTGGCTGTTCGCAGCCGTCGAGCCGGCGCGGATCGCCGAGCGGTTGCGGGCGGGCGACCTGGCCCTGTTGACCCGCAAGCCCGATTTCACCCCGGCGTGCACCGCGAGCCTCGCCGACTTCGTCGCCGAGCTTCCGCCGATCACCAACGAGGTTTGGCGTGAGGGCGATGTGGTGAGCATGAGCTACACGCTCGCCATGACGCCGGTCGTCGCCAATGTCGTCGCCGACAACCCGGGCATCCGCTGGGTCGCCGACCCGGAGCCGGATGTGCAGCTCGCGACCAGCCTCCGGGCCGGCAAGGTCCTCGGGTTCTTCGAGGCGATGTGGTCGAAGCAGCAGCAGGTGCGCGCGGCGTGCGGCGACGAGGTCGAGACCGATTTCGGCCTTCCCGCTGCCCTCGCTCCTCTCGACCACGTGACCGGCCTCGTCATCGCCGGTGACGTCAAGGGCGATGCGATCCACCTGGGCGCCAGGTTGGATGTCGATGAAGTGGCACCGCTGTGGACCTGGATCGGCGAGCAGTTCGGTACCGGCTCGCTTCCCGAGATGCCCGAAAACGAGATCAACTCGCTCGGCAAGGTCAACGGCCTCGAGCTGGCGCTCGGCCACCGCCCGACGACGATCCTGGGTAGCCATGGCGCGCACGATCGCGTGATCCAGCTCAGCAAGGGCGAGGGGATGGTGACGCTGCCCCGCACCCTCCTGCGCTGTCACGTCGGCCGGGACGTCATGCGGAAGATCCGCAGCGGCGAAATCTCGTTCTTCGGCATCAAGCCGCGCCCGGTCCACGGCGACGTCTACGACAGTGGCATGGACATCGACGTGTCGCTGTACGGCGAGCTGCTGGTGGCCCGCACGACGGGGACCGCGGTGCTGGCCACGAAGTGACCGCTCAGCGCGCGGCCAGGGTGTGTTCGACCTCCCGCACGTAGATGGCGGGCAGGGTGCCGAGCTCGACGTTGGCGTAGAGGCGGCCGCGGGTGCCATCGGAGATCAGCCGCAGGAGCTGAAGGTCGGCGTCGCCGATCGCGACCGCCGAGACGCTGATGCCGTCGGCGGCGAGGCCGGTGACCAGCTCCTCGACGCCGTCGTAGGCCGACTCCCCGTCGGAGAGGAGCACGATGTGGCGCACGGGACCGGGCGCCGTGCGCAGGCGGGCGTGGGCCACGCGCATCGCGGCGACCAGGTCGGTGCCGCCGCCGGCCTCGATGCCGGCGATCGCGGCGCCCAGCGTGCTGCGATCGCCGACGGCGGCGAGCACGACGGGCTCGCTGGCGCTGCTGTCGAAGGCGATCACCCCGAACGGCGCGCCGTCGGGCATGGCGGCGATCGCCGCCGCCATCGCGGCTCGTGCGGCCTCGAGCTTGGCGCCCTGCATCGAGCCCGAACGATCGACGACCAGCAGCACGGCGGCGCCGGCGGGGAGCTCGACCTCGGGGACCGGCAGCGCCGCCGGCGCGTCGACCGTCGGTGCCGCGGGCGGGGCGCTTACCACCGGCCGCGTCGAGCGGCACGCGACGACGGCCGCGAGCGAGGTGGCGGCGGCGACTGCGATCGCGAGGGCGTTCATGACCTCGAAGATGCCACGATGCGGACGTGGCCGCCGTTCAGCGTCGCGGCGGGCGCGGCAACGGCAGCGGCTGCGTCGGCCGTGGCGCGCGGGTCCGCACGGCGGCGGGGACCTCGGTCTCGTCGAACGGATCGACGGGCCGCGCCGTGCTCGCCGGTGGACCCGGCGGCGGCGGCGGCAGCGGCTCGGGGAACCGCGGCACCTGCTGCGAGCCGAGCGCGCGAAAGAGGATGCCGGGCTGGGTCGGCTCCTCGAACTCCTCCTCGCGGAAGACGCGCAGCCGTGTCGTGATGCTCTCCTGGCGGTCGCCCATGGCCATCGTTGCCCCTTTCACCCGTTGGGGCGACGCGCCGGTGGCGCCCACGACACGGCTCTGCGAGATTCTCGCGTTGCCGCACCCTGTCGCACCCGGGAATAGCCGATGGTGCCGTCCAGTTGACAGGGGCACCTGGCCCGCACTAAGAGACCCACTTTCCACCATGCTTTCGAGGCCGTATGTCTGATCGTCAGTCCGAAGACGTCGCTCGTTATCAAGGTCGTTTCGCGGCCCTCAAGGCCGAGGTCGGCAAGGTCCTGGTCGGCCAGGACGACATGCTCCACCGCCTTCTGCTCGGGCTTCTGGCCGGCGGCCACGTGCTGCTCGAGGGCGTGCCCGGCCTGGCCAAGACGCTCGTGGTCCGCACTCTCGCCGAGGCCATCGACGGCACCTTCTCGCGCATCCAGTTCACCCCGGACATGCTGCCCGGCGATGTCGTCGGCACCCAGGTCTTCAACCCGCGCGAGGGCAGCTACTCGGTGAAGAAGGGACCGGTGTTCGGCAACTTCATCCTCGCCGACGAGATCAACC
>SXJR01000467.1 GCA_005779305.1 Myxococcales bacterium
GACGAGCCCACCGGCAACCTCGATCGCCACACCGGCGGCGACATCCACGACCTGTTCGTCGAGCTCAACCGCGAGCGCGGCTCGACGCTGCTGATCATGACCCACAACCCCGAGCTGGCCCGGCTGATGCCGCGCCGGCTGAAGATGATCGACGGCGGACGCCTCGAGCCGGCGGAGGACGCCTGATGTTGTCGTCGCGTTCGTCGCTGCGCTGCGCGTCGCGCCTGGCCCTCGTCGCGTGCCTGCTGGTGCCGGCGCTGGCCTGGGCCCAGCCCGCGCCGCCACCCGACGAGGACGATGACGGCGGTGGTGAGGTCGATCCCGACGCGCCCATCCCCAAGCTGGTCGGCCGCCCCATCGACCGCATCCAGTTCCGCGGCAACCGCAAGGTCGAGGACGACGCCATCCGCATCAACCTCCTGTCGAAGGTCGGCTCGACCATCGACGCCTCCAAGGTTCGCGACGACGTGCGCGCGATGTGGAAGATGGGCTTCTTCGCCGACGTCACCGTCGAGGCCGAGATCGGGCCCGGCGGCGGCGCCATCCTCACCTTCGCGGTCACCGAGCGGCCCAGCGTGCGCAAGGTGCTGGTCGACGGTGCCAAGGACCTCGGCCTGGACAAGATCAACGAGGTCATCGACCTCGAGCGCGACGCCATCCTCGACATCGCCAAGGTCAAACGCAACCGCGAGAAGATCGCCGAGCTCTACGTCCAGAAGGGCTACTACCTGGCCTCGGTCGACCACGAGGTCAAGCCGGTCAACGAGGCCGAGGTCGACGTCTGGTTCACGATCGAGGAGCGCTCCAAGGTCGAGATCCGCGACGTCCAGTTCATCGGCAACAAGGCGGTCTCCGACGACACCCTGCGCGAGCTGATCCTGACCAAGAAGGGCGGGGCGCTCTCGTTCCTCTCTGACTCGGGCACGTTCTCCGAGGAGGCCTTCGAGCGCGACCTGGTCATCATCAGCGCGTACTACTGGGACCGCGGCTACGCCGCCGTGAAGCTGGGCACGCCCCAGCTCCGGCTGTCGCGCGACAAGCGCTACATGTACCTCTCGATCCCCATCGACGAGGGCCCGGTCTTCACGATCGGCGAGATCAAGTTCAAGGGCAAGCTGGTCGGCGACGAGGCGTTGCACCGCGGCAAGGTCAAGGCCAAGCCCGGCGATCGCTTCAGCCGCTCGGTGATCGCCGCCGACCGCGATCGGGTCAGCGACTACTACATGGACCAGGGCTACGCCTACGCCAACATCCTGCCCATGACCCAGCCCGACATGGACAAGCACCGCATCTCGCTCATCTACGAGATCGAGTCGGGCAAGAAGGCGTACTTCGAGCGCATCAACGTGCGCGGCAACTCCAAGACCCGCGACAAGGTCATCCGCCGCGAGATGAAGATCAGCGAGGGCGAGCTGTACTCGTCGACCAACCTCGAGGCCTCCAAGCGTCGCATCAACGCCCTCGGCTTCTTCGAGAAGGTCGACGTGTCGACCTCGCGCGGCTCGTCCGACGAGCTGGTCGAGGTCAACGTCGAGGTCACCGAGCGGCCCACCGGCACGTTCCAGATCGGCGCCGGCTTCTCGTCGGTCGAGAACTTCATCGCCCAGGCCCAGATCTCGCAGAACAACCTGTTCGGTCGCGGCCAGACCCTCGCGCTGCAGGCCCAGCTGTCGAGCCTGCGCCAGCTCTTCCTGCTCCGCTTCGTCGAGCCCTGGTTCCTCGACACCAGCTGGACCTTTGCCTTCGACCTCTACAACCAGAGCCGCGTCTTCAACAACTTCCAGCGCAACGCCGCCGGCTTCAACCTGACCTGGGGCTACCCGCTCAGCTACGAGGCTCGCGCCTTCGTCACCTACAAGCTCGAGGACGTCGGCATCTCGCGCGGCGGCGGCTCGATCACCACCTTCGGGGCAGTCCGGGTCCAGGACGACTTCGAGGACGTCGCCAACCTCTACCGCGGCGGCATCACCTCGTCGGTGCGTGGCTCGCTGCAGTGGGACAGCCGTAACAACCGCTTGTTCCCGACCGGCGGCTGGTACCACAACATCTTCGCGGAGTACGCGTCCAAGTACACCGGCTCCGAGAACATCTTCGTGCGCTGGGGCGGCTTCTCCCGCTACTACCGCGACCTGTGGGGCCCCTTCGTGCTCCACCTCAACGCCGAGCTCGGGGTCACCACCTCCACCGACCCGCTGGGCGTGCCCATCAGCGAGCGCTACCTCATCGGCGGCATCTACGACGTGCGCGGCTTCCGGCCCCGCACCCTGGGCCCGCTGCTCGCCACCGGCCGCGACCCCGACAGCACGCTGCGCGAGATCCCGCTGGGCGGCAACATGCAGCTCATCTGGAACAGCGAGATCGAGTTCCCGCTCATCAAGCGGCTCGCCATCTCGGGCGTGGTGTTCTTCGACATGGGCAACGCCTACAACCTGGAGGCCCGCTACTGCAACGGCCGCTCGGCCGGCGTCTCGGTCAAGTTCGACCCCTGCTTCAACTTCCCGGATTCGGTCGTCTACGGCATCCGCAAGTCCGCAGGCTTCGGTTTCCGCTGGTTCTCGCCGATCGGCCCCCTGCGGTTTGAATGGGGGCTCCCCCTCGACCGTCAAGCCAACGAAGACGCCCTGGTCTTCGAGTTCACCATTGGCAACTTCTTCTAGGGCTTGGTAGTACGTCGGCGGAGGTTCCGTATGTCTCGCTTCAATACCGCGCTCTCGATCCTGGGTCTGGCCGTCGGCCTGGGCATGTTGACCGCGCCCGTGACCGGGCTGGTCGACGCCGTCCCTGCCAGCGCCAAGATCGGCGTCATCGACCTCGAGAAGACGCTGTACGAGACGCCAGCCGGCAAGCGCGCCAGCGATGCCTTCGACAAGACCCGCAAGACCAAGCAGGCCGAGCTCGACAAGAAGCAGAAGGAGCTGCAGAAGGCTGCGGCCGAGCTCGACAAGCAGGCGGCGGTGCTCAAGCCCGACGTCCTGGCCCAGAAGAAGGGCGAACTGGAGAAGAAGTTCGTCGAGCTCCAGCAGGTCTACATGAAGCTCGAGCGCGATCTCGCCGGCGAGCGGACCAAGCTGATCCAGGACCTGCTCACCAAGGCCGGTCCGATCATCGAGGAGATCGCCAAGTCCGAGGGCGTCCACATCGTCCTCGACCAGAGCGCGGTGCTGTGGGCCGTGCCCGACGTCGACCTGACCGGCAAGCTCAATGCGAAGATGAAGTAGGCGGCGGCGCCGACGGCGGGTCGGCGGGCTTGCGCCGGTTGGCGATGATCGAGGCGATCACGCCGGTGCCGATGAAGCCGGCGATGATCGCGAGCGACGCCGCGTTGCCGATGTGGACGTGGCCGTGGCCGATCATCTTGGCGCCGATGAAGACCAGGAGTCCGGCCAGGGCGTACTTCAGGTAGTCGAACTGGGCCATGGCGCCGGCCAGCATGAAGTAGAGCGAGCGCAGGCCGAGGATGGCCATGATGTTCGACGTGATGATCACGAACGACTCCTGGCTGACGGCGAGCACGGCCGGGATCGAGTCCATGGCGAAGACCACGTCGGTGAGCTCGACGACGACGAGGGCCACCGCCAGCGTGGTCAAGGCGCGACGGCCGTGGCTGTCGCGGACCAAGAAGTGGGCGCCGTGGTCGCCGTCGACGATGCGGACGAAGCGGCGCAGGAGCCGCACCGCGGTCGACTTCTCGAGGTGATCCTCGCTCTCGTCCTCCTTGCGGAGCAGGCCGAGGCCCGAGTAGATGAGGTAGGCCCCGAAGAAGTAGAAGATGAAGTCGAACTTCTTGGTCAGCCAGACGCCGCCGCCCAGCATGGCGACGCGAAAGACGACGGCGCCGAGGATGCCCCAGAACAGCACCCGGTGCTGGTAGCGAGCCGGGATGCGGAACGAGCGGAAGATGAGAGCGATGACGAAGATGTTGTCGACCGACAGCGCCTCCTCGAGGAGATAGGCCGACAGGTACGTGATGGCGGCGTCGGAGCCGCTCATGCCCGAGGTGTTGGCGCCCAGCCAGTTGTTCTCGTACATGAGATAGACCGGGCCGGCGAAACCCACGCCGAGCGAGATCCACACCATGCTCTTGCGCAGGGCGGCCTTGAAGGTGGGCTCCTTGGGGGTGCGGCTGAAGACCCCCAGATCGAGGGTCAGGCAGATCGCCACGAAGGTGAAGAACCCGATCCAGAACCAAATCACGGGCGACAGCTCTCCAGGTTGGGGCGAGACCGCAAGGGGTTAGAAGATGCCGTCTGTGTCCGGATCTGGCAAGCATCCTGAAGGATCTTCGCCGGGTGTTCGGCGTTCGCGGCGGTTTACCCGCCCGGGCTCGATCGCTATCCTGCGAGCCGGATGCTCATCGTCCAGAAGTACGGCGGCACCTCGGTCGGTTCGATCGACCGCATGATGAACGTGGCGAGGCGCTGCCTGGCCTCGCAGCGCGACGGTCACGACGTTGCGGTGGTGGTGTCGGCGATGTCGGGCGAGACCAACCGGCTGCTCAAGCTGGTCGGCGAGATCCACGACGACCCCAACGACCGCGAGGTCGACGTCATCGTCTCGACCGGCGAGCAGGTCTCGGTCGGGCTGGTGGCGCTGGCCATCCGCAAGCTGGGCGGCAAGGCTCGCTCGTTCCTGGGCAGCCAGGTCAAGATCCAGACCGACAGCTCGTTCGCGCGGGCCCGCATCGTCTCGATCGACGCCGAGCCGGTGAAGGCGTGTTTCGCCGCCGGCGAGATCGCGGTGATCGCCGGGTTCCAGGGCGTCGACGAGGGCGGCAACATCACGACGCTCGGGCGCGGCGGTAGCGACACCACTGGCGTCGCCATCGCGGCGGCGCTGGGCGCGGACGTCTGCGAGATCTACACCGACGTAGACGGCGTCTACACCACCGATCCCAACATCGTGCCCTCGGCGCGCAAGATCGAGCGAATCTCCTACGAGGAGATGCTGGAGCTGGCCTCGCTGGGCGCCAAGCTACTGCAGATCCGATCGGTCGAGCTGGGCATGAAGTACGGCGTGCCCATCCACGTGCGGTCGAGCTTTTCCGACGTGTCCGGCACCTGGGTCGTCCCCGAGGAGCAAGAGATGGAGAAAGTCGTCGTCTCTGGTGTCACGGTCGCCCGTGACGAGGCCAAGATCACCGTCGAGGATCTGCCCGATTCGCCGGGCATCGCGGCCCGGCTGTTCACGCCGCTGTCCGACGGCGGGGTGGTGGTCGACATGATCATCCAGAACGCCTCGACCGACGGCACCACCGACATGACCTTCACGGTCCCGTCGATCGACCGAAAGCGCACTTGCGACATCCTCAAGCGCGAGGTCCCCGATCTGGTCGGCAAGGACGGCGAGCGAGTGGTCTTCGACGACGAGATCTGCAAGGTCAGCGTGGTCGGCGTCGGCATGCGGTCCCACGCCGGCGTGGCCAAGAAGATGTTCCAGCTCCTCGCCGCCGACGGCATCAACATCCAGCTCATCTCGACCAGCGAGATCAAGATCTCGTGCGTGGTGGCCAAGAAGTACGCCGAGCTGGCCCTGCGCGCGTTGCACGACGGCTTTGCCCTCGACCGCCCGCCCAGCGAGCGGACGTCGCTGTAGGCGTCAGGGCGGCGGGCGGAGGACCGCCGCGGGTGCCGCTGGATCGGGTTCGAGCTCGGGCAGGAGCTCGGTGAGCTCGCGGGCCACGGCGCGGGCGCGGTGACGCACGAAGTCGGCGGAGTAGGGGCCGGCGAAGTACACCACCAGAGCCGCGGAGAGCCAGAAGGTGAGGACGTAGGCGTCGGGGTCGACCAGATCGCCGTGGGTGTGGCCGGTGGCGCGCGCCGCCGCCTGGGTGCGCCGCACCAGCAGCTCGGCGCGGGAGCGCTCGAGCTCGGTCGGCGCTTGCGAGGCCGCCACGACCTCGCCGCGCACCACGCACAGCGCGTTCTGGCCGCCGTGCAGCGTGGACAGCGCGCGCAGGTAGGTGTGTACGCGCTCGGCGACCCGCTCGCTGTGGGAGACGCCGCCGATCACCACCGTCACCGCCGGCAGCTCGCCGGCCGCGTCGGGGGCGACGGCCTCGGCGAGGGCGGCGTCGCGCGCGACCGCGCGCAGCGCACGTACCGCCTGCTCGAGCGCCACGTCGACCTCGTCGCCGGGCCGCACCAGGGCGCCGAGCTCGAGCTCGAGTCGTGCGCCGTGGCCGAGCGGCAGCGTGCGCAGGCCGCCGGCGCCCACGATGCCGGGATCGGGCGCGCCGCGCGGTACCACCGACGCCCGCCTCGCGCCCAGCGTGGCCCGCAGCTCGCCCAGGATGAGGCGCACCTGCTCGGCCAGCTCCACGGTCAGCTCCACGCCCCGTCGGGCAGCCAGGTGGTCGACACCATCGTGGCCGGCTGCGGGAAGAAGAGGTAGTTGGTGACCGCAGGAGTGCCGGCGTAGAGGGCGGGCCAATCCCCCGGCTCGAAACCGGGCGGCGGTCCCGAGATGTCGCCGAGATCGAGGTGGAGGATGTCGTAGGCGGGCAGGATCGCGACCAGGCGCTGAAAGCGGCGCAGGAGCGGCGCCGAGTACACACCCGCTCGCGGGGTCTCGCGGATGGTCCAGCCGTCGCCGTCACCGATGACGTCGATGCTCACCTCCTGGACCACGGCCATCCGGGTCAGCGACGACAGCGCTACCCGCAGGTAGCTCTCGTTGAGCACCAGATCGCCGTGCTGACCGCGCGCGCTTCGCCACTCCGCGGGCGGCACCACGCCCTGGTCGCGCACCTGCACGGCGCATGGCGGCCGGCCCACGCACAGCACGTACAGGAACTCGCAGTGCTCGTCGGGGTCGCCGCTGCGCAGGAACACTGCGCCGTCGAGCTCCTGGCCCAGGTCCTCGACCAGCGCTGCCGCCTCGACGTCAGCGCCCGCGCCCGGGGCCAGTTGCTGGGGCACGCCCCAGGTCTTCGAGGGATAGAGTCGCACCAGCGCCTCGTCGACCGCAGCGAGCATGTCGCCCTTGCGGTCGTCGCATCCGACCTTCTCGCCGCAGTTGGTACAGCCGCCCATCGAGGCGACCATAGCAGGCTCCCGGCCGGCTCCGACCATTTCGCAGGCCAGGAGCCGCTACGATGCTGGGGTGAGCGGATCCGACGATCTTCTGGCCGGGATCATCGACCAGCTCCCGCTCGGCGTGTGGGTCGCCCGCGCCCCCGGCGGCGAGCTCCTGTTCGCCAACCGAATGTTTCGCGAGATCATGGGCACCGAGGCCCTCACCGACGTCGCGGTCGGCGGCTTCAGCGAGCCGTACGGCATCTTCGGTCTCGACGGTCTGCCCTATCCCGAGGCGCGCCTGCCGTTCGCGCGGGCGCTCCAGGATCGGTCCACCGTCACCGTCGACGACATCGTGATCCATCGTCGCGACGGCCGCCACGTCAACATTCGCGCCACCGCCCGTCCGCTGTTCGACGGCGACACCGTCACCCACGTGGTGATCGCGTTCGCCGACGTCACCGCCGAGGTCGAGGCCGGCGCTCGCCAGCGCCTGGCCGAGGACCGCGCCCGCCAGTACGAGCGCCTGCAGGCGGTCGGCACGCTGGCCGCCGGGGTAGCCCACGACTTCAACAACATCCTGGCCCAGATCCGGGTCCTGGCCTCGCTGCTTCGCCTGCGCGAGTCCGACCCGGCGCGGGTCGAGGATCTGACCCGCATCGAGTCCGCGACCGACAGCGCGGCCGGCCTTTCACGCTCGCTGCTCGCCTTCGGCCGTCATCCCGCCGGCCAGGTCACCCGCGTCGATCTGTCCGAGCTGGTCGGCGGCGTGGTCGACCTCGTCCGGCGTACCTTCGATCGCCACATCGCGATCGAGCTCGACGCCTCGCCCGGGGCCATGGTCGCCGGTGACCGCAACCAGCTCGAGCAGGTGATCATGAACCTGGCCGTGAACGCGCGCGACGCCATGACCGGCGGCGGCCGCTTGCGTTTTGCGGTGTGGACCAGCGACGGGCCGGCGCCGGCGCCGCTGGCGCCCGGCCGTCACGTCGTGCTCGAGGTCACCGACTCCGGCGCCGGGGTGCCGCCCGAGCTGCGACCACGGGTGTTCGAGCCCTACTTCTCGACCAAGCAGGGCCGCGAGGCCCGCGGCACCGGCCTCGGGCTGGCCACCGTGTACGGAGTGATCCAGGCCCACGGCGGCGCCATCGAGGTCGGTGACGGGACGCCGGTCGGGGCGCGGTTCACGGTCTACCTGCCCGCCGACCACCTCGCCGATGCGCCCCGGCCTCCGCGGGCCCCGCTCGTTCGCGGTCGCGGCCGGGTCCTGCTCGTCGACGACGAGGCCCCGCTGCGCCGGACCCTGCGCCGGGCGCTCGAACACCTGGGCTACACGATCATCGAGGCCGCCGACGGCGCGGCCGCGGTCGAGGCCTTCCGCGCCAACCGCGACGACCTGGCCGCGGTCGTGCTCGATCAAGTGATGCCGGTGATGAGCGGCGGTGACGCCTACCGGGTCATGCGGGTGATCGATCCGTCGATTCCAGTGATCCTGACCTCGGGCTGGCTCGAGGAGTCGGTGGAGAAAGAGCTGCGCTCGCTCGGCATCGATCGGGTGATGTCGAAGCCGTTCGACATCGAGGAGCTGTCGCAGGCGCTACGGGCGGCGGTCGGCGGCCCTCCGTGATCGACGCGGACCGCCTGCTCGATCAGCTCGACGCCCTGGCGCCGCTGGGCGATCTGCCGCGCACCGGTTGGGTCATCCGCGGTTGCCTGCCGGCCGAGACCATCGCCGCACACACGCTCCAGGTCGCGCTCCTGGTGGCGGCGCTGTGCGATGCGCTGCGCGCCGCTGGCGGTGTCATCGATGGCGAGAAGGCGCTGCGCATGGCGATCAGTCACGACGCGCCCGAGGCTCGCACCGGCGACGTGCCGATGCCGATGAAGACCGCGGCCCTGGCGCGGGAGCTGGCGCTCCTCGAGGAGCGTATCGCCAGCGAGGTGCTGCCCGCGGGGCTGGCGAGCGACTGGCGCGAGGCCGAGGTGCGCGCGGGCGGGGTGGAGGCCGAGCTGGTCGCGGCCGCCGACAAGATCCAGATGCTCGCTCAGGCGCTCAGGTACGAGCGGCGCGGGGTGGCGGGCGCCGTGTTCGACTCGATGTGGGGGAATGCCGGCAACTGGCGGGCGCTGGAGCTGGCGCCGGTGCGGGCGATGTACGAGGCGCTGTACCGGAGAGCGGGGAGGGCGTTCGGGGGGGCCGGAAAGGTAGCGGGGTAAGGGTGAGGGGCTAGGCGAGGAGGCGCTGGATGGTGGCGAGGAGGTCGGAGAGGACGACGGGGTGCTCGGCGCGGGCGGCCATGTCCTTGAGCTTGCCCTCGCCGGAGGCGAGCTCGGACTCGCCGAGGGCGAGGGAGAGGCGGGCGCCCAGCTTGTCGGCGCGACGGAACTGGGCCTTCATGCCGACCTCGCGGTGCTCGACCTCGACGACGATGCCGGCCTGGCGAAGGGTGTGGGCCAGCGCGGTGGCGCGGCGGCGGGCGGCGGCGCCGTGGGCGGCGATGAACAGGCCCACGGGCGGCGCGTAGGTGGCGGCGTCGCCGGGCATACACAGGACCGTGCGCTCGACGCCGATGCCGAAGCCGATCGCCGGGGTCGCCGGTCCGCCCAGCTCACCGATCATGTCGTCGTAGCGGCCGCCGGCGACGATCGTGCTCTGGCTGCCCAGGTTGCCAGCGGTGGTGGTGAACTCGAAGACCGTGCCGGTGTAGTAGTCGAGGCCGCGCACCAGTCGCGGCGCGACGGTGAACGGCACGCCCAGCTCGGTGAGCGTGGCCTGCACCGCCGCGAAGTGCTCGCTGGCCGCCGGGCCGAGGAAGTCGAGGACGCTGGGCGCGCCGGCCACGATCGCCTTGCAGGTCTCGACCTTGCAGTCGAGCACGCGCAGCGGATTGGTGACCAGCCGGCGCTTGCAGTCGCCGCATAGCCCGTCGGCGTGCGGGGTCAGGTACGCGATCAAGGCCTCGCGGTACCGGCCGCGGTCCTCGCCCCTGCCGACGTTGTTGACCAGGATGGTGATCGGCTCGACCCGCAGCGCGGTGTAGAGCGCGTGCAGCATGGCGATGACCTCGGCGTCGAGTGTGGGCTCGCCGACGCCGTAGGCCTCGCAGTCGATCTGGTAGAACTGGCGGTAGCGGCCGGTGTTGATCGCTTCGTAGCGGAACACGGGGCCCAGCGACCACCAGCGGGTCACCGCCTCCTTGGCCGACATCGAGTGCTCGATGTACGCGCGGGCCAGTCCGGCGGTCAGCTCGGGCCGCAAGGTCAGCGAGCGATCGGAGCGGTCGCGGAACGTGTACATCTCCTTGTGGACGATGTCGCTGCCCTCGCCGACGCCGCGCACGAACAGCTCGGTGTGCTCCACCACCGGCGGTCGCACCTCGTCGTAGCCGAAGCGGGCGAACAGCTCGCGGCATACGCGCTCGAGATGGGCCCACTTCGCGCTCTCGGGCGGAAGCAGATCGTTCATTCCTCGAACGGAGCTGGTGGTCTCCATGGCGGCCGAGACCCTAGCATCTCGCCCTTGCCCTGGCCCTTGCCCTTGCCCTGGCCCTTCTACGTCTCCGGCAGAGTCACCTTCACCACCAGGTCTCCCAGTCTCCGTCGCAGCTCCTCCACAGCGGCCCTCACGCTCTCCACCTCCGCACTCTCGACCGTGAGCAGCACCTTGAAGTCCTTCTCCTCGAAGCGCGGGTAGCTGCCGATCTTCACGCCCGGAAACCCCGCCACCACCGCGTCGAGGTGCGGCGCCAGCACGCCCTCCTCGCCGCCGGCGTAGACCCGTCCGACCGCCATGGGCGTCGAGCGGAACCGCTCCCGGATCTCCAGGAACTTGCGGCGAAACAGCGCCGGCACGCCGGGCAGGATGTAGACGTTCCTGTACGCGACCACCGGCCACACCGCGTCGCCGTAGACCAGCTCGGCGCCGTCGGGGACCTGGGCCAGGCGCAGGTTGGCCGGCGCGAGCTTCTCGCCCCAGTAGGCCCGGACCTTGGCCTCGAGCTCGGGGGCCTGGACCACCCGGGTCCCGAAGCCGCGGGCGATCCCGGCCATGGTGACGTCGTCGTGGGTCGGACCGACCCCGCCCGAGGTGAACACGTGGGTGAACCGACCCGCGTACCGCACCACGGTGTCGGCGATGTCGTCGAGATCGTCAGGGATCACCGTGATCCGGCGCAGATCCACGCCGAGTGAGCGCAGCTCGGCGATCAGGAAGGCGCCGTTCTCCTCGGCGAACTTGCCGGACAGGATCTCGTCGCCGATCACCACGATCCCGGCGGTCGCGCCCACGGACGGAATGTACAGGTGCGCTGGCGCTTGTGTCACGTCGGTCCTGCCTGCTAAGACGCTCGACGGCCATGGACCTCGTCCTCCGCGGCGGTCGCGTCCTCGGCGCCCAACCTGGTGGCGCGTGGCTCGACGTTCCGGCGGACGTCCGCATCGCCGACGGCGTCGTCGCCGACATCGGCGTCGGCCTGCGCGGCAGCCGCGAGCTCGACGTGAAGGGACTGTGGGTCCTGCCCGGCCTGGTCGACCTGCGCGCCCACCTGCGGGAGCCGGGCTCCGAGCACGAGGAAGACCTCGCCACCGGCGCCGCCGCGGCGGTGAGCGGCGGCTTCACCACCGTCTGCGCCCAGCCCGACACCCAGCCGGTCAACGACCAGCGCACGGTCACCGACTGGATCGTGCGCCGCGCCGCCGAGGTCGGGTTGTGCCGCGTGCGCCCGGTCGGTGCCATCACCCGCGGCCTCGGCGGCGAGCACCTGGCCGAGATCGCCGGGATGAAGGCCGCCGGCGCGGTCGCGCTCTCCGATGGCGAACGCTGCCTGCGCGACCTCGGCCTCCTCCGCCGCGCCCTCGAGTACGCCCGTACCTTCGATCTGCCGCTGGTCCAGCACGCGCTCGACGTCGAGCTCTGCGAGGGCGGCTCGGTCAACGAGGGAGCGACCGCCACCCGCCTGGGCCTGCGGCCGCAGCCGTCCATCGCCGAGAGCGCGATCGTCGCCCGCGACCTCGAGCTGGTCCAGTGGACCGGCGCGCGCTACCACGTCGCCCACGTCTCGGCCGTCCGCACCGTCGAGCTGGTTCGCGACGCCCGCCGCCGCGGCCTGCCGGTCACCGCCGAGGTCACGCCCCACCACCTGACGCTGATCGAGGAGGCGTGTGGCAAGTACGACCCGCTGACCAAGGTCACGCCGCCGCTGCGCTCGCCTGCGGATCGCACCGCGCTCATCGACGCCCTGTGCGACGGCACCATCGACGCCATCGCCACCGATCACGCGCCCGAGGGTCTGACCGACAAGGAGCTCGAGCTCGAGGCGGCGGCGCCTGGCATGATCGGCCTCGAGACCGCGCTGTCCCTGGCCCTGGCTCTGGCCCGCGACGGCGCCGTGCCCGAGCGCCGCATCGTCGAGGCTCTCACCATCGGCCCGGCCCGCGCCTTCGCCCTCGGTGGCGGCGCCGGCACCATCGGCGCCGGGGTGACCGCCGACCTGTGCGTCGTCGATCCGGCGCGGGTGTGGACGGTGACCGCCGCCGAGCTGGCCAGCAAGGCCAAGAACACGCCGCTCCTGGGCCAGCGCCTGATCGGGCGCTGCGTCCTCACGTTCCTGGCCGGGCGGGTGGTCCACGATCGCGACGGGAGGTGTGCGTGACGTTTGCCGCCGTGCTGGTGCTCGAGAACGGACGCATCTTCCGGGGCCGCGGCTTTGGCGCCAAGGCCGTCAGCCATGGCGAGGTGGTGTTCAACACCTCCATCACCGGCTACCAGGAGATCGTCTCCGATCCGTCGTACTGCGGACAGATCGTCGTGATGACGGCGGTCGAGATCGGCAACGTCGGCGTCAACGACGCCGACCTCGAGGCTGGCAAACCGGCCTGCGCGGGGCTGGTGGTGCGCGAGCACGCCGGTGCCTCGAGCTGGCGCAGCGAGGACGAGCTCGAGACCTGGCTGGCGAAGAGCGGCGTGCCCGGCATCGACGACCTCGACACCCGTGCCCTCACCCGCGTGCTGCGCGACGAGGGCGCCATGCGTGGCGCCATCGCCCCCGATCCCGGCGGCGACTGTGCCGCGCTCCTGGCCGAGGTTCGTCGCCAGCCCGAGATGACCGGGCTCGACCTGGTGCCGCGGGTGACGGTGCGCGAGCGCTACACCTGGAACGAGCCGGGCTGGCGGGCGTCGTGGGAGCCGGCGATCGCGCCGGCCGATCCCCGCTACCACGTCGTCACCTACGGTGGCTACGCCACCCTCGCCGGTCTGAGCCTGACGCCCACCACGTTCCGCTGTGGCGTCGACATCGTCGGTCCGTCGAGATGACCACGCTCGATCCCCGGACC
>SXJR01000072.1 GCA_005779305.1 Myxococcales bacterium
ACGCCACCGCCGTCGCGCGCCGCAACGCGTCGGCCGCCGAGATCGCCGCCGCACGATCGGAGGCCGCGCGTCTCACCACCGAGCGCGAGCGCGCCGAGCGCGAGCTGGCCGCGAAGTCCAAGGAGGTCACGCGCACCCGCACTGAGTCCGAGCGGCTCGCCGCCGAGCGCACCGTCGCGACCGCCGAGCTGGCCCGCCTGAAACAGGCCGCCGCCGAGGCTCGCGACCTCCGCGTCCGCGAGGAGGCGCGTCTGGGTGACGTCACCAAGGCGCGGAGGGCCGAGGAGGCGGCGCTGGTCGCGGCGAAGACGGCTGGCCCTCGGACCTCGGGCCCCGGGCCTCGGTCAGACGAGACGCCCGCTCCCGTCGCTGCGAAGCCGGTTGCGGCCAAGCCGATGAAGGCGGGGGCGCGGGTGGCCGGGGTGCGCTTCGCGCCGACCGACAGCGAGCACACCGTGGTCGTCGATCTCGAGGGCAGTGGCGCCAGCGCCGAGCTGCTCCGCACCGGCAGCCGAAAGGCCGAGCTGCACGTCCATGGCGCGACCCTCCCCGCCGATCTGGCCCGCACGCTCGACACCAGCCGCTTCGGCGGTCCGATCCGCGCGGTGTCGTCCTACACCGACCCCGACTCGGGCGGCGTCCGCGTCGTCGTCGAGCTGACGGCTGACGTGACCCCACGCCTCGACACCTCGGGCGGCGATGTCCGCCTCGCCTTCGCCACCGGCGCCAAGGTCCGCACCCAGAGCGTGCCCGGACCCGTGGTCGGCGGCTTCGGCGCCACCTCGACGCCGGTGACCCAGACCTCGGTGGCCCAGCTCGGCAAGCGCAAGGTCTACCGCGGGCCGACCATCGAGCTCGACTTCAAGGACGCCGACATCCACGACCTCCTGCGCACGCTCGCCGACGTCGGCCGCGTCAACATCGTCGTGCCCGACGAGATCCGCGCCAACGTCACCGTGCGCATGAAGCGCGTGCCCTGGGATCAGGCGCTGGAGGTCATCCTGGCCTCGAAGGGCCTGTGGTACCGCAAGGAGGGCAACCTCTACCGGGTCGCGCCGCGCAAGCAGCTCGACGAGGAGGACGAGGCCGAGGCGGCCCGGCTCAAGGCCATGGTCGAGCTCGAGGCGCCCAAGCCCGAGGTCTACACCCTCAACTACACCGACGCCGGCAGCGTCAAGCCGACGCTGTCACCGCTGCTCTCGCCCAAGGGCAAGATCGAGGTCGACGAGCGCACCAACTCGATCATCGTCAACGACGTACGCGCCAACCGGCGCGAGATCATCGACCTGGCCTCGCGGCTCGACACCCAGACCCCGCAGATCTCGATCGAGGCCCGCATCGTCGAGGCCCGCTCCCAGTACGAGCGTCAGATCGGCATCCAGTGGGGCGGTCGCGCCCTGGCCGGCGCCGCCGGCGGCAGCGCCACCGGGCTCATCTTCCCGTCGACGCTCGGCTTCCAGGGTGGCGCCGGAAACCCCGAGAAGTCCGAGGCCGGCGTGGCCACCCCCGCCGACTTCGCGGTCAACCTGCCCGCCAACGCCAACGGCGCCATCGGCATGACGCTCGGCTCGGTCGGCGGCAACGTCAACATCAACCTGCGCCTGTCGGCCCTCGAGGAGACTGGTACCGTCCGCATCATCTCGGCGCCCAAGGTCACGGTGCTCAACAACGTCGAGGCCGAGATGAAGCAGGGCGTGAAGGTCCCGATCTCGATCGTGTCGGCGCAGGGCACGCAGACCCAGTTCGTCAACGCGCTGCTCGCCCTCAAGGTCACGCCCTACGTTTCGCAGCGCGACTGCGCCATCATGATGGACATCCAGGTCACCAAGGACGAGCCCGACTTCGTCAACACCGGCGCTCGTGGCGATCCGACGATCCTCAACAAGGAAGCCAAGACCCGCATGCTGGTCAACGACGGCGAGACCTCGGTCATGGGTGGCATCTACACCCGCAACACCGGTCTCTCGTACAGCAAGGTGCCGTTCTTCGCCGACATCCCGGTGCTGGGCTGGCTGTTCAAGAACCGCCGCGAGACCGACGATCGCGCCGAGCTCCTGATCTTCATCACGCCCAAGATCACCAACAAGGCGTCCTTGCGCTGCACGCCGTGACCGCCGGCGGCGACCCCAACGGCGCCGCGCGCCACGTCTTCCTCATCGGGTTCCCGGCCGCCGGCACGTCGACGGTGGGAGCCATGGTCGCGGCCGCCCTGGGCCGCGACTTCGTCGACCTCGACGAGACCATCGCCGTCCGCGCCGGTCGCTCGGCCGCCGAGCTGGTCAACGCTGACGAGGGCGACTTCCGCCGCCGCGAGGCCGAGGCCCTGGCCGCGCTCGCCGCTGATCCGGTCGCCCACGTCTACGCCACCGGTGGTGGCGCCGCGGCCTGGGGCGACAACCTGAGCCACATGCGCGCCACCGGCTTCGTGGTGACGCTGGCGGTCGATCTCGACGTCGCGCTCACCCGCGCCGCTGGCAGCGGCCTTCGTCCGCTTCTCGGACAATCGAGGCCGGCGCTCGAGACCATGTACCGGCGCCGGGCCGGCGCATACCGCCGCGCTCACGCCGTGGTCTCGACCGACGAGCGCGACGCCCTGGCCGTCGCCGCGGACGTCGTCGCCCTGGTCCGCCGGGCCGAGGCCCGTCCCGGCGCCGCCGCCTGGGTCAGCCTGGGCGAGCGCACCTATCCCATCGTGGTCGACGCCGCTCCGCTCGACGTGGCCCTCGCGCCCTTCGTCCGGCCGGGCAAGGCCGCGCTGGTCGCCGACTCCAACCTCGGGCCGTGGATCGAGCGCTACCGCGCCGCGCTCACCGCCGGTGGCGCCGATGTCCACGTCGAGGTCGTTCCCGCCGGCGAGGCCTCGAAGTCGCTCGACACCTTCGCTCACCTCGCCGGCGCGCTGATCGCCGCCGGCCTCGATCGCTGGGGTACGATCTGGGCCCTGGGCGGCGGGGTGGTCGGCGATCTGGCCGGTTTCGTCGCCGCCACGCTCTACCGCGGCGTCGACGTGGTGCAGCTGCCGACGACGCTCGTGGCCATGACCGACTCGGCGATCGGCGGCAAGACCGCGGTCGACGTACCCGCCGGCAAGAACCTCATCGGCGCCTTTCACCAGCCGCGTCTGGTTTACGCCCACACCCCCACCCTCGACACCCTGCCGCCGCGTGAGCGCCGGGCCGGCTTCGGCGAGCTGTGGAAGTACGCGCTCCTCGACGGCGACGGGCTGTGGTCGGCGGTGCACGCACTGGCGCCATGGGCAGCGGGGTCGGCGCCAACCCCGGCCGACGCCGTCGGCGTCATCGAGCGCTGCGCCGCCCTCAAGGCCGCCATCGTCAGCCGCGACGAGCGCGAGCGCCGCGGCGAACGCGCGCTCCTCAACCTCGGCCACACCATCGGTCACGCCATCGAGGCCGCCGCCGGGTGGTCGCTCCTCCATGGTGAGTGCGTGGGCCTGGGCCTGCTGGCGATGGCGCGCGTCTCCCACCGCCTGGGCCTGGCCAGCGCCGACCTCGAGGCCCAGATCCTCGACGGGCTCGCCGCCACCGGCCTGCCCATCGAGCTCGCGCCCTGGCTGCGGCCCGAGGTCCTCGCCCGGGTGGCGGTGGACAAGAAGCGCCGTGGCACCCACATCGGTTTCGTCGCATGTGCGACAGCCGGCGACTGCCGCGTGATCGACGTCGCGCCGGCCGACCTTGCCGATCTTTTGCGACCTTGAGAACACCCCTGCTACGATCGCTCGCGATGCGGAGGCACCCATGATCCGTCACCAGAACCTGACTCTCGCCCTCGTCCTCTCCGGCGCCGCCCTCATCGGCTGCGTCAATAACGGGGCCGACGGCCCCATGCGCATCATCGGCAATGTGGTGCCCGAGGACGGCTGTCTGGTCGACTCGACCAGCACCACGTTCAACGACGACGGCGTGATCGAGGCGAGCTCGCGGCTCGGCTACGTGTTCACGCCCGCGGTGATCAACGACATCACCCTGGTCGACGGCGAGGTCGCCGCCAACAAGACCATCTACGTGACCGGGGCCCGGGTCGACATCTCGTTCTACGATACCGAGCTCGGCGAGGCCGTCGCCGCCGATGCCGAGTTGCTCGAGTTCCAGGTGCCGGTGGCCGGTACCATCGATCCCGGCGGCGGCACCAGCGCCTTTTCGTTCGAGGTGGTCCCGCCCGAGCTGCTGGCGGCGATCGGCGCGAGACTCGGCGTGGTCACCGAGGCCAACCCGCTGCCGCGCACCGTCCTCGACGTGCGCATCCAGATGGTGGGCACCAAGGGCGGCGGCGAGGTCGAGTCGAACGTCTTCCGTTACCCGGTCGAGGTCTGCGTCGGCTGCCTGCGCATCGATCAGGGCGCCTGCGCCATGCTGCCGGCCAGCTTCGACGCCTCGCCCGGTGGCGTGTGCAACGTCCTCCAGGACGGCGCGCTCGACTGCTGCGACAACTACACGGTCTGCCCGGCGCGCGCGCCGGGTGGCGCCTGAACAAGCGGCCCGGCGCCGCGCGGCGCCAGCGCCCGCGTGATATAAGGGAACCCGCTGGGGGCCTTGGCGCTCCTCTGTCTCATCGAGGTGCATCTTGTTCGCTGAAACCCTCAAGAAGGTCTGCGACAACGTCGACGGAGGCCTCGGCGCCGTCGTCATGGGTCTCGACGGGATCTCCGTCGAGCAGTACGCCCGCCAGGCCGACCGCATCGACATCAACACGGTCGCGATGGAGTTCAGCTTCATCCTCAGCCAGGTCCGCAAGGCCGCCGACACGCTCAAGATCGGCACCTTCGAGGAGCTCACGGTGAAGGCCGAGCGCCTGGTGCTGTGTGCGCGCATGCTGTCGCCGCAATACTTCCTGGCGGTCGCGCTCGCGCCCGAGGGCAACTTCGGCAAGTGCCGCTACCTGATGCGGCTGGCCACGCCGGCGCTCACGGCCCAGCTCTAGGGCCATGCCGGGGGCTACGACCGGTGCCCGCGTCGCCCGCATCCTGGTCGTGCACGGGCCCAACCTGAACCTCCTGGGGACGCGCGATCCCGCCGTTTACGGCACCACCACGCTCGCCGAGATCGACGCCGAGTTGGTGCGCCGCGGCGCCGCCCGCGGCGCCACCGTCACCTGCGTGCAGTCGAACCTCGAAGGCGCGCTGGTCGACGCCATCCAGGGCGCGCGCGGCACCGCCGACGCGATCGTGATCAACCCCGGCGGCTACACCCACACCAGCGTTGCCATTCGCGACGCGATCGAGGCAGTGGCGCTGCCGGCGATCGAGGTCCACCTGTCGAACGTGCACGCGCGCGAACCGTTTCGACACGAATCGATCACCGCGGCGCGCTGCGTCGGACAAATCTGCGGTTTCGGCGCGCAAAGCTACTACCTGGGACTGGACGCAGCGCTGACGATTGTGGAAGGTAGGCGCCCCTGAGCCAAACGGCTCACAAGGTCGACATTCATGGCGAACGGACGCAAGGGTCAGAAGGCCGCCGCCACCGCACCGAGCGGCGGCGGCACCAGCGCAGGCGCTCGCAGGCGCTGGCCCAAGGATGACGAGGAGGGCGACGACGCCGGGCCGCCGGGCTCCGACGATCTGGTGACCATCGTGCGCGGCCTGGCCGCGGCGGTTGCAGAGCACAACCTCTCCGAGTTGATCGTCGATACGCCCGAGGTCACGTTCACGTTGCGCCGTGGCGCGACCGGCGCCGTCGTCCCGGTTGCCATGCCGCCGATGGCGATGCCGGCTTCAATGCCGATGCCGCCCACGATGCCGACCGGCATGGCGGCGCATTTCGGTCACGGGGCGACTCACGCCGCCGCGATCGCCGCGGCCGCGCCCGCGTACGACGCCGCCGCCGTCGAGGACAAGTCCCACGTGGTGACGTCGCCGTTCGTCGGCACGTTCTACCGCAAGCCCAACCCCGACTCGCCCGACTACGTGAAGCTCGGCGACAAGGTCCGCAAGGGCCAGGTGCTGTGCATCGTCGAGGCGATGAAGCTGATGAACGAGATCGAGGCCGACCTCGAAGGCACGATCTCGGGAATCCTGGCCGAAGACGGCGCGCCGGTCGAGTACGGGCAGCCCCTGTTCAAGATCGCATAGCGATGTTCCGCAAGGTCCTGGTCGCCACCCGCGGCGAGATCGCGCTTCGCATCATCCGCGCCGTACGCGAGATGGGGCTCGAGTCGGTCGCCGTGTACTCGACCGCCGACGCCGACTCGCTGCACGTGAAGTTCGCCGATCAGGCGGTGTGCATCGGGCCGCCGCCGTCGCGGCAGAGCTATCTCAACATCCCGCAGCTGATCAGCGCCGCCGAGATCACCGGCGCCGACGCCATCCACCCCGGCTACG
>SXJR01000073.1 GCA_005779305.1 Myxococcales bacterium
GCGCCGCCCTGCAGCCGGTGCCGGCGGCGGTGATGGCCTGGCGGTACTTCTTGTCCTGCACGTCGCCCGCGGCGAAGACCCCGGGCACGCTGGTCTCGGTGGTGCCGGGCACGGTCACCACGTAGCCCTGATCGTCGAGCGTGAGCTGGCCGCCCAGGAAGTCGGTGTTGGGCTTGTGGCCGATGGCGAAGAACAGGCCCGACGACGGGATGTCGCGCTCGGCGCCGGACTTGAGGTCCTTCACGCGAGCGTTCTGCATCACGCCGTCACCCTCGACCCGGATGACCTGGTGCGAGTAGAGGATCTCGATCTTGGGGTTGGCGCGGGCCCGGTCCTGCATGATCTTCGACGCGCGCAGCTCGTCACGGCGATGGACGATGTAGACCTTCGACCCGTACTTGGTGAGGAAGCTCGCCTCCTCCATGGCCGAGTCACCGCCGCCGACCACGAACAGCGGCTTGCCGCGAAACACGGGCAAGGCGCCGTCGCACACCGCGCATGCGCTCACGCCCTTCTGCCACAGCTCGCCGTCGCGGGTGCCGGGGATATCGTCGCGTTTGGCGGTGGCGCCGGTGGCGACGATGATCACCTTGGCCACGCCCTCGCGCTCGTCGCTGGCGTAGCGAAACGGCCGCCGCGACAGATCGACCCGGGTGATGGTCTCGGTGTGGATCACCGTGCCGAAGCGCGCCGACTGGGCGCGGAAGCGGTTGCACAGCTCGGTGCCGTCGACGCCCTCGGGGAAGCCGGGGAAGTTCTCGACCTCGGTGGTGGTGGTGAGCTGGCCACCGGCCGCGACGCCCCCGGCCATCCAGCCCTCGAACAGGATGGGTGACAGGTTGGCGCGGGCGGCGTAGATGGCGGCGGTGTGAGCCGCCGGTCCGCTTCCGATGATGACGACGTTGTCGGCCATGGCGGCGCAGAGTCTACAATGAAGCCAACAATGCGCGACACCGCCATCGGCCAGCTCGAGTCGTCACATCGACGACACGATGATCGCATGCAGCTCCTCATCGCCGCCGCGGAGCAACTCGCCGGCGGTCACGGCGGCCCCGAGGATCTCGAGGAGCTCGAGGACCAGGTGACCTGGTTCGCGCGCTCGGTGCCGCTCCACTTCGGCGACGAGGACGAAGTGATCTTCCCGGCGCTGGCCGCGCTCGACGCGCGCCTGGCCACGCCGCTGTCCACGCTCTCCGCCGAGCACCCTGCCCTCCTCGCCGCCCATGCCACCATCCGGGAGGCGGTCCTGAGCTGGGGCGGCCGCGAGCCGGCGCCCGACTCGCTCCCGGCCTTCCTCGCCGCTGTCCGCGATCTCGCCTCGCGTTTTCGCGACCACGCCGCCCGCGAAGATCTGCTCTTCGCCACCCTGTCGCTGACGCTCGACGACGCCGCGCTCCTCGCCGCCCTCCAGACCCGCCGCGGCCGTTAGCTTCCTATCCGTTCTTCCTCGCGCCCTTGCTCTTGCCCTTGCCCTTGCCCTTGCCGTCTCCGTCCTCTCCGCTCCCCGCCTTCTCCTGCTCCGCCTTCAGCGCCGCCAGCGACGCCTTGCGGGCGCCCGGCTTCTTGCCCAGCTCCTCGGGGGTCGGCGGCACCGCGCCGTGCTGCTTCAGCCACACCGCACCGTAGATGCAGACCCCGAACAGGGAGATCGCGGCCCACTGCGCGAAGGTGAACCCGGCGTAGCGGGGATCCGACGTGTTGAGCCGCCAGAACTCGATCACGAACCGGACCGGTGTGTACAGCAACACGATGGTCACCGCGACGAACCCGCCCGGCAGGCGCCGCGTCTTCTGGAAGGCCAGCCACAGGACGAAGATGTTGACCGGGATGAGGTACGCCAGCTCGTACATCGCCAGGTTGTGGGCGCGGATGACGGCGCCGTGGCCGCCCAGCTCGTCGTAGACGCCGCGCGCGATCAGCTCCGTGCGCGGGTAGTCGACGCCGAGCGCCGACTCGGTGGCGCGGCCGACGTGATCGTGCACCACCGTGCAGCCGATGCGGCCGATCGAGAACGCGGGCAAGAGCCCGACCCCGATCGTATCGGCGACGAGGCCGAGCGTGGCGCGCTTCCACCACACCCAGAACAGGAAGCCCACCGCGCCGCCGAGGAAGCCGCCGAACGACGAGATGCCGTCCCACATCTTGAGCAGCAGCACCGGGCCCTCGGCGGCCAGGCGGTCCTGCTCGTACATGAGGATGTCGAGGACGTGGGCACCGATGAAGCCGGTCACGATCACCCACATGGTCAGCGAGCGGATGTCGTCGTCGTCGATGTTGAAGCGGAAGCCGTAGCGGCGCAGGATCTCGGCGCCGATCAGCACGCCGGTGGCGACGATGATGCCGAACGGCTGCAGCGGGATGCCGATGTCGAGCGTCGGCAGCGAGAAGAACGGCAGGCCACCGGCGGCGGTGACGGCGCCGACGCTCACCGCGGCCAGCAAGGCGAGGATGGGTGCGAACACGGGCGGACCTTACAGCAACTGTGTGCCCGCGGGCGGCATTCCCACCCTTGACCGGCACGCGTGCGCGACGCTACGGTGACGTCGTGGTCTGGGAACCGTTCGCCCTCGCCGTCGTCATGGGACTCCTGGTCTCGGCCGCCATCTATTTCATCGTGATGTGGCCGCAGGTCGAGCCCGATGACGTCGACGAGCCCGCGGCGCTGGCGGCGAGCGACGGCGACGGCGACGCGCTATCCTCGGATCGATGAACCGGTTCGTGGTCGCGGCGGCGCTGGCTGGCTCGTGCCTGCCGCCCGCGGCGACGGCGGCGCCCGGCCGCGCCGAGCGGGTCGAGCACCGCACCGCCGACGAGGCACCGGCGATCGGCCCCCCCGAGGCGGCGGTCACGATCGAGCTGTTCTTCACCCCCGGCGCCGGCAACGCTCACGACGCCTACCGCACCCTGATCGAGCTGCAACGCCGCCACCCGACCCGGGTGCGGGCGGTGTTCCGGCCGCTGCACCGCAACCAGAACACGCCGGCGATCACCCTCGCCGCTCACCAGCGCGGCCGCTTCTTCGAGCTGATGAACGCGCTCTCGACCGGCGCGATGGCGCCGAACTCGGGCGCGACCCTCGAGCTGGCGGTCAAGATCGGGCTCAGCCGCACGGCCGCCGAGCGCGCGCACCTCGACCTCCAGGTCCAGGCCGCGCTCGACGCCAACCGCCACCGCGCCTTCCGCCTGGGCACCACCTCCAACCCGGAGATGGTGATCAACGGGCGGCCCATGGGCCCGCGCGTACACGCCGCCACCGCCACCGTCGGCGATCTCGAGAACGAGTACCGGGTCGCGTTCGATGATGCCCGCCGCGCCACAGGCCAGGGCATCCCGGCCCGGGCCATCCCCCGCTGGGGCGCGCGGCGCGAAGCCTGCGGCGACGATCCCGACGACGAGCGCGGCAGCTCGACCGCGCCTGGACCGGCCGACCCGACGGCGAATCCGGATCCCCCCGAGCCGCCGAGCTTCGCCTGGCACCTGGCCGCGGTCCTCACCCGCGGCACCGGCTGCACGGTGGCGCGCCACCTCCCGGCCACGCTCGACGAGTTCGACCCCGACGCGCCGCCCGAGCGTGACCCGGTGCCGCTCCTCGCCCGCCCGCTGCCCACCGCCGGCATGCCGACGCTAGGCCCGCCCGACGCCGAGGTCCCGATCTTCGTGGTGTGCAACCTGCGCGGTCGCTTCTGCCTCGACCAGCTCGACCTGGCCCGCCGGGTCGCCGAGCACTTTCCCGGGCAGGTGCGCGTGGTGTGGGTGCCCTGGGTCGACATGATCCTCGACGGCTCGGATCGCGACCTGACCCTGGCCCAGGCCGCGCTGTGCGCCGCCGCCGAGGGCGACGGCTGGGGCTTCCTGCGGGCCGCCACCACGGGTGGCTTCGCCGCCCGCGGGCGCGTCGATCTGTCGGCGATCGCCGCCGCCGCGGGCCTCGACAGCGAGAAGCTGGACGCGTGCGCGTCGGGGGAGCCCCGGCAGGCCCGGGCCGCGGTCGAGGCGGCGCGCGCCGCCGGCCTCGGCTGGGGGCCGACGGTGGTGATCGGCGGCCGCGCCTACCTGGGCGGCTTCGGCGACGACCGACGCGCGGCGGACCGGGTCGCTGCCGAGCTGGCGCCCGGCCTGCTCGAGGCGCTGGCGCCGAGCTGGTGACGTCCGGTTGCCGGTTTGTCTCGTGAGCCACAGACGCCGGCGTCCCGCGCGTTGACCGTGCTCCTGCGGGCGTGTTACCCCAGGATCGCGATGGAGCTGACCTTCGCGGCAGCGACCGACGTCGGGCGGCAGCGCACGCACAACGAGGACAACTTCCTCATCGACAAGAAGTTGCGCCTGTTCCTCGTCGCCGACGGGATGGGCGGACACGCGGCCGGCGAGGTCGCGTCGTCGATCGCCGTGCACGAGATCCGCGACGCGGTCTACGGCAACCGCGACCTCATCGAGCGCTACCGCGCCGACGGGGCCGGCGTGCAGGCGCTGGAGATCCTGCAGATGCTCGAGCACGCGGTCCAGTCGGCCTGCTCGACCGTCTACAACCGCGCCCAGGCCGAGGCCGAGAAGCGCGGCATGGGCACCACCGCCTCGGTCCTGCTCATCGCCGGCGCGCCCGACCACCTGCGCGGCTTCATCGCCCACGTCGGGGACAGCCGCATCTACCTGGCCCGCCAGAACCAGTGCCACCAGCTCACCGAGGATCACTCGCTGATGAACGAGCTGGTCCGGCGCGGCAAGCTCAAGCGCGATCAGGTCGAGAGCTCGCCTTACAAGCAGTTCAAGAACGCGGTGACCCGCGCGGTCGGCGTGTACGCCTCGGTCGAGGTCGACACCTTCGACTTCGATATCCTGCCCGGCGACCGCTTCCTCCTGTCGAGCGACGGCCTCTACGCCTACCTCGACGAGCTCAACTTGCCCGGCCTGCTCGGTGACGGCGAGGTCAAGGAGGTCCCGAAGAAGCTCATCGACCTGGCCAACGACGGCGGCGGCCACGACAACATCACCGGCGTGGTGATCCGGGTCGGCGACGGCGCCGCCACCAGCACCCAGCCCAAGGTCGGCGAGGCGTCGCTCAAGCTCGATGCTCTCAAGGCCATGCAGATGTTCCGCTACCTCTCGTATCGCGAGCTGGTGCGGGTGGCCAACTCGACCACCGTCGAGGAGCACGGCGCCGATCAGCCGGTCTTCGCCGAGGGTGATCCCGGCGAGTCGATGTACGTGGTCATGACCGGCGCGGTGAAGCTGTCCAAGGCCGGCGTGACCGTGGCCCAGCTCGGCAAGGGCCAGCACTTCGGCGAGATGGCGCTCATCGATCGCTCGACCCGATCGCTGTCGGCGACGGCCACCGAGGACACCATGCTGGTCGTGGTCAAGCGCAAGGACTTCTACGAGATCATCAAGAAGGAGCCCGAGCTGGCCACCAAGCTGCTCTGGTCCTTCGTGCAGGTGCTGGGGGCACGCCTGAGGAAGACCACGAGCGATCTGTCGGATGCGTTGCACGGCGACAAGCACGGCATCGACACCACCGCCGAGAACCTGTTCCAGGACTAGAACGTTCCACTTCCAACTGCCTACGACTTGACGTAAGAACGGTCGATGACAACGCGCACGTGGCTTGTGCCCCTCCTCTTCGCGGCAGGGTGTGGCGGCGGTGAAGGCGACCGTCCGGTGGATGCCCGCTCGAGCCCGGATGCGGAGACCTCCCGCGCGACGGCGCACTTCGACCCGCCCGCCCCGGGCGCCGGCGCTGCATGGGCCGACCTGCCCTACCCGTCCGACCTCTACCTCGACGCGGCCGGCCGCCAGAAGCTGACCACCGTGCCGGCCGGCGCGAACGCGAGCACCAGCAACGTCGCGATGCTCATCGAGGGCCTGGCCACGATGGATGGCGCGGGCGCGCGCTCCAACGTCTACTTCCCGATCGACGGCGCGCTGGACAAGGCGACGGTGACGAGCGCCTCGGCCAGGCTCTTCGACCTCGACGCGTCGACCTCGGGAAGCCTCGTCGAGATCCCCTGCGACGTGGTGTGGCGCGAGGATCTGCGCACCGTCGTGCTCGCGCCGCGGCTCGGCATCGTGCTCCGCGGCGGCCACGACTACGCCGCGATCCTCACCCGCGCGATCACCGACGTCGAGGGCCAGCCGCTCACCGCCAGCGACACGTTCCTCGCGGCCACGAACTTCGCGACCGTCCCCACCGATCCCGGCGTCGCGGCGGCCCAGACCAGCCTGCGCCCGCTCTTCGAGGTCCTGCCCGACGCCCTCGACGCCGAGGTCGTGTCGGCCACGGTCTTCCGCACGGCGAGCTACATCGATGACACCCGCGCGATGCGAGACGTCATCGCGGCCGCGACGTCACCGACGATCACGGTCGATGCCGTCTACGGCCCGGCCGAGACCGGGACCAGCGGCCTGCAGGCGCTTTTCGGTGTCGCCACCGCCGACGCCGTCCCGGGATCGGACGAGAACGGCGTGGGACCCGAGCCGCACAACCACGTCGCGGTCGTGATCCACGGGACGGTGCAGCTGCCCAGCTTCCTGAACGCGACCCCCGGCGAAGACGGCTTCCCGACCAAGAACGGCGGCACCTGGACCATCAAGGGCCCGCATCCGGTCAAGTACACCCTGACCCTTCCGCGCAACTCCACCTGGACCGACGTCCCCGTCGCCATCTACGTCCATGGCCTCGGCCGTACCCGCCAGGACGGGCTCGTGATCGCCAACACGGCCGCGCGGCAGGGTCTGGCGATGATCATGATCGATCTCAATCGCCATGGCAGCCGGGCCGGCAACCCGGTCGACACCATGAACGAGATGTTGAACAGCGCCGGTGCCGACGGCTTCGGCGATGGCGCTCCCGTCGGCCTGTTCGCGCCGATCCAGTTCTTCCACCTGCTCGGCATGTCGGGTGGCATCCCGCCGGGACATCCCCTGGCGCTCGGGGAGAACCTGCGCCAGTCCGCGCTCGAGATCTCGGCGCTCGCCGAGCTGGTCGCCGACGGGAACCTGGCCCCGATCAACGCGGCGGTGGCGCCGCTCGCCGGCGTCCCCGACACCGTGACGTTCCGCAACGACGTCGCGCTGGTCACCGAGTCGCTGGGAGGGCTGGTGGCGAACGTCGCCATCACCGTCGAGCCTCGCATCACCGTCGCGTACGTCGCCAGCGCGGCGGCGGGGTTGCCCTTCCCCGCGATGATGCACAGTCCCAACTACGCGGCGACGTTCCTGTCGGTCCTGACCACCCCCTTCGACCTCGGGGTCCGGATCGAGCCGTTCGACCCGGAGAAGGACGCGCGGTTCGATCCCATCGTCGCGCTCTTCGACAGCGTCGTCGAGCGCGGCGATGGCCTCGCCTACGCGCCCCACATCCTCGATGGCAGCAAGCGCGGGGGCACGCCCGCCGACCTGATCACGACCATGTCATGGGGAGACGTCTGGGTGCCCAACGACTCCACCGAGTCGGTGGCCGCCGCGATGGGGCTGCGCCGCCTGGTGACCACCGCGCCGTCGCCGCCGGCCGAGCCGGTCCGCTTCGTGACCATGCCGACGGTGACCTCACCGGTGACCGGCAACCTGGCCGGCGGTCGCACCGGCGTCTTCGTGGTCTGGAACCCGGCCGGTCACGCCGCGATCCGCAAGCGGATCGAGCAGCGCAACTACCAGCCGCTGTTCCCGCCGATCGTGGAGCAGAGCCCGGTCGAGATCATCCCCGACACCCAGACCGACGAGATCCACGAGCTGCTGGGCGCGCTCCTGGCCGACTTCGCGGCTGACCGGGTGGCGACCATCCGCGATCCCTACGCCAACTGACCCGGCGATCCGAACCACGACCGCACCCTGCTGGAGATCGCGATGCTCGTACGAACCTGGTCCCGGATCGTCTCGTGCGTCCTGGTCGGCGCGGGCTGCGGTGGAGATCACCACGCCACCGTCGACGCTGGTGTCGAACCGGCGTCGACCGCGCACTGCACGTTCACCCCTCTGCCTCCGACCGCACGGGCCGGATCGATGGTTGCGCCGGGCCCGGTCATGGCGGGCGTGGCCGAAGCGCCGCTGCCTCTGCCCCTCTCGTCGGCGCTCGGCGGCAACACGTCGCGCTGCGTCGGCCTCGACGATCAGGGCCGCGTCGATGGCCGGGGCACGCTGTTCTCGGACGGCTTCAACGCGTCGGTCGGCATCGAGACCATCCCGTACGTGAAGGCGCTCGCGCTCACCGCGGGCGACGAGACCATCGTCCTGATCAAGAGCGACACCGTCTTCGGCAACGACGCCATCACCTTCGCGGTCGAGGCGCGTCTGGGACCGTCCATGGCCGGCAAGGTCGTCTGGGCATCGAGCCACACCCACACGGCGCCCGAGCAGTACACGGCGGATCTGAAGCTCCAGGTCGGCGGCGGTGAGCTGCGCCAGCGCAACCACGACGCGATGATCGATGGGCTGGTGGCGGTGGCGAACGAGGCGCTGGCCGCGCGCGCTCCGGCGCGGATCGGGCTGGCGGCGAACACGGCGTTCGACCCGGGTGACGACGTGAGCTACGACCGCCGCGACGTGAACGACCATCTGTTCGGTGGTCAGGCCCGCAAGGATGCCTACCTCGGCATGATCCGCGTCGACACCGCCGACGGACAGCCGCTCGCCATCCTGCCCGTGCTCGGCAACCACGCCGCGGTCCTTTCGGATTCGGTCGGCCTGTTCTCCACCGACGTCGCCGGCGCCTACGAGGTGTTGATGGAAGAGGAGTTCGATCGCCCGGTGATGGTGATGCACCTGCAAGGGGCGGGCGGTGACGTGCTGCCCTCGAGTCACCGCCACCTGGCCATCCCGGACGAGCGACCCGACAACGACTTCGGGCGCTCGGAGGAGAACGGACGGCGGGCGCTGCCCGAGCTCATGGCCCTGTGGACCCAGGCCGGCAGCGACATGCGGTCGACGCTGGCGATGGAGATGCTGACCCGATCGGTCGCGCTCGGCCCCGACTGGAACAACTTCCGCGTGCGCGACGGCGCCCTGGCGTACGCGCCCTTCGACCCGACGCGCACGGCCGATCGCGAGATCTTCAATCCCGACGGCACGGTGCGGTCGCCGATCGACGAGTTCAACGCGCCGGCGGGCGCCGGCCTGTGCGGCGACCCCAGCGACGACACCTTCCTCAACATGCGCATGCCGGGCGTGGCCGGCCTGGTGCCGTACCATTCGTGCGGCATGTTGCCGGAGGTGCTGCCCGTGCTGGCGGCGTTCATCCGCGCCCAGTTCGAACCATCGCCGCTCTGCGCATCCACGCGCACCACCATCTCCGCCCTCCGGCTGGACGAGTGGGTCGTCGCCTTCGCGCCCGGCGAGCCGCTGGTGCAGTGGGCCGAGGCGCTTCGCGCGCGCTCCCCGGCGGCGCCGGAGAACACCATGATCGTGGGCTACGCCCAGGGCCACATCGGCTACCTGCTCACACCCGAGGACTGGCTCCTGGGTGGCTTCGAGCCTTCGATCAACCTGTGGGGTCCCCTCGAAGGCCAGGTGATCCTCGAGCAGCTGGCCGAGCTCCTCGCCCTCGCCACGACCGACACCCGCGAGGACGGTGCCGCCGGTGGCGCCGATCGCGTGGTCCCGGCGCGCAAGGACGACGCCGAGGTCCCGCCCCCCGACGCGGCGCCGCTCGCCGGCACGATCCCGGCGCAGGTCCCCGCCGAGCTCTACGTGCTCGGCGACGCCACCGTGACGTCGGCCCAGCCGCCGCCCACCGTCCCCCGGGTGACCGGCGTCGCCCACTTCGTCTGGATCGGGGAGGATCCGCTGTCTGGAACGCCCCGGATCCGGCTGGAGCGCGCGTCGAGCGGAGGCGCGTTCGAGCCGGTGACCCGGCGCAGTGGCCGGATCGTGGACGATCTCGATCTGGTGCTCACGTGGACGCCCCAGCCCCTGGTGCAGCGCGCCGGTCAGCCGCGCACGCACTACTGGGCCATCACCTGGCAGGCGGTGGCGCCGCTGGGCGCGCCCGGCCTGCCCGCGCTCGCCGATCGCCCGGGCCTGCCGCTCGGACGCTACCGCTTCCACGTCACCGGCACCGGTTACACGCTCGCCAGCCAACCCTTCGACGTCGTCGCCGGCCCGATGTCGGTGACGGCGATGGTGACCGCCGGGGACGTGTCGGTCTCGGTCGCGTACGAGGCCACCGCGGGCTTTCGCATGCTCGCGCTCGAAGGCCTGTCGAACGCGCGCCTGCCGCTCGCGTCAGCGCCGATCACGGTCGAGCTCGTGTACGGCTCTGGTCCGTCGGTCACGCTCGATGCGTCGACCACGCTTGCCGGAACCGCCCGGGTCACCCCGCCGACGCTGTCAGGCCTGACCGCGGTCACCGTGCGCGATCGCCATGGCAACGGCGGCACCGCTGCGCTGGCCGGGCTGTTCACGGCGCCCAGGTGATCAGCTCGACCATGGGGCCGACAACCTCGGCCTCGCACGTGGGGCCGATGGACCTGGTCTCCTCGTAGTGATCGCCCGGCGCTTCCTCGAGATAGGGGGCACCCGGCGCGATCTCGAAGTTCCAGCGCGGCACGATGTAGCCCAGGGTGTCCTCGGCGAGGCCGAGCACGAGCGGGTAGCGGACTCCGGGACGGGCGAGCATCAGGTCACGGAGGTACGGGCCTGCGGGAGCGCGCGCCAGCTCCGGCGGGTTCTCGTTGCCCGGATCGACGATCGGCACCCCGAAGCTCCACGCGCCGTCGTAGCCGCCGACGAACAGCTCGGGATGGAGCTCGCCGGGGGCCGTGATGATCGCCGTCGGCCCGAGCTCCAGGTAGCTCACCCGGGAGGCGACGTAGGGCATGTTGCCCTCGCCGATCGGCCGCTCGGGATCCACGCCGACGAACGTGCGGTCGAAGACTCCGACCAGCGCACCCACGTGATAGATGGTGTTCTCGACCCGGAGCAACAGGTCGCCGGTCCGGAACGCGATCTTCGGCGCCTCGACGTCCTCGCTGTCTGACGGCCGGCCCAGCGCCTCGAGGGCGAGGCGGCCGACGTTGACGCCAGCTGCCTCGGCCCGCGCGAAGCCTTCGTCCTCGACCTCGCTGCCGTCGGCGGCGATCGGCCGGATACCGTTGGGGCCGACCTGGCCACCGAGCGCCCCCTGGAGGTAGATCGCAACGCCGCCCAGGCCCGCCGCGGCGCCGCCGGCCGCGGTCGCGGGCGCCCCGTTCTCGACCGTGTCCCGGATGTAGTGCACCACGTCCGAGGACAGCAGGTTGTTGTCGAAGCCCACGTACTCGGGGTGCGACGACCAGTGCACCAGCGAGGCGACGGTCCGTCCCGGCTCGGCGGCGGCCGTCAGCTGCACGACGGTCAGCGTGGGATCGACGATGATCGGATCGCGGATGTCACCCAGGTACGGTCGGGTCCGTCCCATCCCGTCCACGGTGCGCGTCGCGGCCACCCGCATCTTCACCGGCTCCAGCCGACCGACCGCCTGCCGCAGCCCCGCGACGGTGAGCTGGCGAATGCGCTGGTGGTACGCGCGGTCGATCCCGCTCTCCAGCGAGGTCTCGCCCCACAGGCCCATGGTGTCCGGGCTCTGGTGGCTGTGCGTCGACGCGAAGATCACGTGATCGAGGCCGAGCTCGGCCCCGATCTCGGCGCGGGTGCGATCCATCTCGGTGGCGAACCATCCGATCAGGTCGTAGGTCACGAGGCCGACGCGGACGTCCCCTTGCTCGATCACGAGCACGCGTGCCCAGACCGGATCGTGGACGCCGATCGCCGGTCGCGCGTTCTGGGAGCCCGCGATCCACACCGCGTCGAAGTTGCCGTCGCCATCGGCGTCGACGAACGGTTCGTCCGGGTCGAAGACGTGGTTGCCGTTGAGGTCCTGCCAGCCGGACTCGCTCGCGGCCAGGTCGGGCGTGATGTCGATGCGCGCGGCCCCGGCGCGGAGGACCCCGTCGCCCAGGGTCTCGCATCCCGGATCTCGCGGACAGACCAGCCGCGGGAAGGGGGGCTGGGCGCCGCCCACGATGGCGTCCGGTCCGGCGTCGTTCACCTCGGAGCCTGCGTCGCCTCCACAGGCGACTGACGCGGTGACGATCAGGGCGAAGCAGATGGAGTCGAGGGCGCAGCGGTCCATGGATCCTCCGAGCGAATCCCGACTCCGCGCCGAACCTAACACGGCGCGCGTCGATCCACCGGGGCCTTGGGTGAAACGACGCGCGGCGGCCGTGGCGTGGAGGCGGGTCACGTTCGGCATTCGTTTAGTTAGTCAACCGAATCATATGACCGGTCTCGGTAGGCACAAATAGCTATTTGATTGACATACACTCGCAGGATCGAGTTCTCTCCGCGCATGCGCTTGCCCCCTCTCCTGTTCACCTCGTTGCTCCTCGCGATCGCCGGCTGCGGCGACCCCGGCCGCCAGGTCGCCCCCGACGGCTCGACCGCCGCCTCGACCGACGCCGCCGCCACCGACGGCCCCGCCGAAGACCTCGCCGCGATCACCCGCCGGGCCGCGGACGCCGTCTGCGGCGCCCTCTACCGGTGCTGCGACGCCGATCTGGTCGACTACTTCGCGCCCTACGTCGCCAACGAACGGCTCGCGGCGTTTCACGGCCGGCTGCCGCCGGCGTCACCGCTGGACGAGGGCGCGTGCCGCGACGTGATGCGGGAGATGCTGGACACCATGTACCTCGGCGAATGGGTCGAGGCCGCCGAGACCGGCGAGGTCACCTTCGACGGCGCCGGGTTCGCCGGGTGCGTGGGCGACCTGGGGACCGCGACCTGCGGGATCGAGGCGCGAACGGCGCTCTGGGACTCGACCTGTTTCGGCCTCGCCGCCCCGGCCGGCGGGGAGGAACAGCGCCGCTTCGTCCGTCGCACGCGGGGCGCCGGGGCCTCGTGCGGGCCGGTGCGTGACGGCCTGGGAGGCGTCTTCTACGGGACCTGTGATCCCGCGGCGGCGTTCTGCTGCTATCAGGACCCGGCCCGGCCCGGGTGTCAGTTTCCCTTCGACGGCAACGGCGGGACCCGCCCCGGGTCGTGCCAGGCGGTGGCGGCCGTCGGTCGCGCGTGCTCCGCGGCGCCCCCGCTGGCGCTCTGCGCGACCGGCGTCAACTGCGACGCCGAGGATGATACGTGTGTCGACCCGCCCGAGGTCTCGCTCGCCAACGGCGCGACCTGCGTCGACGGCAGCTACAACCTCCTCGGCACGTGCAGCGACGGCTGGTGCGACGTCCTCGGGACCCGCCGCTGCGAGCCGCGCCGCGCCGACGGCGCGACCTGTTTCGGCGCCGACGAATGCACCTCGGGGCTGTGCCGCACGACCTGTCAGCCGAACCTGGTGTGTACGGATGCGCCGCACATGGTCGACGCCGGTGTCGATGCGATGGCGGTTGACGCCGGCGTGGCCGACGCGGCCGCCGATGCCTCACCCGATGCCAGCGCCGCCGACGGCGAACGGTGCGCCAGCGCGTTCGGGTTGATCGGCTCCTCGGTCGCGTCTCCGCAAGCTGGCTACACCCACCGCGTCGCTGCGAGCTTCGGCGCGGCCAACGACTACAACCCGTATCGCAGCGCCCTCGCGATGCGTCCGCCCGATTGCTCGTTCGTGTACGACGCCCGCGGGCTCGACAAGGTCTACCAGGTGACGCTCCAGCCCGGCGAACGACTGGCCTTGCGGGCCGAGCTCGCGGGTGGGCGGCAGGCGGGTGTGTACCTGCTCGATACCTGTCCGGGCGGCAGCTGGCCGGACTTCGACGGCAGCGGGGCCTGCGGCAACAACGAGTACGGGGCGGGATTCTGTGGCCCGCTCGGGTGCGACGCCGCGGCGCTGAGCGTCCTGTACCCGACGACGATCGGTGGGGTTGCGACGGCGCCGGCGAGCTTCTGGATCGTCGTGGATCAGGTCGGCGGCGACGACGCCACCGGATTCGTCCTCGACTGGCGCATCACCGGGCCTTGACCCCCGGGGACCGCCCGCCCCGGGTCAGGCGGACCCGGGCCACGGCGCCCTGCTCGGCCTCATGGAGGTCCCACAGCTCGTCGAGGCATGCGACGAGGCAGCGGAGGAACTGGGCACGATCGCGGTGACCGAGGCGGGCGAGCAGGCGCCGATTGGCCGCCTCGCGCACGGGCTGGATGGCGGCCAGAACAGCGGCGCCCTCCGGGGTGAGGGCGAGGAACCTTCGCCGGGCGTCGGACGGATCCGCGCGCTCGGTCACCAGGCCGCGGCGCCGGAGCGCCGAGATCACGACACTCACCGTCGCGCGCGTCACCCCGCGCGCGCGCGCGATGTCGGAGGCGAGCAGCGGACCGGCGCCCTTCGGGCCCGTCGACGGGAAGTTCGGGTCGCCAGCGACCTGCAGGAGGACGAGCCATTGCTGCGTGGTCAGCCCCGCGACCGCGGCCAGGCGGTCGCCACGCCGCACCAGCTGGTTGGCGAGATCGAAGAGGGTGAGGACGATCGACTCCTCGACCGTCGCGGTCGCGCCCGCCGGCGCCGTGCCGCGATCGCGCCGAGGCTTCTTCGTCCGGACCTGGGGCAACGAGGTCCAGCATCGGCCAGAACCCACGCCTGGTCGAGGCCAAGGCCGGAGTTCCGTGCCACGCTGGCCCCGATGCGCGCCGCAACGTTGCTGCTCGGCCTCGCGATCGCGAGCGCCTGTCGGAGCCCGGCACCAGCTCGCCCCGCCGACGGCGCGGTGGCGCCGGCGACCGAACGCGTCGTCAGCGCCGAGGAGCTGGTCCGCACACGCTGTGACCTGGACGGGCGGCAGGTCGTGACGACCTGGGCCGGGGCGGTCTACGCGGTGGTCCCGGGCGAACCCGTGCGGCACGTCTTCGACACCCTCGGCATGAACGTCGCGCGCTGCCTCGAACATCGAGGTCGCTGGCACCTCACGTCACGCGAGCTCATGTACTACCTCGCGCCAGAGACCGGCCGCCCGCTCGAGCGCTGGCGAAACCCCTGGACCGACGAACACGTCGCGGTCGTCCACGTGGCCAACCGCCTGGTCCAGGCCCCACTCGGCGGCGGCTCGCCGCTCCACGTCGTGGACGGACTCGCCACGCTGATCGTCGACGTGCCGCTGTTCTATCCCGATCCGCTGGCCGCCGAGCTCGCCACCCGACCGTTCAGCGTCGGCGACAACTACCAGGCGATCGAGCTGTTCGCGCTGCAGGCTCCGGCGGCGGCGGTGAGCAACGCCGACCTGAGCTCGGTCCCGACCCTCACCTTGAGCTGGCACCGCGAAGGGCCCTGGCTGCCCTGGATGAAGCAGGGGGCACGGCCCGGGCGCCTGCTCTATCGTGCGCATGGCCGGAAGGTCGCCAGCGTCCAGATGCTCGACCCGCTGCTGCAGCGCGAGTTGCGCGAGCGCGTGCCCCTGTTCCTCGACGCGCCTCGCTGCGTCGTCGCTGATCGCAACGAGACGTCGTGGACGTACTTCGCGCGCAACCTGCCCGCGTACCTCGCCGGGGCACGCTTCCCGCTGCCGGCCGCCCCCGATCCGACGGAGTGTGGAGCGAGCGCCACGTCAGGACGCGGTGGTCAGCGATCGCAGCGCTGAGATCAGCGCCTCGTTGCGGAACGGCTTCTCGAGGAAGGCGGCGCCGCCGGCGCTGAGCAGGGCCCGGGCCTCGGCGTCGACGATGTAGCCCGACGCGATCACGATGGGCAGGCCCGGCCGCAACTCGCGCAGGCGGCGGAAGCACTCGGGGCCGCTGACCACGGGCATGGACATGTCGAGGACGACCGCGTCGATCGGCGTGATGGCCTGCTCGAAGCGCTCGAGGGCGTCGCCGCCGTGGGTGGCGGTGGTCACCCGCATGCCGGCACGTACCAGCGCCCGCTCGTACATGGAGCGGATGAGCGGTTCGTCATCGACCAGGAGGATGTGGAGCGACGACAGAGACGCCGGGTCGGGGACCGCCTCGACGTTGGCGACGTCGGGCGCCGGCGCCGCCGCCGGCGCCTGGAGGCGGGCCGGCAGCTTGATCCGCATGGTCGTGCCCCGGCCGGGCGTCGATTCGACGTCGATCGTGCCCTTGTGGGCGAGGATGGTGCCGTAGACCATGGCCAGGCCGAGGCCGGAGCCGTGGCCCGGAGCCTTGGTGGTGAAGAACGGCTCGACGATGCGCGCGCGGGTCTCCTCGTCCATGCCGGCGCCGGTATCGCGGACCTCGAGGGTCGCCTGGAGCGCGGCGCCGTCGCCGTCGGCGCCGGTCGCGATGGTCACGGCGCCGGCCTCACCGATGGCCTGAGCGCCGTTGAGCGCGAGGTTGAAGATCGCCTGGGTGAGCTGCGCCGGATCGCCGTCGACCACGACGCCGGGGCGCGCGTGGTGGACGTCGAGGATCACCGACTTGCTCACGGTGCGGCGCAGGATCGCGACCACCTGCTCGACCGCGCCGGCGATCTCGATCGGCTCGTGGCGGTACTGGCCCTTGCGCGAGAAGGCGAGCAGGCTGCGGGTCAGATCGCCGCCTCGGCGGGCCTCCTCGACGATCTCGCGCAGGAGCCCCGCCGCGTCGGGTCCGTTGGCGCTGCGCATGGCCTCGGCGGCGCCGAGGATGCCGGCCAGGATGTTGTTCATGTCGTGGGCCAGCCCCGACGCCAGCGTTCCCACCGCCTCGAGGCGCTGGGCCTGCACCAGGCGCCGGCCGGCGGCCGCGATGTCGGCCCGGGCGGCGTCGGCGCGGATGATGGCGCGGGCATGGAGGACGTGGCCGATGCCGGTGAGCACCACCGCGGCACCGACGAAAGGCGCCAGCCCGTCGTGACCGGCTCGCACCACCAGCTCGACCCAGGCCCAGCCCAGGGCGCTGCTGACCACACCGACTGCCAGCCATCGACCGACGAGGATGACCGACGGCGCCGCCAGGAGCTCCATGATGAAGAGCACCGACAGCCGCTCGTCGCCGGTGATGTAGAGCGAGGTCAGCGTCGAGATCGGCAGCGCGATCCAGCTCGCCGTCGCCGCCGGCGCCGCCATCGCCACCGGGATGCGCCCGGCGCGCGCCAAGAGGAAGATCCCGACGGTGGCGAGGACCATCGCGGCGTTGACGACGAGGACGATGGCCGGGACCGGGATCCCCGACGGCTCGGACAGCGCCAGCGAGCACGTCATCGCGATGGCGATGGCGATGGCGACGAACGGCAGACGGGCGAGGGTCTCCTGTCCGAGCGCTCGCTCGGGGTCGTGTGCGAGGTCCTCGCCCTCTCCCACCTCGACAGGATCGATCTAGCCGACCCGATTGTCGAGTGCGAGCTTGCCGGGCCCCCGGCAGGCGATGAAGAGGAAGTCGAAGCAGTACATCGCGGCCAGCTCGCCGCGGTTGACGACGGGTAGCCAGTGCCACTCCAAGACCTCGCGCTTCACCAGGCCGGTTCTTCGAGCCGGGCGAGGAAGCGCATGTGGGTGGAGGTGTAGCGGGGATGGGACCGACGTGCCATCGTCGATGGATGCGATGGATGATCGCGCTCGGGACGGTGTCCTCGATGTCAGCCTGTCCGGCCAAGCCGATGGCGCCGCCGCCGTCGCCGCCGCCGCCGGAGATGACACCGGAGCTGGCCAGGGCGCGGATGGCGTCGGATCAACCGGGGTGGAACGACGAGGCCGAGGTCGATCCCGAACCCGATCCGTTCGCGGCCACCGCTCCGAGCAGGCCAGCCACCGACGGTGCTCCTGGTGCAGTGTTCATCGCCGCCCACAACCGCGTGCGGGCGCAGCACTGCGCGGCGCCGCTGACGTGGTCTCCCGAGCTGGCGAAGGTGGCGCAGGCGTGGGCGGACACGCTGCGCGATGGCGGCTGCGGCTTCGAGCATTCGCGGACGCGATATGGCGAGAACCTGGCGGCCGGCACCAGCGGTGCACTCGACGCGGAGTCGGCGACGGCGATGTGGTACCGCGAGGTCGACGGCTACGACTTCAAGAGCGGCGGCTTCTCGATGTCCACCGGCCACTTCACACAGGTCGTGTGGGCGCAGACCGCGCGCCTGGGCTGTGGCACCAGCACGTGCAACGGCATGGACATCATCGTGTGCAACTACGACCCGCCCGGCAACGTCGACGGCGGGTATCGCCACAACGTCAAGCCGGCCGGCTGCAAGCCATGACCGAGCTACATACGCTCGGGCGCGTGCAGGCCGAGGATCTGCAGGCCCCGGGCGAGGGCGTGGCGGACCACCTCGACCAGCGCCAGGCGGGCCGCGCGCAGCGCCGGATCGTCGACGATCACGCGTAGCGCCGGCTCGTCGTTACCGAGCGTGAACCAGCGCGACACGTCACCGGCGAGGTCGAGCAGGTAGTGGGCCAGGATGTGCGGTTCACACGAGGCCGCCGCCCGCGCCACGTGATCGCCGAAGTCGAGCAGGCGGCGAGCCACCGCCCACTCCGCGTCGTGGGTGAGCAGCGACCAGTCGGCGGTCGCGCGCTGCGAGGCCGGGCTACCGGCCTTGCGGGCGATGCCGGAGCAGCGCGCGGCGGTGAACTGGAGGTACGGCCCCGAGTCACCCGACAGCGCCATGGCGCGATCCCAATCGAAGTCGACGTCCTTGTCGCGCTGGGGCACGACGTTGGCGAAGACCACGGCGCCGATGCCGACCCACCGCGCCGTGCGGGCGGCGATCTCGGCGTCCAGGTCCGGGTTCTTCTCGGTGATGATCGGCAAGACCTGCTCGATCGCCTCGTCGAAGACGTCGCGCAGGAGGAACGGGCGATCGCCCGTGCCGGTGCTGCCGGCGCGGGTCGAGGTCTTCTTGCCGCCGAAGCGGACCAGGCCGAACGGGATGTGCTGGCACTGCGCGGCCCAGTCGAAGCCCATGAGCGCGAGGCACTTGAAGACCTGGCGAAAGTGCGTGCTCTGACCGCGATCGACGACGTAGAGCGAGCGATCGAAGTTCCAGGTCCGCTTGCGGTAGAGCGCCGAGGCCAGATCGCGGGTGGCGTAGAGCGAGGTGCCGTCCTTGGTCTTGATGAGGATCGGGTTCTTCTCGTCGGGGAGACGGACCACGGTCGCGCCCTCGCTCTGCTCGAGCAGGCCCTTGGTCTCGAGCATCGCCACGACCTCGGCCATCTTGTCCTCGTAGAAGGACTCGCCGCCGTCGAAGTCGAACTTCACGCCCAGCAGATCGTAGACCTCCTGGAACTCCGCCATGGAGATGTCGCGGAAGCGCTGCCACAGGGCGCGGGCCTCGTGCTCGCCGAGCTCGAGCCGCTTGAACCAGCCGCGGGCCTCGGCCTCGAGCGACGGATCCTGCTCGATCGCCGCGCGGTAGCGGACGTAGAGCGCGTTGAGCGCGGTGATGTCGAGGGTCGGGTACTCGCCGCCCCAGCGCTGGAACGCGCCCAGCAGCATCCCGTGGGTGGTGCCCCAGTCGCCGACATGGTTGATGCCGATGACGGTCCAGCCCAGCGCGCGATGGAGCTCGGCCAGGGCGTGGCCCAGCATCGTCGAGCGGATGTGGTGATAGGCGAGGTGCTTGGAGATGTTGGGCGACGAGTAGTCGATGCACACGACCTTGCCGCGGCCGATGGGCGGCACCAGCTCGCCGGCGGCGAGCCAGCGCAGCGCCCACACCCGATCGACGCGGATGTTGACGAAGGGGCCGGCCGCCTCGGCCCCGGTGACAAGGCCGGTGCGCGGCAGCTCGGCCGCGACCCGGGCGGCGATGGCCGGCGGCGGCTGGCGCAGGGCCTTGGCGACCGCGAACATGCCGACCGCGAAGTCACCGAGCTCGGGCCGCGGCGGCGCCTCGACCTTCAGATCCTCGGCGCGCACATCGGGCCCTATGGTGGCGGCGACGGCGGCGGCGATCTCGGCGGCACAGGGATTCACGGAGGCCATTTCGGGCGAAATGTAGCGGTTCGAGGGCGAAAAGCACAACGCTTTCGCGGCAGTCCAAATTGACCATGGAGCTGCGGCCGTGTTACCAATCGACTGTCGCACGGGGGCGCTTCGGCTCCGAGCCTTGGGGGCGCCCGCGACTTCTCGGAGGAACGCGAATCCATGGCCAAGGTCATTCTCTGCGCGGACGACAGCGTCACCATGCAGACGGTGGCGGAGATCACCTTCCGCGGCACCGACTATGCGTATGTCGGAGCGCGAACCTCCGACGAAGCGCTCGATCGCGCCCGCTCGCAGCGGCCCGCGCTCGTGCTCGCCGACGCCGTCATGCCGGGCAAGACCGGCTACGACCTGTGCGCGGCGATCAAGGCGGATCCGGCGATGGCCGACGTGCCGGTCGTGATCCTGTGCGGCAACTCGGCGCCCTACGACGCCGCGCGCGGCGCGCAGGTCGGCGCTGATGGCACGCTCACCAAGCCGTGGGATACGCAGGTGATGCTCGACAAGGTCGGGGAGATCCTCGACAAGATCGCGCAGACTGGCGTCGCGCGCGCCGGTGCCCCGGGTGCCACCGCCGCCCCGGCCCACGTCGCGGCACGCCCGGCGCCGACGCCGACCCCGGCAGCGAGCAGCGGCGCTGAGGCAGTGTTTAAATCCACGCCGACCGCGTTGACGCAATCCTCAACTGTAGCGTCGAGTGCGCGTGCGAGCGCGCGTTGATTGACGTCGTGCTGATACTGGCCGAC